>CANFPU010000196.1 GCA_947448955.1 Burkholderiales bacterium
CTGGTGGCAGGTGCTGGGCACGCTGCGTTGGGGTGTGATGTGCGAAGGCATGGGTCTGGCCGGGCTGAGCGGCGCGGGGATGGAAAAGACCGCGATCGGTCGCCGTGCGTCGGAGACCGAGATCGATCTGCTTGAATTGATCGCCCCGCGTCGAGGCGCTGCTTTGAGCCCGCAGGTTTCACAGGCCTCACAGGACACGGGAGACCGCTGATGCAGGACTCACCCGATCCCGAAGACCTGATCCAGGCCGTGGCGAGATTTCTGCGTGAGCAGGCTGGGCCCGCGCTGGGTCAGGCCGGCGAAGCGGCGCTGGGCTACCAGGCGCGAGTGGCCGCCAACATGCTCGACATTGCGCGGCGCCAACTGCTGCTCGCGCCTGCCACAGCCGACCGCGAACTGAACAGCCTGCAGGCCTTGCTGGGTCAGGACGGCGATCTGCCGGGACTTAACCAACGGCTGGCCCAGGCCATCGCGAGCGGCGACATCGCGCCCGACAACCCAGCGCTGGCCGAGCATCTGTGGGCCAGCACCTTGGCCAAGTTGGCGGTCGACCAACCGGGCTACGAAACCTACCGCCGCTTGTCCGGCGCTGCACCCGACAAATCCTCGGGTTGACCCAAGGCTGGGTGCGGCGTTGCTGCCGCAGGTGTGGCGCAGCAGTCAGGCGTCCGGCCCAAAAAAGGCCAACGCCACTTCGGTTGGCAGCGGCTGGCCGGTGCGGCGTGCGCGGGTGATGACCTGCCAGAAATAGCGGTAGCTGGCGCGGTCATGCAGCCGGTCCTGGCCTTGCTGGCGATGCCTGATTGGCGCCCACTGCGCCGCCTGTGCCGCCGTGATGATGTCGATCGCTTCGTCTAGCTCTGCCACGCTGGGTGCGAAAGCCTCGACGATGGGACGGATCTGTGCCGGGTGGATGCTCCACATCCGCGTGTAGCCGAACTCGCGCGCGGCGCGGGTGGCTGCGGCGGCGATGGCTTTCTCATCCTTGAACTCGGTGACCACGCAGTGCGAGGGCACTTTGGCGGCGCCGTGGCAGGCTGCGGCGATCTCGAGCTTGGCGCGCAGCACCAGCGGATGCTCGAACTGCCCTTTGACGCTCATCGCGGTCTGTGGGATCGCACCTCTGTGCGCTGAAACGAAGTCCATCAGCCCGAACGACAGGCTCTGGATTTGTGGCAGCGCGGCGATGGCTTGAACGTCGCGCAGCGCACCGTGGGTCTCGACCAGCGCATGCACCGGCAAGCTCAAGCCCCTGCCGTGGACCCGCGCCACATGCTCGATGTGGGCAATCGCTTGCTGCACATCGGCAAGATGGCGTGGTTTGGGCACCATCAGGTAGGCCAACCGGTCGCCGGCGCGCCCGACGAGGGTTTCGACATCTGCGGCAAAAGCGGGGTGGTCGACTGGATGGACCCGCGCGCCGACCCGGCCGAAACGGTTCTCTGCCGAGAGTGCCAGTTCGACGCAGAGTTGGGCGTGTTCGGCTTCAGCGCCGATCGGCGCGCCATCCTCGCAGTCGAGCGTGATGTCGAACACTGGGCCGAGTTCGGCTTGCAGCGCCAGGCTTTTTCTCATCCGGTCCTCGACGCCGCAGTAGTGGTCACACACCGGGAGGTCGGGCGCCAGATCGTCATGCTCGAACAAGGCGTCGCAGGGCAGGGTGGAGGCGGTCATGGCGTTTCAGGATGGAAAAAGGGCTGTTGGCGCGATGCCGATCAGCCCTGGTCAACATGGCCCAGTCGGGCCAAGCGCATCGTCACAGCAGGTGTTTGACCCCGTCTTGCTCGCCCAGCAACTCGGCCAGCGTCTTGTCGATGCAAGACTGCGAAAACGCGTCGATGGGCAGGCCTTCGACCAGTTTGTACTCACCGCCTTCGCAGGTCACCGGATAGCCGAACATCACGTCTTTCGGGATGCCGTAGTCGCCGTTGCTGGGGATGCCCATCGTCACCCAGCCACCGTTCGTGCCCAGCGCCCAGTCGCGCATGTGGTCGATCGCAGCGTTGGCGGCCGACGCCGCCGAGGACACGCCGCGCGCGGCGATGATGGCCGCGCCGCGCTTGCCCACGGTGGGCAGGAAGGTCTCAGCGTTCCAGACGGGGTCGTTGATCATGTCCTTGACCGACGCGCCGGCAATGGTCGCGAAGCGGTAGTCGGCATACATCGTCGGCGAGTGGTTGCCCCACACCGCAAGCTTTTGGATGCTCGAAACCGGTTTGCCCGTTTTGGCGGCGAGTTGGCTCAGCGCGCGGTTATGGTCCAGTCGCAGCATCGCGGTGAAGTTCTTGGCGGGCAAGTCGGGTGCCGACTTCATCGCGATGTAGGCGTTGGTGTTGGCCGGGTTGCCGACCACCAGCACTCGAACGTTTCGCGACGCCACGGCGTTGAGTGCCTTGCCCTGGGCGGTGAAGATCTGCGCGTTGGCGGCCAGCAGGTCGGCGCGCTCCATGCCAGGGCCGCGTGGGCGTGCGCCGACCAGCAAAGCGTAGTCGGTGTCCTTGAAAGCGGTCATCGGGTCGCTGTGCGCTTCCATCCCCGCCAGCAGCGGGAAGGCGCAGTCATCGAGCTCCATCATCACGCCCTTGAGAGCTTCCTGGGCCTTGTCGACCGGTACTTCGAGCAGTTGCAGGATGACGGGCTGGTCTTTGCCCAGCATTTCGCCAGAGGCAATGCGGAACAGCAGGGCATAACCGATTTGGCCGGCGGCGCCGGTGACGGCCACGCGAACGGGCTTTTTGCTCATGGGAGGCTCCAGGAGGAGGGTGACGAAAAATGGGATCGGTTTGGCGCGCCGCAGCCGACTTCTCGAACGGCCTTTGCAAGCGCACGCAGGCGAGAAATTCGGCCACCCAGGCCGATTCGCAGTGTAGGCCAATCCAGGGCTTGCCAAGAGGGTTTGGCGGGTTTTTGCGACTCTTATGTCTTCTATAAGACATCTGCCAGCATTTGATAGACGAGGCGCGGTGCATGTGCTGCAATTGCGTCCATGCAAGCCCCTGTTGCCGCTTTTAAACCGATGGTCGATGCGTCATCCGCCGCCGAGCCGGCGTTCAGCCCGCTGTACCGGCAGGTCAAGGTCATGATCACGCATGAACTGCAGGCCGGCGCTTGGAAGCCTGGGGAATCCATCCCCAGCGAGCAGTACCTGGCCGTCCGTTTCAAGGTCAGCCAGGGCACGGTGCGCAAGGCCATCGACGAGCTGGCCGCTGACAACCTGCTGGTGCGCCGTCAAGGCAAAGGCACTTTCGTCGCGACCCATGCCGAGCAGCAGATTGCCTACCGGTTTCTGCGCTTGGTGCCCGATGCTGGCGGCGCGCTGGGCATGGAGCGGCGTTTGCTCGATTGCCGGCGCACGCGGGCGCCGGCCGATGTGGCGCGGGCCTTGGCGGGCAAGAGCGGCGATGCGGTGGTGCAGTTGCGCCGATTGCTGCTGGCTGGCGCCAAGCCGGTGGTGCTCGACGAGATCTGGCTGCCAGGCAAGTTGTTCAAAGGACTGACGGCCGATCGACTGGCCGACTACAAGGGTCCGATGTATGGCATGTTCGAGGCTGAATTTGGCGTCCGGATGATCCGCGCCGAAGAAAAAATTCGCGCGGTGCCGGCCGATGTCGACACCGCGCGACTGCTCGCGCTCAGGCCCGGCGCACCCCTGCTCAGCGTTGAGCGGCTGTCCTTCACTTACGGCGACAAGCCGGTCGAGTTGCGCCGCGGGCTCTACAGCACCGAACAACATTTCTATCGCAACGAGTTGAACTGATGAAACACCGTATTGCCGTTGTTTTGAGCTCGGGCTTGTCGCGTGCACCGGGCAAGTCTGCTGCATTGCAATAGACTCTTGGGGTTTCTCCCCGCACAACGAGACCACAACCCATGGCCGACCTTTCCAATAAATCTCCGAGCATCCAACGCCCGACATCGCGGCCGGGCGCGAACATGCGCCTGATCGACGCCCTTCAGTACCGGTTGCCGCTGGCCGGTCTGGTGTCCATCCTGCACCGTGTCAGCGGCATGTTGATGTTCTTTCTGCTGCCGTTCATCGTCTGGTTGTTCGACACCAGCGTGACCTCGGAGGTGTCTTACGACGCCTTCCGCAGCGCCTTCGTCGCGGGCATCGGCTTCGTGCCGGGCTTTGTCATCAAGCTGGTGGCGCTGTCGCTGATCTGGGCCTATCTCCACCATGCGGTCGCGGGCCTGCGCCACCTGTGGATGGACGCCACCCACAGCGTGACCTTGCAGCAAGGCCGTTCATCTGCGGTGGCCACCTTCGCGATCAGCATCGTGCTGACCCTCGCGCTCGGTGCCAAGCTGTTTGGTCTGTTCTAAAACCCGTCAACAAGAGGTACACCACAATGACCGTCAATTACGGTTCCAAGCGCCTGGTCGTGGGCGCGCATTACGGATTTCGCGATTGGTTGAGCCAGCGTGTCACCGCGGTGCTGATGGCGATCTACACCCTGCTGTTGCTGGCGCAGGTGATCTTCGGCGGGCCGCTGGGCTATGACAGTTGGGCCGCCATCTTCTCTCGCCAGTGGATGAAGGTCGCAACCTTCGTGGTCATCGTCGCGCTGGCTTGGCATGCCTGGGTGGGGGTGCGGGATGTGGCGATGGATTACATCAAGCCTGTCGGTGTGCGCCTGGTGATGCAGGTGGCCGCGATCGCTTGGTTGGTGGGATGTGCCGGCTGGGCTGTGCAAGTGCTTTGGAGACTGTGAATCAAATGGCTGCAAACAAAGTTTCAGTAGCCCGTCGCAAGTTCGACGTGGTGATCATCGGAGCCGGTGGTTCCGGCATGCGTGCTTCGCTGCAACTGGCCCGTGCCGGTCTGAACGTGGCGGTGTTGTCCAAGGTGTTCCCGACCCGCTCGCACACCGTGGCGGCCCAAGGCGGCATCGGCGCCTCGCTCGGCAACATGAGTGAAGACAACTGGCACTACCATTTCTACGACACGATCAAGGGCTCGGACTGGCTGGGCGACCAAGACGCGATCGAGTTCATGTGCCGCGAGGCCGGCAAGGTGGTCTACGAACTCGAACACTTCGGCATGCCGTTCGACCGCAACCCCGACGGCACGATCTACCAGCGGCCGTTCGGCGGCCACACCGCGAACTACGGTGAGAAGCCGGTGCAGCGCGCTTGCGCCGCAGCCGATCGCACGGGTCACGCGATGCTGCACACGCTATACCAGCAAAACGTCAAGGCCCGTACCCAGTTCTTCGTCGAGTGGATGGCGCTGGACTTGGTCCGCGACGCCGACGGCGCTGTGGTTGGCGTGACGGCGATGGAGATGGAGACCGGCGAGGTCTACATCCTCGAGGCCAAGACCACGCTGCTGGCCACCGGCGGTGCCGGCCGGATCTACGCTGCATCGACCAACGCGTTCATCAACACCGGCGACGGTCTGGGCTTGGCGGCCCGCGCAGGCATCCCGCTCGAGGACATGGAGTTCTGGCAGTTCCACCCGACCGGTGTGTTCGGTGCCGGCGTGTTGTTGACCGAAGGTTGCCGCGGGGAGGGGGCGATCCTGCGCAACGCCAACGGCGAACGCTTCATGGAGCGCTACGCGCCGACTTTGAAGGACCTGGCGCCGCGCGACTTCGTCTCGCGCTGCATGGACCAGGAGATCAAGGAAGGCCGCGGCTGCGGGCCCAACAAGGACCATATCCAGCTCGACATGACCCACCTCGGGGCCGACACGATCATGAAGCGCCTGCCCAGCGTGTTCGAGATCGGCCACAACTTCGCCAACGTCGACATCACCAAGGAATCTATTCCTGTGGTGCCGACGATTCACTACCAGATGGGGGGGATCCCGACCAACATCAACGGCCAAGTCGTGGTGCCCAAGGACGGCAACCCGAACAGCGTCGTCGATGGTCTCTATGCGGTCGGTGAATGCTCGTGCGTCAGCGTGCACGGTGCCAACCGTCTGGGCACCAACTCATTGCTCGACCTGCTGGTGTTTGGCCGTGCCGCCGGAAACCATATTGTCAGCAGCCTGTCGAAGTCGACGGCCTCACACAAGCCGATGCCGGCCGATGCGGCCGACAAGTCCTTGGCGCGCATCGCCAGGCTGGACAACAGCAGCGACGGTGAATACGCGCAAGACGTAGCCAACGACATCCGTGATGCGATGCAGTTGCATGCCGGCGTGTTCCGCACCCAGGCCTCGATGGACGAGGGCAAGCGCAAGATTGCTGCGCTGCGCGAGCGCGTGGCGGGCATCACGCTCAAGGACAAAAGCAAGGTCTTCAACACCGCGCGGATTGAGGCGCTTGAGGTCGAGAACCTGATCGAGGCCGCGCAGGCCACGATCGAGTCGGCAGCGGCTCGACAGGAGTGTCGTGGGGCTCACACGGTCAGCGATTACGAACGCGGCGCCGATGACGCTGAGTTCCCACTGGGTCGCAATGACGCGCAGTGGATGAAGCACACGCTGTGGTACTCCCAGGACAACCGGCTCGACTACAAACCGGTGCAGCTCAAGCCACTGACGGTGGACAGTGTGCCACCCAAGGTCCGCACGTTTTAAGCCCGACCGACGCCAGAACAGGAAGCAAGAACATGACCAAGCGTACCTTCCAGATTTATCGTTACGACCCCGACACCGACGCCAAGCCTTACATGCAGTCGATCGATGTCGAACTCGACGGCAGCGAACGCATGCTGCTCGATGCACTGATGAAGCTCAAGTCGGTCGACCCGGCGATCAGTTTCCGCCGCAGCTGCCGCGAAGGCGTCTGCGGTTCGGATGCGATGAACAT
This sequence comes from Burkholderiales bacterium, assembly GCA_947448955.1. Classification (GTDB taxonomy): domain Bacteria; phylum Pseudomonadota; class Gammaproteobacteria; order Burkholderiales; family Burkholderiaceae_C; genus Pseudaquabacterium. Next base: position 6,762 of record CANFPU010000196.1, read on the forward strand.
CAACGGCAAGAACGGGCTGGCCTGCCTGACCAACATGCGGGATCTTCCTGGTGTGGTGGTACTCAAGCCCTTGCCCGGCCTGCCGGTGATCCGCGACCTGATCGTCGACATGACGCAGTTCTTTAAGCAGTACAACTCGATCAAGCCCTACTTGGTCAACGACGAGATCCCGCCCGAGACAGAGCGGCTGCAAAGCCCCGAAGAGCGCGATGAGTTGAA
>CANFPU010000197.1 GCA_947448955.1 Burkholderiales bacterium
ACTTGGCCAGGCCCAGCGTGCCGGGGCCAAACATCTGTCGGTAATCGAGTTCCTGGAATGCCTCGCGGTCGCGCTGGTCGCTGGCCACCTGGCCGACGAACAGGATCAGCGGCGTCGAGTCCTGAAACGCCGTGTGGATGCCGATGCTGGCGTTGGTCGCGCCCGGGCCCCGGGTGACGAAGCAGATGCCGGGCCGGCCGGTGAGCTTGCCTTGGGCCTCGGCCATAAAGGCCGCACCGCCCTCTTGCCGACAGGCAATGAAACGGATCTGGTCTCGGTGCTGGTGGAAGCCGTCAAGCACCGCCAGGTAGCTCTCGCCTGGCACACCAAAGGCGGTGTGAACGCCCTGGGCGACCAGGGCTTCAACGAGGACATGGCCGGCGGGTCTGGGGTTCATGGAGATACCTCGGTTGGGTCAGCGGCGCTGATTATCGGCAGACCTGGGATCGGTGGACATTCGGGAATTCGAGTGCGGATCAGGCTCAAGCCGGGCTCAAGCCGGCTTCAAGCCGGCCACAATTCGCGCCGCACCCGCCGCACGTTGAAGGCGCTGACGATCAGCACCAGTTGCACCAGCGCCAGGCCGATCCAGACGCTGCGGTACTGCTGCAGGTCCATCAACCTGCCGAAGACCAGCGGCGCGATCGCCTGGCCAATGTCCAGCCCCGCATACACGACGCCGAAAACCCGGCCGCTGGCGTTTTCGGGCGTCGACCGCTTGACCAGCAGGTCGCGCGACGGGCTCGCGCTGCCTGAAACCAGCCCCATCAACGCGAACATCAGCGGCACAGCGCCGGCGTAGATCGGCAAAAAGGCCACCATCAGCGCGATGCTGGCTGCCAGCCCCATGCCGACACCGACCACGCGCTCGCAACGCGCCGGGTCGGAGGCCAGAAAGCCACCGCCCACCATGCCGCAGGCGCTGCCGACCATGTAGACCGACAGGCACAGGGCTACCCAGTGCTGCGGCACAGCGTGCAACTGCCGCGCCGACTCAGGCGCAAAACTCTGCACCACGCTGAGAGCCATCGCGAAGAAGAAGAAAAAGCCGAAGCACATCCACACCGCGGGGATGCGAAGAAAGTCGAACGGCCCCTCGGCTGGGCTGTCACTGGCCGCCGAGGGCGCCGGGCCTTGCACTGCCAGCGTCAACTGATCGCGCTGCCACCACATCACAGCCAACACCAGGAAAGCCACGGCCGATGCGCTGAGCATCGCCGCGCGCCAGCCGAAGGCGATCGCCACCGGCACCATCAACAGCGGCGCCAGCGCCCAGCCCAGCGTGCCGGTGATGCCGTGCGCGCTGTAGGCGTGGCCGAGCCGGGTCTTGTGCACCTTGCGGTTGATCAGCGTGTAGTCCACCGGGTGGAACACGCCGTTGCCAATGCCGGCAACCACCGCAAAGACCGCCAGCATCGCGTAACTCTGGCTGCATGCGTAGCCCAACGCGGCCAAGCCCAAAAGTGCCAGCCCGCCCAGCAGCACAGGCCGTGGCCCAAAGCGGTCAACGACGAAACCCGAGGCCGTCTGCACCACGCTTGAGACGACAAAGAAGATCGTCAGCAGCAGACCCAACTCGGTGTAGCTGACGCCAAACGCCTCCTTGAGCCAGGGGAACAAGGGCGCGAGCAACAACTGGCTGAAATGGCTGACGGCATGCGCCAGCCCGATCAAGCCGATCATCGTCGCGTCCTGGCGCAGCGGCGGCGGACTCAAATCATTGGCGACCAGCGCGGTCATTCGGCGAGACGGCAGACACCGCTGGCGTGGTCAAAATGGAAAACTGGCGCGTGACTCATGGCTCACATCTTAGTGAACCCGGCGACACGCCGCTGGCGCGGGCGGGACAAAGCCCGCCTGGCCGTCAGGCGGATGACCTCAATGCACCACGCGACCAAACCCGAATTGGCCGTCCCGCACATCCACCGGCACCACATCTTTCGGGCCGAAGCGACCTTGCAGGATCAGCTTGGCCACCGGGTTCTCGATCCGGTGCTGGATCGCGCGCTTGAGCGGTCTGGCGCCAAAGACCGGGTCGAAACCGACTTTGGCAATTTCAGCCAGCGCTTCGTCCGAGACCTCGAGCTTCATCTCCATCTTCTCGAGCCTGGCCTCGAGCAGTTTCAACTGGATCTTGGCGATCTCGCGGATGTTGGCTTCGTCCAGCGCATGGAAGACCACCGTCTCGTCGATGCGGTTCAGGAATTCGGGCCGGAAATGCGCCTTCACTTCGCCCCAGACCGCTTCGCGGATCAACTCGGTCGACTGACCCGACATCTGCATGATCATGTGCGACCCCAGATTGCTGGTCATCACGATCACGGTGTTCTTGAAGTCCACGGTTCGACCCTGGCCGTCGGTCAAACGGCCGTCGTCAAGCACCTGCAGCAACACGTTGAAGACGTCAGGGTGCGCCTTTTCGACCTCGTCGAGCAACAGCACCGAATAAGGCTTGCGGCGCACCGCTTCGGTCAGGGTGCCACCCTCGTCGTAACCGACATAGCCCGGCGGTGCGCCGATCAGCCGCGAGACGCTGTGCTTTTCCATGAACTCGCTCATGTCGACCCGGATCATGTGGTCGTCGCTGTCGAACAAAAACCCGGCCAGCGCTTTGCACAACTCGGTCTTGCCGACGCCGGTAGGCCCGAGGAACAGGAAGGACCCCAGCGGCCGGTTCGGATCGCTCAGGCCCGCGCGAGAACGGCGGATCGCATCGGCCACCGCGACGATCGCCTCGTCCTGCCCGACCACCCGCTGGTGCAGTTTGTCCTCCATCTGCAACAGCTTGTCGCGCTCGCCTTGCATCAACTTGCTCACCGGGATGCCGGTGGCGCGCGACACCACCTCTGCGATCTCCTCGGCACCGACCATCGTGCGCAACAACTGCGGACCGCCAGTGCCGTCCTTGGCGCCCTTGGTCTTGCCCGACTCCTTGGCCTGGGCTTCCTTCAAGGTCTTTTCCAACTCGGGCAAGCGCCCGTACTGCAATTCGGCGACCTTGTTGAAGTCGCCCTTGCGCTTGAGTTCTTCGATCTGGAACTTGATCTGCTCGATCTGCTCCTTGACCTGCGCACTGCCCTGGGCCGCCGCCTTTTCAGCCTTCCAAATCTGCTCGAGGTCGTTGTACTCGCGCTGCAACTTGACGAGTTCGTCCTCGATCAGGCCGAGCCGGCGCTGCGAGCCCTCGTCGTGCTCCTTCTTCATCGCCTCGCGTTCAATCTTCAACTGGATCATCCGGCGATCGAGCTTGTCCATCACCTCGGGCTTGGAATCGATCTCGATCTTGATCTTGGCCGCGGCCTCGTCGATCAGGTCGATCGCCTTGTCGGGCAGGAATCGGTCGGTGATGTAGCGGTGCGAGAGTTCGGCCGCAGCGACGATGGCCGGGTCGGTGATCTCGACGCCATGGTGGACTTCATACTTCTCCTGCAAGCCGCGCAAGATCGCGATCGTGGCCTCAACGCTGGGTTCGTCGACCAGCACTTTCTGGAAACGACGCTCGAGTGCGGCATCCTTTTCGACGTACTTGCGGTATTCGTTCAGCGTGGTCGCGCCGATGCAGTGCAACTCACCGCGCGCGAGCGCGGGCTTGAGCATGTTGCCGGCATCGATCGCGCCTTCGGCCTTGCCGGCGCCGACCATCGTGTGCAACTCGTCGATGAACAGGATGATTCGGCCCTCATCGGCCGAAACCTCCTTGAGCACCGCCTTGAGTCGTTCCTCAAACTCGCCCCGGTACTTGGCGCCGGCCAGCAACCCGGCCATGTCGAGCACCAGCACGCGCTTGTCACGCAGCGTGTCGGGCACCTCACCGGCAACGATGCGCTGCGCCAAACCTTCGACGATCGCGGTCTTGCCGACGCCGGGCTCGCCGATCAGCACCGGGTTGTTCTTGGTGCGGCGCTGCAGCACCTGGATCGCACGGCGGATCTCATCGTCGCGGCCTATCACAGGGTCCAACTTGCCTTGCCTGGCCCGCTCGGTCAGGTCGAGCGTGTATTTCTTCAGGGCCTCGCGTTGGCCTTCGGATTCAGCCGAGTCGACCGAAGCGCCGCCGCGCACCGCCTCGACCGCGGCTTCCAGCGCCTTGCGCGACAGACCATGGCCGCGCACGATGCCACCGATGTCGCTCTTGCTGTCGGCCAGCGCCAGCAAGAACATCTCGCTGGCAATGAACTGGTCACCGCGCTTGGAGGCCTCTTTGTCGGCCGCCTGCAGCAACTGCACCAGGTCACGCCCTGCCTGCACCTGCCCCCCACCCTGCACGCTAGGAAGGCTGTTGATCGCCACATCCATCGCCGTCTTCAAAGCAGCGGTATTGGCACCGGCGCGGTCGAGCAAGGCCTTCGGACCATCGGGTTGCAGCAGCATCGCCGCCAGTACGTGGCTCGGCTCGATGTAGGGGTTGTCGCGGGCCACCGCCAAACTCTGGCCCTCGGACAAGGCTTGTTGGAAGGCGGTGGTGAGTTTGTCGAGACGCATGGCAATTCCTCCTGATAGCTTCCGACGTTGGGCTCATGGGCGCCATTTCAAGCCCGAGACCCGCGCCCGCTCGGCTCTGAAATTGACCAATATCAAGTCGACAGCGACTGCAAAGTGACCGCCAAAGCCCGCGCCAGAGCCGAGGCTTGCCTAAAATGAACGGGTGAATATTCATCAGATGCAGGTGCGATACCAGCCGACAGCCGACCGCGTGCTGTGGCAATTGCGTACCGCCGCCGGCGATCTGTTTGCGATCTGGCTGACCCGACGCATGCTGCGTCAACTCTGGCCGCACCTCAACCGCGTGGTCACGCTCGCCAGCATGGCCCGGGTCGCACCCCACGCGATCGCGCTGCCCGAAGCGCAGGCCATGATGGCCCAGGCGGCGCGCAACAGGCCCTTGCCCAATACCGATTTCGCCACGCCTTTCGACCCCAAGCCCGCATCCCTGCCGCTGGGACCTGAACCCCTGCTGCCGATGGCCTTCGATATCGGCCCTGGCCAGCGGGGCAAGGGCGTGCGGTTGGCGGCGCGCGAAACCGATGGCCGCAACATCACGCTCGAACTGTCCGAAGACCTGGCCACCGGCTTGATGCGTTTGCTCGAACAAGCGCTGGTCGAAGCGGATTGGGGGTTTCTGGAGTCGACCGCCGCACCGGCCGAGCCAGCCTCCGCGAGTCCGCCAGTCGTGTTGAACTGAGATCGCCGAACGGGGCCGTCTGGTCGCGTCCGAGCAAGCTCAATTGGCAGCGATGCCGCCCGCTGACAACAGCGACTCGCACAGCAGCGATTTCTGCACCTTGCCCAGCGCGGTCTTGGGCAAGCCGGCGGTCACGACGAGGCGGCGCGGCTGCTTGTAGCGTGCCAACTGCTGTGCCAGACGGGCCTGAAGTCCAGCCAAGTCCAGCTCGGCGCCTGGGCTCGCAACCAGCACCAACACGGGCACCTCGCCCCAGCGCGGGTCGGGCAAACCGACCACCGCGGCCTCGGCGACGCCGGGCCAGGTGCCCACCAGGTTCTCGATCTCGGCCGGATAGATGTTCTCGCCGCCAGAAATGATCAAGTCCTTGCGTCGGCCGACCACCGTGACGAATCCGTCCTGGTCCAGGCGCGCCAGGTCGCCGGTGACCAACCAACCGTGAGCCCTTCCCCCCGCAAAGCCAGCGCCCTCGGGCAACCGGTGATAGCCGCGCATCAGGTTGGGCGCTCGCAACGCAATCTCGCCGACCTCACCGGTCGCAACGTCCGAACCCGCCTCATCGACCAGCCGAAGCGTCACGCCAGGTGCCGGCCGGCCGACGCTGCCGGCCCGGGTCAAGGCCTCATCAGGCAACAGCGCCATCGAAACCGGACCGGTCTCAGTGCTGCCGTAGACCTGGGCAACTGGCACGCCGCGGGCATGAAAGGCCTCGATCAAGGCCAACGGCACGATCGAAGACCCACTGTTGACGAAGCGAAGACTGCGCAGATCGGTCGTCGGCCAATCCGGATGCACGAGCAAGGCCTGCATCACCGCGGGCACCAGCAAGCTAGTGCTGGGCCGCCACGCCGCCAGGTCTTGCAGCCAGGCGCCGGGGTCGAATCGTGGGTGCAGCTTGACAGCGGCCCCAACGGCCAGCGCCGGCAGCACCTGGATGCACAGCCCGCCCACATGGAACAGCGGCAGCACCGCCAGCACCCGGTCGATCTCGCGCAGGCCTTGCACGGCCAGCGCCATGTCGATGTTGGCCAACATGCCGGCCTGGCTGTGCATCGCACCCTTGGGCTCGCCGGTGGTGCCGGAGGTATAGACCAGCATCACATCACCTGGTGTCACATCACCTGGTGTCACGCCGCCTGGCTCGACCTGCGCGATGCCCGCGCCAGACAACGGCGCCAGCGCCAGCACCTCGGCCGCCAACGACGCCAGTTCGGGACTGTGCCGCCATGCCGACAGCCCGGCATGGACGGTGATCGCCGCCAGTTCGGGCGCTGCCAGCCGCCAGTTCAGTGGCACGAACACCGCGCCGATCTTGGCGCAAGCCAGGAGCGCGGACAGCATTTCGGCGCTGTTGTGGCCCAGCCAGCCCAGTAACGAGCCCTGGCCCAAGCCCTCGGCCTGGAACTGCCGTGCGCTCGCATCGGTCAAGTCCAACAAGTCACCGTAGCGCAGCAAGCGCTCGCCGACTTGCAGCGCCAGCGCATCGGGCCGGCGCGCGGCCTGACCGGCGATGCGCTGGTAGAGCTCAGTCACGGCGATGGCGGGCCGGCGTCATTCCATCACCTCGTCGCGCTCGCCGGCCTCGTACAGGCATTCACGGCCCAGCCTGTCCATGCACAGTTCGGCGGTCCAAGGCAGCATCAGCGAGCCACAGCGCGAATCGCGGTAAAGCCGCTCCAGCGGCAGCGACTTG
>CANFPU010000198.1 GCA_947448955.1 Burkholderiales bacterium
CACGCTGGGCCTGGCCAAGTGGGTCGGCGAGGTGCAGGACGCTGACCGCCTGCCCGAGTACATCGCCCGCGCTTTTCACACCGCGCTGCAGGGCCGGCCTGGCCCGGTGGTGCTGGTGCTGCCCGAGGACATGCTGACCGAGTTGACCGCAGCGCCTGTGCTGCCTCGCGTCGAGCCCGCGCAGGCCTGGCCCGCGCCCGGCGCGCTGCGCGACCTGCGCGCGATGCTGCTGGCGGCGCAGCGACCGATGCTGATCGCTGGCGGCAGCGGCTGGGACGCCGAGGCGGCCCGCGCGCTGCAGCGTTTTGCCGAGAACTGGCAGATCCCGGTGGGCTGCGCATTCCGTTTTCAGGACACCTTCGACAACCGCCATCCGCTGTATGCCGGCGATGTGGGCATCGGTCTGAACCCCCAGCTGGCGCAGCGCGTCAAGAGTGCCGACCTGATCATCGCGCTGGGCGTGCGGCTGGGTGAGATGACCACTGGCGGCTACACCTTGCTGACACCGCCGCGCCCGACGCAGAAACTGGTTCACATCCACGCCGGCGCCGAGGAGCTGGGTCGGGTCTACGCCGCCGATCTGCTGATGCAGTCTTCCATGGCTTGCGCGGCCAAGGCGCTGGAGACGCTGGCGGCGCCGCCCAGCCTGCCCTGGGGTCCATTCGCCGCCACGGCCCATGTCGATTACGAGGCCAACCATGTGGCGCCGCCTGTCTCGCCGCTCGACATGGCGGTGGTTATGAAGACGGTGCAGCGCTTGGCGCCGGCGGACACCGTCTACACCAACGGCGCGGGTAATTTCAGTGGTTGGCTGCACCGCTATGTGCGTTACTTCGGGCTGCAGCACTATGGCCGCACCCAGCTGGCCCCGACGTCGGGGTCGATGGGTTATGGCTTCCCGGCTGCGGTGGCAGCGGCCCTGCTGTACCCCGAGCGAACCGTGGTCAACGTGGCCGGCGACGGTGACTTCCTGATGACCGGCCAGGAACTCGCCACGGCCTCGGGCTATGGCGCCAACCAGGGCGCCGGTCGGCTGGTCAGCCTGGTGGTCGACAACGGCACGTTCGGCACGATCCGCATGCACCAGGAGCGCGAGTACCCGGGCCGGGTCAGTGGCAGCGACCTGTTCAACCCCGATTTCGCCGCGATGGCGCGGGCTTTCGGCTGGCGTGCTGCCTGCGTGCAGACCACGGAGGCCTTCGAAGCCTGTTTCGCCGAGGCCTTGCAGCCAGGCGCGCCGATGCTGATCCACCTCAAGCTCGACCCCGACGTCATCAACAGCCGCGCCACCCTGTCCTCGATCCGCGAGGCGGCGATCCAGGCCGGGCGCTGAACAGCCTGGGGGAGCAAGGCCTCTCGCAGGACGTGCTGGGACGCTGGTTCGCGGCCCAGCTTGGGCCCCGCGCCATGGCCGGTTCGCTGAAATTCACTGAAAAACTGGCGGCTTGCCTGCTGCCGTCGCTTGGTCACCACCTTGGAGCTGTTCGCATGAAACTTTCCAACATCGTTTTGCGCCCGCTGGTGTCGCTGCCATTGGTGTCGCTGCCATTGGCGGCGCTGGTCGGCTTGTGGCCTTTGGCCGCATCGGCGCAGCCTTCAGCTGCGACCGTGGCCGAGCATGTCGAAGCTGCCAAGCGCGCCGCTGGCAGCGATCTCGGCAACCTGATGAGCCTGTGCAACGCGGCACCGCCCACGCGGGCCAGCCAGGCCGAGGCAGAGAAGGGCATCGCCGCCCAGCTGGCGCGGCCAGCGCCGCCGCCGGGCAAGGCCTTCGACAACCTCTACTACGTCGGCGGTGCCTGGGCCAGCGCGTGGGCGCTGACCACCTCCGATGGCATCGTGCTGATCGACGCGCTGAACAATGAGGCCGAGGCGGCGTTGCAGATTGACGGCGGTTTGCGGCAGTTGGGGCAGGACCCGGCGAGCATCAAGACGGTCGTCGTCACCCATGGCCATGGCGACCACTACGGCGGCGCCAACTACCTGACGGCGAAGGTCCAGCCGCGATTCGTGATGAGCGATCTCGACTGGCGCATGACCGAGACCCAGCTGGAGTTCGCCACGCCGCTGTGGGGCGCGCCGCCCAAGCGTGATGCCCAGCGCGATGTGTCTGCCCGCGACGGTGACCAGGTGAAACAGGGTGACGCCGTCGTGACTCTGTTGCTGACACCGGGTCACACCAACGGCACCCTGACACCGGTGTTCGAGGTTCGCGCCGGCGCACAGCGCCACCGCGCCATGGTGTGGGGTGGCACGGCCTTCAACTTTGGGCGCGACATCCCGCGCATGGACGCCTACATCGCTGCCACCCAGCGCATGGCCCAGCTTGCGCGTGCGCAGCAGATCGACGTGCTGCTGTCCAACCACCCAGGCTACGACGGCACGGTCGCCAAGCTCGAGCAATTGCGCAGCGCGGGCGTACCCAACCCCTTTGTGATGGGCACGCCTGCCGTGCTGCGCGCACTCACCGTGATGGGCGAATGCGCGCAGGCGCAGCGCGACCGTTACCTGTTGATGCCCTGAGTTGACGACTCACCGCCCCGGCATAACTTTTTCTTGCCCTTTGATCGAAAGCCACTGAGATGACGATTGCCCGCTTGTCCGAGGTTGCGCTGGAATATTTCGAGCATGGCGAGGGCCCCGATGCGGTGGTCTTCGTGCATGGCTACCAGGCCTCGGCGCGGGTCTGGTACGGCGTGCAGCAAGCCTTGCCGGCGCAGCGCTACCGCTCCATCGCGGTCAACAACCGCGGTGCTGGCGCTTCGCAGGCGCCGCCGCTGGAGAGCGACTTCACGGTCCAGAAGTTCGCTGCCGACCTCTTGGAGCTTGTCAACCAGCTCAAGCTCGACCGTTTCACGCTGGTCGGCCATTCGATGGGCGGTGCAACGGTGGCGCAGTTTGCGGTCGATCACCCGGACAGGGTCAGCGCGCTGGTGCTGCTCGATCCGGCCAGCCCGAATGGTGCGCCGTTGGAGGCCGCGCAGATCGAGGCGCTGCTAGACCAGCGCATGGTGTTGCGCCGCGAGCAGCAGGCCCGGGGCGGCGGCGGTGATGGGATCGACGCACGCGGCGAGGGTTTCGATGCCGAGCAGCTGCAGCTGCTGATGCGCGACATCGCCGCTGCGCCGGAGCGCCGCCTGCGCGGCTCGATGCGATCGATGTTGCAGCTGCGCCTGGCCGATCGTGTGAAACTGCTGCCGATGCCGGTGCTGCTGGCCGCCGGCGACCGCGACGCGATCATCCCGCTGGAGAACATGCTCGCCACCTGGGCGATGTACCCCAAGGGCACGGGCCTGCATGTCTGGCACGGCGAGGGCCATTCGCCCAACCTCGACTGCCCCGAGCAGGTCGCGGCACTGCTGCTTCGATTCATCGAGCGTTCGCGCTGAACGGGCTGGCCGCGCTGAACGAACTGGCCGCGCTGAACGGGCTGGCGAGGCTGAACGGGCTGGCGAGCATCATGACGATGCGGCCCGGCATATCAACAACATCTGGAGAATTTCACCATGTCAGAACGTCGTCAATTCCTTCGCGCGGGCGTCGCCCTTGCTGCGGCCGGCGCGCTGCCCGGGGTCACCCGTGCGGCGATGGGCCCGACCGATAAATTCGATCTGCTGCTGCGCAACGCCAACGTACTGGACCCGAGCCAGGGCCTCGCCGGCAAGCGCGACATCGGCATGCGCTACGGCCTGATCGAGGCCATCGAGCCCAGCATCGCGCCCGACCGGGCGCACCGGGTGATGGACGCCGGCGGCAAGCTGGTCACGCCAGGGTTGATCGACCTGCATTGCCACACCTACCCCTTCGGGTCGGCGATCGGCATTCCCGCCGACGAGCTGGTCGCCTACCAGTGCAGCACCACCGTGGTGTCGGCCGGTGACGCTGGCGCCAACAACTTTGCCGGCTGGCGCCGCTTCATCGCGCCCGCGTCTCGCACCCGGCAATACGCCTTCGTCCATGTGGCGCTGGCCGGGCTGGCCGGGTTCCCGGTGCCCGAGCTCTACAACATCGACTATGCCCAAGCCGAAGCTGCCGCCCGGGTGCTGGCCGAGAACGCCGACATGGTGCTGGGCGTGAAGGTCCGCATGAGCGAGAACGTGATTGCCCGCCACGGCCTGGAGCCGCTCAAACGCGCGATCAAGGCCTGCGAGCTGTCGGGCGTGCCGTCGCGCGTGATGTGCCATATTGGCGGCGTGGCCGACCGCGCGCTGATGTCGCAGATCCTCGACCTGTTCCGCCCAGGCGACGTGCTGACGCATTGTTTTTCTGGCGCGCCCAATGTGGCGGGTGACGGTACCAACATCGTGCAGGACGGCAAGCTGCTGCCAGCCGCATTGGCGGCCAAGCAGCGCGGCGTGGTCTTCGACATCGGCCACGGTGGCGGCAGCTTCGACTACACCATCGCCGAGGCAGCGATCGCGCAGGGCTGCCTGCCCGACACGATCTCGTCCGACGTCCATGTGTTCTCGGGCAACACGCCGGGCATGCCTTACCTGCCTTGGGTGATGAGCAAGATGATCGGCCTGGGCTTCTCGCTGGCCGAGGTGGTGGCGATGACCACCAGCGCTCCGGCCCGCGTGATCGGCCGGCTGCCCAAACACGGCACGCTGCAGGTTGGCGCGCCGGCGGACCTGTCGCTGCTGGAGTTGGTCGAAGGCGCGGTCGAATTCGTCGACACGCGCAACAACAAGCGCAGCGGCCGGGTCCACCTGAAGCCGGCGGGCACCATCGTCGCGGGGGTGGCGTTCGGACGGCCTTACCAGGCCCCGTTCAGCGTGCGCTGATGCGCTGTAGAAACAAAACTTCACCTTGTTTTTCGATTTGCAGCCCATGGTGCAACACGCGGCAAACCGGCATCGTCTTACGATCGCACTGCGGCCGATGCCGGTCGGGTGAATGGATCCGGGCCGGCCTGCCTACGTTTTGAACCTCACTTTCAGAGATTGGAATCACGATGAAATTCAACATCATCACGGGTACGGCGGCGGTCCTCTGCGGCTTGGCCGGCCACGCGTCGGCCGGCAGTGGTCTGTCGTCCACCGTCACCACGACCGCTGTCGGGCCGGTCCATGCGACCATCGTCGCGCTGAACTTCGATGAGAGCGGCGGCCGTGTCAACGGCTTTCGGGTCGGCTCAAATGTGCTGTTGACCTTTCCAAAACCGGTCTGTGGCGGTGTCGGCAGCCTCGGGGCGGTCGGCAACAGCGTCACCTATAGCGGCAACTCCTCGGCCTACGCGTCTGGCTTCCAGGTCGTGCGGGTCAGCAGCTTCACCAACGGCAGCATCAGCTACACGCCGGCGACGCGCACCCCGCCAGCGCCTTATCCGAGCACGGCTGGCACCATCGCGCAGCTCAACTACAGCACTCAAAATGGTGCCGTCGATGGCTTCGTCTTCACCCCCGCGGTCGGCGCCAAGGTCTATGTGTCGCTGCGCGCCGTCAGCTCAACGCTGGCCGCGCTGTTGACGGCCGGTGCGCCGCTGTCGGTCACCGGCACCCAGGAAGCCGCCGAGCCCTGCGCCGCTGCGGGCACCATTGCCGAAGTCGAAGCCTCGTCACTGACGATCGGCGGCACGACTTACCCGATGCGCGGTGGTTTGACGCGCTGAACTCACGCAACGCAAGCGACCCGGATTTTTGGCGGGCCGTCGCGCAGTGCATCTAAGCGCCGGTCTGGGTGGTGAAACCAGACCGCGGCGCGGCGCCATCAACGCGCCCAATCCGCGAAGTCGAGCGCAGTCGCGATCTTCACGCGCCTGGGGATGGAGACGGGTGCCCCTGCAGCCTCGCCAGATAGGCGTCTAGTTTGGCAAAGGTGCCGGCGAATCCAGCCTGCATCCCGTCTCGCGCGCCATCAAACGCCGCGATGCCTGCCTCGTCACTGTGGTGCGGCCGCCAAGAGATCGAGGATGCCGTGGCGCCCTCGGTGATGGCGTTGTAAGCCGCCGTGACGTGCAGGTAGGCAGGCCACGCGGGCGCCAGCGGGTGGCGGGTCAGGCCACGGTTCTGGTCGGAGAAGCTCTGCAGGTGCACGATCCTGCGCCCCGGCACAATCTCCAGAAACTGCTGCAGGCCCCACATTTGCACACCGTTGGGGCCTTCGATGCCGTAGTGGTAATGCCCGCCCTCGCGAAAGTCCATGTCCGCGTGGGCGGTGTGAAAGCCCTCGGGGCTGAGCCATTGTTGCAAGTGCTCAACCTCGGTCTGTACCGTCCACAGCAGTGCGGCAGGCGCGCGAAACTCGCGGGTGATGACGAAAGGGGCCACAGAGGTGCTGTCCATGCGGGGTTTTGGCAATTTTAAGGTCCTCGACGCGACCGCTGCGGCAGGACGCTTCAATCGAGGCCGATCCCGCACATTGGAGAACCTCAACGCATCAAATGCTCAAGTACGAGCACCAGATTGACGAACCACTAGAACGCCCGAATGGCGCGGACGTTGTAACTCAGTCCCTTCCCCTTCGCCAACGGAGCTTCATTGCCTGCACCGTGCTGGAACCACGCAGAAACCGCATCCAACTGCGAAGAACTCCAATAATCACCTGACCAAAACGCCCCAGGATCAGACCTGGCTGTGTTTTCCGCCACCATAGTTTTGAGCTCGTCCTTTGAAGGCAGGTACCAGTCGGATAGGCCGCCGCTGGTGTTGGACCTCGCCACGACTGCCGCACCCGTGGTGCACCCGCCGTTGACCATGGCCATGGTGTTCTTATACCCACTGCCGATGGCTGTGTCACTAGCCCCCTTTATCGACGTGCTCGTGTTCGAGCACCACGTGCCCGCACCGCTCGCTGGCGCTCTTTCTAGGTAGGTGC
>CANFPU010000199.1 GCA_947448955.1 Burkholderiales bacterium
GAACCGCAGACCGTCGATTTCAGGCGTTCTGCGGTTCGCGTCAGAGCCAGCCAGCCGGGTCCGCATGCCGCCACTCCACCCACCTCATCACCTGCACGCGCCAAAAGCCGCTGTGTGGGTCGCGCCTCGCGGCGCGAGGACACAGCCCCGACCTCTGGTCGGTGCGGCAGTGCCCGATGATGAGGTCACGCCTTCGCGCTTGCCGCGAGGTCTGGAGTCAGCAGCAAGCCCACCCCCAAAGGCTCTGACGCACGCGGCCCCGCTGCATGCTTGATCGTTGAGCGATCACTGCAGTCCAGGGCGATTCCTTCTACGGCTGTTTCACGCAACTCGTGCATCTGAACAGATCACCGGCCCAAACCTGAGGGTTTGACCGGTGATCGGACAGTGTGTGCCCCGGCAACGGAGCACACGGTATGGGAGTGCACATGAAACGCATGCTGATCAATGCCACGCAGCCGGAAGAACGCCGCTTGGCCATCGTCGACGGGCAGAAATTGCTCGATTTCGAAACCGAGATTGAAGGGCGCGAGCAGCGCAAAGGCAATATTTATATGGCGGTGGTGACCAGGGTCGAGCCGTCGCTCGAGGCCTGTTTCATCGACTACGGCGAAGATCGCCATGGGTTTCTGCCGTTCAAGGAAATCTCGCGCCAATACTTCCGTGAAGGTGTCGACCTCAAGAACGCCAGCATCAAGGAAGCGATCCGCGAAGGCCAGGAGATGCTGGTCCAGGTTGAGAAGGAAGAGCGCGGCAACAAGGGCGCTGCGCTGACGACCTTCGTATCGCTGGCCGGGCGCTACCTGGTGCTGATGCCCAACAACCCGCGGGGCGGTGGCGTCAGCCGCCGCATCGAAGGTGAGGACCGAGAGGAGCTGAAAGAAAACCTCGAGCAGCTCGACTATCCGAAAGGCATGTCGCTGATTGCCCGCACCGCAGGCATCGGACGCTCTGCGCCCGAGTTGCAGTGGGACCTGAACTACATGCTCAAGCTGTGGTCAGCGATCGACGGCGCGAGCAAGGCCGGCAAGGGCGCGTTCCTGATCTACCAGGAATCGAGCTTGGTCATCCGTGCGATCCGCGACTACTTCACCGCCGACATCGGCGAGATCTTGATCGACACGGACGACATCTTCGAGCAAGCCCAGCAATTCATGAACCACGTGATGCCCGAAACGGCCAGTCGCGTGAAGCGCTACCGTGACGACGCAGCGCTGTTCTCGCGCTTCCAGATCGAGCACCAAATCGAGACTGCGTTCTCGCGCACTGTCAACCTGCCAGCTGGCGGTGCGATCGTGATCGACCACACCGAAGCGCTGGTCTCGGTTGACGTCAACTCGGCGCGTGCCACTCGGGGCAGCGACATCGAAGAAACCGCCACCCGCACCAACCTGGAAGCTGCCGACGAGATCGCACGCCAGATGAGGCTCCGAGACCTCGGCGGCTTGATCGTCGTCGACTTCATCGACATGGAGGAGAGCAAGAACCGGCGCGAGGTCGAGCAACGACTGCGCGACGCGATGCGCCAGGACCGGGCCCGGGTGCAGTTCTCGACCATCAGCAAGTTCGGCCTGCTCGAACTCAGCCGCCAGCGCCTGCGCCCGGCGCTGAGCGAAGGCAACCACATCACCTGTCCGCGCTGCAATGGCACCGGCCATATTCGCGATACCGAATCGAGCGCCCTGCAGATCCTGCGCATCATCCAGGAAGAGTCGATGAAGGACAACACCGCCGCCGTGCATGTGCAGGTGCCGGTGGAAGTGGTCTCGTTCCTGCTCAATGAGAAGCGCACCGAGATCACCAAGATCGAACTCAAGCAGCGCTGCACCGTGTTGCTGGTGCCCAACAAGCACCTTGAGACGCCGAATTACAAGCTCGAGCGCCTGCGCCACGACGACCCCCGGCTGGAAAATCTGCAAGCTAGCTACACGATGATCGAGGAGCCCGAAGACGAGGTCGCGATCAGCCGTCGAGAGAAATCGGTCAAGCCCAAACAAGAGCCAGTGATCAAGGGCGTGCTGCCCGACCAACCCGCACCGGCACCCAAGGTTGTCGAAGCACCCCGGCCCGCAGCCTCGGCCCCGGCGCCCACCGCCAGCACTGCACCGGTCGCCACGAGTTGGGTGTCCGAAGCGCCAGCGCCAACGGCCGGCAGCGGCTTCTTTGGCTGGGTCAAGAAGCTCTTTGGCGCCAATCCACCGGCGCCGGTGGTTGCGCCTGCGGTGCTGCAGGCAACACCAGTGGCGAGCGAAGCGCCTGAAAAACGTGAAGCCAAACCCGGCGATTCCCGGCGCGGCGAGCGCTCGGGGCGAGGCGACCGTGGCGGCCGTGGCCGCGACGGCAAGCCAGGTGAAGGTCGGGGCGAACGCGGGCCTCGCACGGAAGGTCGAGGTGAAGGACGCACTGAGGGCCGCACTGAGGGCCGTCCCGAAGCGCGTGCCGACGGCCGTAGCGACAGTCGGCGCGACAGTCGCCGTGGCGACCGTACGGTCGAGGGCGAAGCCCGGCCGCTGGGCGAAGCCCTTGAGAGCCCACGCCGGAGGCCCGAGCGCGAACCCCGGCCGCAGGACCTGTCCGACACCGGCATCCCGACTGGCGCACCCGCCGAGGCGCTGGCAGGCACCGAGGACAGCGCCAGCGAAGAGCAGCGTCGGCGTCGGCGTCGACGTGGCGGCCGTGGCAGCCGTGATGAGGCCGGTAGCGATGCGACGTCGGATGTCACCAGCGAGCCGCGAGCAGACGCGGGGGACGTCGAAGCCGGCGCTGCCGATGCCGGCGCCGAAAGCACCGACCGTGATGGCAACCGCCGCCGCGGTCGTGGCCGGGAACGCGGCCGTCGCGATGAACTCGCAGCGCCGGGAACGGAAGGGCTGAACGCCGCCGACGCCAGCACGACTGCGGCAAGCGCAGCGCCATCAGAACCGGCAGCAGAACAGCTGATCGCCCCACCGGTCGCTGCGCCGGTCTCCGAAGCGGCGCCAGTCCAAGCTACGGCAACGTCGGCAGAGGCGCCAATGCCTGTTGCTGTGCCTGTTGCTGTGCCAGTCGCCGCACCGATCGCCGCGCCAGCACCGGCGCCTGCGCCCGTGGTCGCTCCAGCACCCTTCGTGTTGCCGATGGCGGAGTTGCAACGCATCGCCGAAGCCTCAGGCCTGCAGTGGGTCAACTCGGACCGCGAGAAGATCGCTGCCGCCCAGGCGGCGATGGCTGCGGAGCCAGCACCGGTTCATGTGCCGCGTGAGCGCCCACCTGCCCTGCAGATCGATGAGGGCCCGCTGGTGCTGGTTGAGACCCGCAAGGACTTGTCGCAATTCAAGCTGCCGTTCGAGTCCACCTCAGCGCCGACCCCCTGAACCTTCGCGGCGCCCCGCCAGCTGAATGCGGCCAGCGCCACCCCTCGCCTAATCGCCGGGGGCAGCGTTTTCATTCGCTGGACGGAAACCTCAGGGCAGTTTTTCGAGCGCGTGCTGGTAAGCCGGCTCGTGCATCAACTCGTCCCAGGGCAAAGGCGGCGTCAACGGCAGCAAGGACAGTCGGCGCGCCTCGCTGTCGCCGTCGGGTCGCCACCGGCCTTGGCTGGCGGCACCGGCCAGGCCTTCAAGCAGTGCATCCACCGCTTGGCCACCCTCCACCATCGACTGGTTGCACAGCAACACCAGGTCGCAACCCGCGCCCAGTGCGGCCAGCGCGCCGGCCAAAACGCCGCCAGAGACTTGGGCGCCAACCATGTTGAGGTCGTCGCTGAAGATTGCGCCTTGGAATCCCAATTCGCCACGCAGGATCTGTTGCAACCAGCGCGATGAAAAACCGGCCGGTGCAGCATCGACCTTGGGATAGACCACATGCGCCGGCATCACGCTAGCCAAGCTGTTCGACAGCCAATCGTAGGGCTTGGCATCGTCGGCCAGAATGGTCTTGAGCGAGCGCTGGTCCACCGGCACAGCGACATGGCTGTCGGCGGTGACGAAGCCGTGACCGGGGAAGTGCTTGCCACAGTTGGCCATGCCGGCCAGCAACAAGCCGTGCATCAGGCTCTTGGCCAGCAGGCTGACGACGCGGGCGTCTCGGTGGAAAGCCCGGTTGCCAATCACCGCGCTGCCGCCATGGGCCAGGTCTAACACCGGTGTGAAGCTCAGATCGACACCGCAGGCCCGCAACTCAGCGCCTAGCACATAGCCGACAGCCGTCGCGGCATTGGTCGCAGCCATCGCATCGGACATCCACAAATCGCCCAATACCGCCATAGCAGGCAAGGTCGTGAAACCATCGCTGCGAAAGCGTTGCACCCTGCCGCCCTCGTGGTCGACACAGATCAGCAAGTCGGGCCGAATCGCCTTGACCTCAGTCGTCAGCGCAGTGAGTTGGGCCCGGTCAACCCAGTTGCGGGCAAACAGCACCACCCCGCCGGTCAGTGGATGCTGCAGTCGGCGCCGGTCGCTGGCATCGAGTCGGGTCCCGGCAATGTCGAGAAGCAGCGGCGAATGTCCGAGATCTTGAAGCATCAGTTCAATCCTTTTCTACCACCACGAACGAGGCGGCGTAGTCGGTTTCGTCCGTCACGCTGACGTGGGCGCGCAGCCCTTGCTGCGAAAACCATTCAGCCAGCGCGCCATGTAGACGGATCACCGGCGCGCCGCTGGGCAGATTGAGGATCTCGCAGGCACGCCAAGTCATTGGCATGCGCATGCCGCGACCAATCGCCTTGGAGAAGGCCTCCTTGGCCGAGAACCGGGTCGCCAGATAGGCCACACCGCGCGCCTCAACACGGGTCCGTCGGGCCCGGAACACCCGAAGTTCTTCGGGGCCGAGCACCTTCTCGGCAAAGCGGTCACCGCGCCGGGCCAGCGTCGCGCGAAGGCGTCGGATGTCGCAAATGTCGGTACCGATGCCGTAAATCATCGCCCTGTCATCTCGGCAAGGGGCTGAGGCCACCGCCTGACCGCGCGACGACGGGTCCTCTCGACGCCAAAGGCATCTTGAGAGCTGAGAACGAGTTCTGGATGCAACGTTGGTAGTCACGCACGGCCTCGGAGATCCCGAGTTCGAGCGCATCGGCGATCAAGGCATGGCCGATCGACACCTCGACAACGCCGGGCACCGCCCGCAGGAACTCGGTCAGGTTCTCGCGGTTGAGGTCGTGGCCAGCGTTGACCTCGAGCCCCACCGCCAACGCGGCATTGGCGGCTGCGACATAGCGCGCCAGCACCTCGGACTGCCGCGCCGTGCCAAAGGCACTGGCATAGGCCTCGGTATAGAGCTCGATCCGGTCAGCGCCGCTGGCACGGGCAGCGGTCATCATGTCAGCCAACGGGTCCATGAACAGGCTGACGCGAACGCCGAGCGACTGTGACTCGGCAATCAAGGGTTTCAAACGTTCCAGATCTTCGGGCAGTTGCCAGCCGTGGTCGCTGGTGAACTGGTCCTGACCATCGGGCACAAAAGTGGCCTGGTGCGGGCGAACCTGGCGCACGAAGTCCATCAGGTTGTGGAAAGGGTTGCCCTCGATGTTGTACTCGACAGCCGGCCAATCGCGAACCAACGCGGCCAGGTCGTGCACATCTTGAGTCCGGATGTGACGGGCGTCCGGCCGGGGGTGAACGGTGATCCCTTGGGCGCCAGCCTGCAGCGCCTGGCGCGACAGTCCGACCACATCGGGTATCGCCAGGTGGCGGGTATTGCGCAGCAGCGCAATCTTGTTGACGTTGACCGACAGCGCGGTGCGAAACGCTCTGGGCTGTGCTTCTGGGGCGACGAGCGGGTTCATGGTGAGCCTGTGGCAGTTCGTGCGGACATCGGAACGGACTCGATCAGCCGGCGCACTTCGAGCATCATCTGCCTGGTGCGCATGGGTGGCGATCCGAGATGATAGACAAGCAGCGAGCGCAGCTGCGACTTGAGCGAAGGCAAGTCGGATTGGCAGGCGCTGCGCAAAGCCGCCAAGTCTTGCTGGTCGAGCGCAGTCTGCATCGCCTGGCAGGCGCTGGCGCTGAGTCCTGAACCGCCCGCTGTCACCAGTCCGATCTCGGCCTGAAGTTGGTAGCGACGGCCGGGTTGCACCCGCTCCTGGGTCGTGGTGTTGCGGTCGAGCTCGGGCAGCAGGCCGGTCTCGCGCAGCAGCATCAACTCAAAGGCGCGCAGCGGTGACTCATCCTCGGCCGCAGCCAGGGCCAGCAGGGTGTCGGCATAAGCATCGAACAATCGCTGATGCGGATCGCCACGGACCAACAGCTTGAGCAGCAACTCGTTGAGGTAGAAACCCGTGAACAACTTGGTTGGCGGCAAAGTCGCGCCGGCACCCGCGTACTCCGCAGACCGCAGCGTCAGGACATTGGCGGCTTCGGCTGCCTTGGGCACGCCGGTCAGCACTAACAGTCGCTGGAATGGCATCAGCACCGGCCGCAGCTGCGAATAAGGCCTTTTGGCGCCTTTGGCCACCACCGCCAGCCGACCCTGCCCTCGCGTGAACAAGTCGATGATCAGGCTGGTCTCGCTCCAGGCCCATTGGTGCAGCACGAAAGCGTGCTGCGGTGCAGCGCGACTCACAGCGCCCAGTGCATCGCGTTGATCATTCGTAGCCGTAGGACCGCAAATGTTCTTCGCTGTCGGCCCAGCCCGACCGCACCTTGACCCACAGTTCGAGAAACACCTTGGACTCGGTGAGCTTTTCCAATTCGACCCGGGTCTCGCTACCGATGCGTTTGAGCAACTCACCGCCCTCGCCGATCACCATGCCCTTGTGGGCATCGCGCTCGACCACGATGGTTGCCGCAATGCGGCGCAAGTTGCCCTCCTCCTC
>CANFPU010000200.1 GCA_947448955.1 Burkholderiales bacterium
ACATTGGCAGCCAAGCCGATCGACAGCGCCAACGCCGCCACCCCCATCCCAAGACCCCAGATCAGCACTGCGTTGAGCAATTGGGTCAACACCAGCGAGGCGACGGCCACCCGCATCGGCGTGCGCATGTCCTGCTGCGCAAAGAAAGCCGGCGCAAGCACCTTGATCGCGACCAGACCCAACACACCCGCGCCCCAGCCCATGACCGCCAGCTGCGTCATCGCCACCGCATGGGCGTCAAAAGCGCCGCGATGGAACAACACAGCGACCATCGGCTGCGCAAACACCAGCAACGCCACCGCACAAGGCAGCGCCAACAACAGCACCAAGCGTAGGCCCCAGTCCAGCAAGCCGGAATAGGCCTCGTCGTCGAAGCCAGCCTTGGCGGCTGACAGTTGGGGCGTCAGCACCACCCCCAGCGCGACGCCAAGCAGCGCAATCGGCAATTCCATCAAACGGTCGGCATAGACCAGCGAGGACACCGCACCCACCCCCAGATGGCTGGCGATCTGCGAGTTGATCATCAAAGAGATCTGCGCTACCGACACTCCTAGCAACGCCGGCGCCATCTTGGCGAGGATGCGCCGCACGCCCGGGTGGGTCCAGGCCGCCCGCAAGCGCGACCACGTGAGGCCGAGCCGCGGCAGCATGCCGATCGCCGACAGCGCAGGCAGTTGCAGCGCGAGTTGCAGCACGCCGCCCACCATCACGCCGACCGCCATCGCATAGACCGGCTCGATACCGCGACCGCGCAGCGCCGGCGCGCCCAACAGCGCTGCGGCAATCACACTGAGGTTGAGCAACACTGGGGTGAAGGCCGGCACCGCAAACCGACGCCAGGTGTTGAGCACGCCGGAGGACAGTGCGACCATCGACATGAAGCCAATGTAGGGAAACATCCAGCGCGTCATCGCCGTCGCCGCATCCTCGGTGGCTGGGGCGAACCCTGATGCCAGCAGCCAGACCAGCACCGGCGCGGCGGCGATGCCGACGATGCAGGTGACCAGCAACGCCCACGCCAGCACGGTGGCCACCGCGTCAACCAGCAAGCGCGTGGCGTCGTCCCCATCGGCACTGCGGGTGGCCGCGAGCAAGGGGACGAAGGCCTGAGAGAAAGCGCCTTCTGCGAACAAACGCCGCAACAGATTGGGAATGCGAAAAGCGATCTGAAAAGCATCCATCATCGCCGAGGTGCCGAACAGCGCGGCGCCTATCTGCTCGCGCACGAGCCCGGTGATGCGGGACAACAGCGTGAGCGCAGAGACGGAAAATGCAGCCTTGAACAGATTCATGCGGGCTTGTGGCCCGGACCGGCAGGGCTTGCCGTCAAACGGGACACCCAAACATTATAGGAACGCCAGTGGCAAGGCTTGGCTTGATCGACAAGCCAATGCTATACTCGTCGTCTTTGCCCCACCCGAATAAACAGTCGCAAGAACGTTCAGGATAAAGTACAGCAATGGCCACCGCTTCCAAAGCCAAGAAAAAAACAGTCCGCCTGGCGTCGGGTCGTAAACGCGCCCGTCAGGACGTCGCCCTGAATGCCGCCAACACAGCGCTGCGCTCAAGGTTCCGCACGGTTGTCAAAAACGTCCAGAAAGCCCTGGACAAGGCTGCTACCGGCGGTGACAAGGCTGCTCCTGCAGAGTTGTTCAAGACCGCGCAGTCGGTGATCGATTCGATCGCGGACAAAGGCATCTTCCACAAGAACAAGGCCGCTCGCCACAAGAGCCGCTTGTCTGCCAAGATCAAGGCGCTGGCGGCTTCCGCCGCGGCCTGATCCCTCCGGCATCTGCAGTAAAAGCCCGCGTCAGCGGGCTTTTTCATTGGCCCCACCCTGACGGCTGACTGACCGTTGACGGCTGACGGCTCAAGGCTGTACCGCCGACCGCATGGCATCGATCGGGCTGCCCTGGCCTTGACCGCCCCGCGACCTCAGGCCACGGGCGCTGAATCCGCCGACGGCAAGTCCGAAGGCGAAGTGATCGGCGTGACCTGAAGCTCGTTGTCGCGCGCAAAGTTCATCACGAAGTCCCAAGCCATCAGTTCGAGGTCGCGCAGCGCTTCGTTGACGATCACGCACCTGACGCCTTCGATCACCTGGGGCACGCAGTACGGCGAGTAGCCGATGTGGCCGCCGATGCCAGCAGCCGCGCCGTGGGGTCGAAAGCTCGACAGCGCGCCGGCCAATCGCTCAGACCAGTCGCTGGGGCGAAAAGGACTGCCCGCCAAGGTGATGCCCCGGATCAGGAACTCGCGCGGTTTGGGGACTGACATGCGGACCGATGGCCGTTGAATAGGCGGAACGATGGTCAAACCCCGCGGCTCAAGCCGCACCACCACCGCGAATACCCGCTATTGTGCCGTGGAAATGCGGCGGCGCAGCGGGCTTGAGGCTGACCTCGATGACGACCAGCCACAGGCTTGGCCCTCGCGAGCACCTTAGAATTCGCCTCCCCTAGCCGGTGTTTGCCCTGGCGGCAAGACACCGGCTTTTTGATGGTCAAGCCCCTCAAATAGAACGGAGCAATTCGATGACTTCCCACCTGATGAACACCTATGGCCGGCTGCCTATCGCGCTGTCGCATGGCCGAGGCTGCCGGGTCTGGGACACCGAAGGTCGCGAATACCTCGACGGCCTGGCAGGCATCGCTGTCAACACCCTCGGCCACGGCCACCCCAAGCTGGTGCCTGCGCTGCAGGACCAGGTGGCCAAGATGATTCATTGCAGCAACTACTACGCGGCGCCCCTGCAGGAGACGCTGGCAACCAAGCTGTGCGAGTTGTCCGGACTGGATGCGGTGTTCTTCTGCTCGACAGGTCTGGAGGCGAATGAGGGCGCCATCAAGATTGCGCGCAAGTTCGGCCATGACCGTGGCATCGACCAGCCCGAGATCATCGTCTACGACAAAGCCTTCCATGGTCGGTCGATCGCCACGCTGTCGGCCACTGGCAATCCGAAGGTGCAAGCGGGGTTCGGCCCGCTGGTTGAAGGTTTCGTCAGGATCGCGCTCAACGACCTGGACGCGGTGCGCGAGGTCGCGCGAACCCGTCCCAATGTCGTGGCGATATTCCTCGAGACGATCCAGGGCGAAGGCGGCATCAATCCGACCCACATTGACACGCTGCGGGGCCTGCGCCAAATCTGCGACGAGCAGAACTGGCTGCTGATGCTCGACGAGGTGCAGTGCGGCATCGGGCGCACCGGCAGGTGGTTTGCGCACCAATGGGCCGGCATCCAGCCCGACGTGATGCCGCTGGCCAAAGGCCTGGGATCGGGCGTGCCGATCGGCGCCATCGTCGCCGGCCCGCGCGCCAAGGATGTGCTGCAACCGGGCAACCACGGCACCACCTTCGGCGGCAACCCGCTGGCGATGCGTGCCGGCATCGAGACGCTGCGCATCATGGAAGAGGACGGCCTGATGGCCAACGCCGCAGCCATGGGCGATCGCCTGCGCTCGCGCCTGACCGAGGGACTGGGCGCGTTGGCAGGCTTCAAAGAGATCCGCGGCCAGGGCCTGATGATCGGCATCGAACTCGACCGCAACTGCAGCGAACTGCTGCTCAAGGCGGCGCAAGCCGGTCTTCTGATGAGCATCACGGCCGACACGGTGATCCGCCTGTTGCCGCCGCTGATCATCAACGCGGCCGAGATCGATGAGATCGCTGACATCCTGGTGCCGCTGGTGCGTGACTTCCTGGCCGCAGCCCAGCCTTGAATCCGGCATGAAACCGGGGTGTCGCCTGATGAAACATTACCTCCAGTTCAAGGACTTGCGGGCGGAGGAATACGCCTATCTGTTCGAGCGCACCCGCACCATCAAGACGCGGTTCAAGAACTACGAGCGTTACCAACCGCTGGTCGACCGAACACTGGCGATGATTTTCGAAAAGGCCAGCACCCGCACGCGCGTCAGCTTCGAGGCCGGCATGTACCAGATGGGTGGCTCGGTCGTGCACCTGACCACCGGTGACAGCCACATGGGTCGTGCCGAGCCCATCGAGGATTCGGCTCGGGTGATCAGCCGCATGGTCGACTTGGTGATGATCCGGACCTACGAGCAAAGCAAGCTGGCCAGTTTTGCGGCGAACTCGCGGGTGCCGGTGATCAACGGGTTGACCAATGAGTTCCATCCGTGCCAGATCCTGGCCGACATCTACACCTTCATTGAGCAAAGAGGCGACATCGCCGGCAAAGTGGTGGCCTGGGTCGGCGACGGCAACAACATGGCCAACACTTGGCTGCAAGCCGCCGACATCCTGGGCTTCACGCTGCACATCAGCACGCCGCGCGGCTACGAAGTCGATCCGTTGCTGGGCGGCGTCAACAACCCAGCCTGTGTGAAGACCTTCAAGAGCCCGTTCGCCGCCTGCGAGGGCGCCCACCTGGTCACCACCGATGTGTGGACCAGCATGGGCTATGAGGCTGAGAACGAGGCGCGGCAGAAGGCTTTTGCCGACTGGTGTGTCGACGCACAGATGATGTCGCTGGCGCGCCCCGACGCACTGTTCATGCACTGCCTCCCGGCGCACCGCGGCGAGGAGGTCGCCGCCGAGGTCATCGACGGCCCGCAGTCGGTCGTCTGGGAAGAGGCCGAGAATCGGCTGCATGTACAAAAGGCGCTGATGGAGTACCTTTTGCTGGGTCGAATTGGATGAGGAGCACCGCGTCATGTCCTTCGCGAAACCGCTGACCGCTGCAGCCCTGATACTGTTGTGGACCACCGCACAGGCCGCCGAGCCTGCCGTCAAAGGCCCCGAAAGTGTGGCTGACTGGCACAACGCCGGCATGGCCTTCATCGCCAACGGCAAGTCGCTGCAAGACAACACCCGCCAAGCGAAGAACGTGATCATCTTCATCGGCGACGGCATGGGCATCGCCACGCAAACCGCAGCGCGCATCTTGGAAGGCCAGCTCAAGGGCAAGACCGGCGAGGAAAACCGACTGTCGTTCGAGACCTTGCCGTACAGCGCGCTGTCGAAAACCTATTCGTGGGACCAACAGACCTCCGACTCTGCGCCCACCGCCACCGCCATATTCACCGGCTACAAAACGCGTGAGGGCATGCTGTCGGTCGACCACAACACAGCACGGTACGAATGCGACGCCGCCAAGGTGGCGGCCCGATCAGTGCCCAGTATCCTGGAACTCGCCGCCGCCAGTGGCCGCGCAACCGGTGTGGTGTCCACCGCCCGGCTGACGCACGCCACGCCAGCAGCCACCTACGCACACACACCGTATCGCGACTGGGAGTCCGACAGCGACATCAAGCTGGCCGGCTGTGCCACGCGGGACATCGCCCGGCAGCTGATTGAGCTCAAGCCAACCGTGCGCGACAGCCTGAAGTTCGCGATGGGTGGCGGCCGCACCTATTTCCTGCCCAAGGCGGTCAACGATCCCGAGTACCCCACGACCCAGGGCCGACGCAACGACGGTCGCAACCTGACGGCCGAATGGTTGGCCAGCCGCGGCAAAGGCGCGGCCTATGTGTGGAACAAGCCAGGGTTTGACGCGATCGACCCGGCCACCAGCGGGCCGGTGCTGGGGTTGTTCGAGCCCTCGCACATGCAGTACGAGTCCGACCGCGCAAAGGATCCATCTGGCGAGCCCTCGCTGACCGAAATGACCGACAAAGCGATCCGCCTGCTGCAACAAGGTGGCGACAAAGGGTACTTCCTGCATGTCGAAGCCGGACGGATCGACCACGCCCACCACGCTGGCAATGCTAGGCGCGCTTTGGAGGACACGATCGAACTTTCCAACGCCGTGCGGCGCGCCATGGAGATGACCCGCGAAGAAGACACGCTGATCATCGTCACCGCCGACCACAGCCACGCCTTCACGATCGCCGGCTACCCGCACCGCGGTAACCCGATCTTGGGGCTGGTCAAGCCGGTGCCCGACATCGATGGTGCGGCCACCAAGCTGTCGCTCGACAAGAACGGCCAACCCTGGACCACCTTGGGCTATGCCAACGGACCCGGCTACCGCGGCGGGTCCCGGCCCGACCTCAGCAGCGTGGACACCACCGCACTGAATTTCCTGCAGGAAGCCACCGTGCCGCTGAGCAGCGAAACCCACGGCGGCGAGGATGTCGGCATCTGGGCGCGCGGCCCCAAGGCCTACTTGGTACGGGGCAGCATGGAACAGAACTGGATCTTCCATGTGATGCGCGAGGCCTTCGGCTTCTGAACCGGATGGCGGGTATCCGTCTGCGGCGATGGTGCGCCGCTCTGGCCGCAGGCTGGCTGGCGACGCTGCTCAGCGGGGCTGCCGCCGGGACAAGCTCGGCACCGATCTCATCGGCAACCCAAGAGCAGACCCGGCCAGATCTCGCGGCCAGGTTCCGGGTGAGCCTGACGCTGGCCGGAGGCCGCACCCAGCGCCAGGAATGGCAACTCACGCGCAGCGCGAGCGCCATCAGCTGGATCAAAGGCGAAGGAGTCGAAGAGATCTGGCGCCGCGACCGCAGTGGCATCCGGTTGGAGCGCGTGTTGCGCGCCGACCGGCACGTGATCGACTACCCGGCCGGCGAGTTGCGAGCGCTGGCAGTGACCTTGGATTGGCAGGAGCTTGGGGGATTGTTCAGCGAGGCGGGATTGGCGCGGCTCAAACCCTCAGGGCCGGTACGCCAGGATCAGCCGCAGCACTGGCAAGGCATGGTCGACGGCGAGAAAATCGACCTGCGCTGGGACCCGATCGCCAGGCTGCCGATTCGCCTGGCGCGCAGCGGCCGCAACGGCCGGGTGCTGTTCGAGCGCACCGAG
>CANFPU010000201.1 GCA_947448955.1 Burkholderiales bacterium
CGGCCTTCGGTCTTCATCGGCGTCGATGCACCCGATTTCAATTTCGGCCTCGAAATGCGGTTGCGTGAAGCGGGTATCAAGACAGTTCACTTTGTCTGCCCATCGATCTGGGCCTGGCGCGGCGAGCGAGTGGCCAAACTCGCTCGTGCAGCCGACCATGTGCTGTGTTTGTTCCCGTTCGAGCCTGCACTGCTGCGCCAGCACGGGATCGCCGCCACTTTCGTCGGCCACCCGCTGGCCGATGCGATCGCCATGGATCCGCCGCGTGCAGCCGCGCGGTCGGCGCTCGGTCTGGCCGATGACGACCAGGTCGTGGCATTGATGCCTGGCAGCCGACGCAGCGAGGTCGCCCTGATCGCACCGCTGCTGCTTGCCGCCGCAGCCTTGATGCAGCGTCAACGCCCCGGCCTGCGCTTCGTGATGCCCGTGATGCCGGGGTTGCGGGCACTGGTTGAGCCCCTGCGCGCGGCGCAAGGCCGTGGGCTGGCATTGGAGATGCTCGATGGTCGCTCTCATGAGGCGTTAGCGGCCTGCGACCTCACCTTGGTTGCCAGTGGTACGGCCACGCTTGAGGCGGCGTTGTTCAAGCGGCCGATGGTCATCACCTACCGACTCGCTTGGTTGAATTGGCAGCGCATGAAGCGCATGAGCTACCAGCCCTGGTTTGGTCTGCCCAACATCCTGGCCCGAGAGTTCGTCGTGCCCGAGCTGATCCAGGACGCTGCCACGCCCGAGGCGTTGGCCCGCGAGGGGATGGCTTGGCTGGCGGATGCCAGCCGAGTCGAGGCGCTGGTCCGCCGATTTACCGAGATGCACCTCAGCTTGCGCCAGCACACGGCGCAGAAGGCCACCGATGCGATTGCCCAAGTCCTTGCTTGAACGGCTGGGCTCGGACTGGGACCGGCCTGGCTTGGTTGCGGGCGTCGATGAGGCCGGACGCGGCCCGCTGGCCGGTCCCGTGGTGGCCGCCGCGGTGATCCTCGACGACCGGCAGCCGATCGCCGGATTGGCCGACTCCAAGGTGTTGAGCCCGCGCAGGCGAGAGCTTTTGTTCGATGAAATCCGCGCCAAGGCGCTGGCTTGCTGTATCGCCGAGGCCAGCGTTGAGGAGATCGATCGCCTGAACATTCTGCAAGCAAGCTTGCTGGCGATGCGCCGTGCGGTCGAAGGCTTGCGCTTGGTGCCTCGCCGGGTGCTGGTCGACGGCAATCAACTGCCGACGTTGAACATGCCAGCCGCAGCCATTGTCAGCGGCGATGCCAAGGTACCGTCGATCTCGGCTGCGTCGATCCTGGCCAAGGTCTATCGCGACCGACTCTGCCTAGTGCTTGACCGAGACTTTCCCGATTACGGTTTTGCGGCGCACAAAGGCTACCCCACCTCTGCGCATTTGGCGGCCCTGCGTCAGCACGGCGCCTGCCCAGTGCATCGCCGCAGCTACGCGCCTGTGCGTGCGGTGCTGGTGGCAGTGGACGGTGGTGCACCTTGATCGAACCGGTCACGCTCAGCGGGCGCGACAACCCCTTGCTCGTCAGGCTGCGCAAGCTCGCGCGGGACCCTGGCGCTTACCGCAAATTCGGCTTGCTGTGGCTTGAAGGTGAGCACCTGTGTTCTGCGCTGCGGGCGCGCGGTCTGCAGCCGGTTCAGGCCGTGGTGGCTGACAGCGCCTGGGCGTCGCCAGGTCTTCGCGCCTTGTCATGTTGGGCACCTCGAGTGGTTCGGGTCAGCGACGCGCTGTTCGATGGTTTCAGCGCACTCGAGTCACCAGCTCGATTGGGATTCTTGTTGACCCTGCCCGCGGCGCCGATGATCGATCCTGAGGTGGCCACGGTGGTGCTCGATCGGGTACAGGACGCAGGCAATGTGGGCAGCATCCTGCGCAGTGCGGCGGCCTTTGGTGTTCGCCAGGTGCTTGCATTGCAGGGTACGGCTGGCCTGTGGTCGCCCAAGGTCTTGCGCGCCGGCATGGGCGCGCATTTCGGCCTGCGGTTGGTCGAAGGTCTGGTGCCTGACGATCTGGTGGCGCTCCGGGTACCGTTGGTCGGTACTTCCTTGGTCACTGACCAAATGCTGCACAGCGCCCGCCTGCCCCAACCTTGCGCTTGGGTGTTGGGCCATGAAGGCCAAGGTGTTGCGCCCGAACTGCTGGCGCGCTGTGTCCAGGTGCTTCGCATCCCGCAGCCTGGCGGCGAAGAGTCGCTCAATGTCGCCGCTGCAGCGGCGGTGTGTCTTTATGAGTCGCTGCGACGCGGCCTGGTCTTGCCCGCGGCCTGACTTGCTTCGACACGATCCCCGCAGGTGACGGTGGCGAATTCGAGCTGAACAGACGCCTGGGCATCAAGTTGATCGCCTAAATACACCGCGTGCGCCGGGAACTTCGAAAGCGCTGCATCGCGAAAGCGAACGCCAACAGCTTGCCGCCTGACAGCGTGTGCACGGCACTGTTCGCGTCGTTGGGTCGGAGCGCTTCAGCCAACCCCGCGCGCAACGAGCGGCTTGGCTGCAATGCCAGCTTTCAGGTCTGCCGGCTGGCGGCCAACGTGGTACAGCGCTGGGTTTCGGCCGTGCCTGGATGATGGAGGTGTCGCATCGCTGGATCCGTCAGTAGATCAGCCGATCCGGCCGGATGTCTCGCAGGATGGTGGTGGCGATCTCTTCAATCGACTTGTGGGTCGAACTGAGCCAGGCCACGCCGCTGCGCCGCATCATCGATTCGGCTTCGTGCACTTCGTGGCGGCAGTTCTCTAGGGCTGCGTACTGGCTGCCAGGTCGGCGCTCGTTGCGGATCTGGGACAGGCGGCCCGGGTCTATCGTCAGACCGAAGCATTTGCTGATGTGAGGCGCCAGCGGCGTTGGTAGCTTGCGTCGCTCGAAGTCCTCGGGGATCAGCGGGTAGTTGGCGGCCTTGATGCCGTGCTGCATCGCCAGGTAGAGCGAGGTCGGCGTCTTGCCGCTGCGACTCACGCCCAGCAGGATCACGTCGGCGCTGGCCAGATTGCGGGCCGATTGGCCATCATCATGCGCGAGCGAAAAGTTGATGGCCTCAATGCGGTCGTTGTATTCACTGCTCTTGGCGGCATCCGAGAAACGCCCGACCCGATGGTTGCTCTTGACCGCAAATTCAACTTCCAATGGCTCAACAAAGGCTTTGAACATGTCGAGTACCAGGCCTCGGCAGTGCGGATTGGTCAGGATTTGCCGCACCTCGTCGTTGACCAAGGTGATGAAGACGATCGGCTTACGCCCTTCGGCATCGGCCACCTGGTTGATCTCGCCGACGACCGCCAGCGCCTTGTCGACGGTGTCGATGAAGGGCCTGCGTACATGGCGCGGTTTCGCTGAGAACTGCGCCAGGATCGAGTTGCCGAAGGTCTCGGCAGTGATACCGGTGCCGTCTGAGACAAAGAACACGCTGCGATTGGGCATTTGGGGCCGCCGCTGGCCGGCGTTCTATCGAAGTCTGGTGATGATAGAGCTTGCGGTCCGTAGAATCATTCCTTGAGCAACCGATGAAGCCCGTCCCAGCCCACGCCCCAATCGCCTCCGTTTGTCGAATCTACGATTCGGCCGGCGTGGAGGCGTCTAGGCGCGGCAGTGCTGGGGCCGCCGCCTGCCGGACAGCACCGATTTCCCACCATCCCGGAGCTTTCCTATGTCATCCACCCCATTGGCGGCCGCCTTGGTCTTGCCGTTTGAGCAGCTGAGAATGACCGATGTCGAGGTTGTTGGCGGCAAGAACGCCAGCCTCGGCGAAATGATCAGCCAGCTCTCGGCCAGCGGCGTGCGCGTGCCAGGCGGCTTTGCCACCACCGCGCATGCCTTCCGCGAGTTCCTGGCCTACGGCGGCCTGACCGAAAAGATCAACGCCCGCCTGTTGGCGCTTGACACTGATGATGTCAACGCGCTGGCCGCCGCCGGCGCTGAAATCCGAGGCTGGGTCATCGCGGCGCCGTTCCCGCCGGCATTTGACGCCGCAGTGCGATCCGCTTTCGCCGCACTGACGCTCGAGCATCCTGATGCGAGCTTTGCGGTTCGTTCGTCGGCCACGGCCGAAGACTTGCCTGATGCGTCGTTTGCTGGCCAGCAAGAGACTTTTTTGAACGTGCATGGCATCAGCGATGTGCTACACAAGATGAAGGAGGTCTTCGCCTCGCTCTACAACGACCGCGCGATCAGCTATCGGGTGCACAAGGGCTTTGCCCATGCCGATGTGGCCTTGTCGGCTGGGGTGCAGCGCATGGTGCGCTCAGACCTGGGCGCGGCCGGCGTGATCTTCACGATCGACACCGAATCGGGTTTCGAGGACGTGGTGTTCATCACCGCCAGCTACGGCCTGGGCGAGACGGTGGTGCAAGGCGCCGTCAATCCCGATGAGTTCTATGTCCACAAGCCGGCATTGAAGGCCGGCAAGCTACCGATCATCCGGCGCAACCTGGGCTCCAAGCTGATCCGTATGGTGTTCAGCTCGACCCAGGAGCGTGAGGCTACGGGCCGTCTGGTGCGCACCGTCGATACACCGCCCGAGCAGCGAAATCGCTATGCGCTGAACGACGCCGACGTGATCGAACTGGCCCGCTATGCGCTGATCATCGAGCAGCATTACGGTCGGCCGATGGACATCGAGTGGGGCAAGGACGGCGAGGATGGCAAGCTCTACATCTTGCAAGCCAGGCCTGAGACCGTGAAGAGCCAAGCCACCAGCCAGGTTGAGCACCGCTACAAGCTCAAGGGTCACAGCACCGTGTTGGCCGAGGGTAGGGCGATCGGCCAGAGGATTGGCACAGGGCCAGTCCGTCTGGTGGCCAGTCTGTCAGAGATGGACAAGGTCCAAGCCGGTGATGTGCTGGTCACCGACATGACCGACCCGAACTGGGAGCCGGTGATGAAGCGCGCTAGCGCGATCGTCACGAACCGAGGGGGCCGCACCTGCCACGCAGCGATCATTGCCCGCGAACTGGGCATCCCGGCGGTGGTGGGTTGTGGCGACGCGACCGACACCTTGGCCGACGGCGCGCTCGTCACCGTGGTGTGCAGCGAGGGCGACACCGGCTATATCTACGACGGTCTGCTCGAGACCGAAGTCACTGAGGTCAAGCGCGGTGAATTGCCCTACTGTCCGATCAAGATCATGATGAACGTCGGCAACCCGGCGCTGGCCTTCGACTTCGCGCAGATCCCGAACTCTGGCGTCGGCCTGGCGCGGCTGGAATTCATCATCAACACCAACATCGGGGTGCACCCAAAGGCGATCCTCGACTACCCCAACATCGACCCCGACCTGAAGAAGGCGGTGGAATCGGTGGCACGGGGTCATGCCTCGCCGCGCGCGTTTTACGTTGACAAGCTGGTCGAGGGCATTGCCACGATTGCCGCAGCGTTCTGGCCCAAAACGGTGATCGTGCGCTTGTCGGACTTCAAGTCCAACGAGTACAAGAAGCTGATCGGCGGTTCTCGCTACGAACCCGATGAAGAAAATCCGATGTTGGGCTTCCGTGGCGCCTCGCGCTACATCAGCGGCGAGTTCGCCGATGCCTTTGCAATGGAATGCGAGGCCCTGAAACGTGTGCGCAATGACATGGGTCTGACCAATGTTGAGATCATGGTGCCGTTCGTTCGTACGGTGCGACAGGCCGAGCAAGTGGTCAAGCTGCTGGCCGACCGTGGCTTGGCGCGTGCTCAGAACGGTCTGCGCGTGATCATGATGTGCGAGGTGCCGAGCAACGCGATCTTGGCCGACCAGTTTCTTGCGTATTTCGATGGCATGTCGATCGGCTCAAATGACCTGACGCAGTTGACATTGGGCTTGGACCGCGATTCCGGGCTGGCTCAATTGGCACAGGATTTCGATGAGCGCGATCCAGCCGTCAAGGCCTTGATCAGTCGAGCCATCACCGCCTGCCGGGCCACCGGCAAGTACATCGGTATCTGCGGCCAAGGCCCGAGCGACCACCCTGACTTTGCCGACTGGTTAGCCGCTGAAGGCATCGGCTCGATTTCGCTGAACCCTGATTCGGTGGTCGAGACCTGGATGCGCTTGGCTTCTCGATAGTCTCGAGCGGCCATGTCCAGGCCATCTGCCGACAGTGTCGAGGCCACGCGGCGCTTTGCCAGCCGCTTGCACCGCCGCTATGGCCTGTTCACGCTGGGTCTGGTGCTGTTCATCGTCGCGCTGGCGCAGCTCGAGCGCAACGGCTGGCCGCGCGGCTGGATAGGCGCAAGTTTCCTGATCGCGACCGTGCTGGTTTATGCCGGCATCGGATTGATGAGCCGCACCACCGACGAAGCCGAGTACTACGTTGCGGGTCGTCGCGTGCCCGCGATGTACAACGGCATGGCCACTGCGGCCGACTGGATGTCGGCGGCGTCCTTCATCGGCACCGCTGGCGTGCTCTATCTGCAAGGCTTTGATGGCCTGGCTTACATCCTGGGCTGGACCGGGGGCTACTGCCTGGTCGCGGTGCTGCTGGCGCCCTACCTCCGCCGCTTTGGCCAGTATACGATCCCCGATTTTCTCGGCGCACGCTATGGGGGCAGTGCGCCGCGGCTGATCGGAGTGGCCGCCACCGTGCTGGTGTCATTCGTCTATGTGGTGGTCCAGGTCTACGGCGTCGGGCTGGTCACCTCGCACCTGACCGGTTTCAGCTTCGAGATCGGTATCTTCGTTGGCCTCGGTGGTGTGCTGGTGTGCTCGTTCCTGGGCGGCATGCGTGCCGTTACCTGGACCCAGGTGGCGCAGTACATCGTGCTGATCATCGCGTAC
>CANFPU010000202.1 GCA_947448955.1 Burkholderiales bacterium
ACTATGTGATGTTCGAGTTCGGACAGCCCTCACACATCTTCGACCTCGACAAGATCCATGACCGTCTGGTGGTGCGTTGGGCAAAGCCTGGCGAGACGTTGAAGCTGCTGAATGGCAACACCGTCGAGCTTGACGCTCGGGTTGGTGTGATTGCCGATGCGCAAGGCGTCGAGTCGTTGGCGGGCATCATGGGCGGCGACGCCACCGCTGTGTCTGACGACACCTGCAACGTCTATGTCGAAGCGGCCTTCTGGTGGCCCGAAGCCGTCGCGGGTCGTTCGCGCCGGTTCAACTTCAACACCGATGCCGGACACCGCTTTGAGCGTGGCGTGGATCCGGCACGAACGGTCGAGCAGATTGAGCGCATCACCGGGCTGATCATCGAGATCTGCGGCGGTGAGGCCGGGCCGGTCGACGACCAGCAGGTCCATGTCCCGGAACGAGCGGCGGTTGCGCTGCGTATCGATCGGGCCGCCAAGGTGATTGGCATGCCGGTCACCCAAGATCAGTGCGCCGAAGTCTTTTCTCGCCTGGGTCTGAGTTTCAGCCAGCAGCCCGGCCGGCTGCTGGTGACGCCGCCGAGCTGGCGTTTCGATCTGTCGATCGAGGAAGACCTGATTGAAGAAGTGATTCGGGTCATTGGCTATGACCAACTGCCAGACACTGCCCCGCTGGCGCCGGTATCGCCGCGCATTCGATCTGAATCCCAACGCAGCAGCTTCGCTGTGCGCCATGCTTTGGCCGCGTTGGATTACCAAGAAACCATCAGCTTCAGCTTTGTCGAGACGCGCTGGGAGCATGAACTGCACGGCAATGCTGACCCGATCATGGTGCTGAACCCGATCGCCGCACCATTGGCCGCGATGCGCTCAAGCTTGGTCGGCAGCTTGATCCAGGTACTGCGTCACAACCTGGCGCGCAAGACTGGACGGGTGCGCGTCTTCGAACTCGGCCGGGTGGCCATGCGTGACGCCAGCGTGGTGGCAGGTGACAGCACGGTGGCCGGCATCGACCAGCCCATGCGCGTGGGTGGCTTGGCCTACGGTGCCGCGTTGCCTTCTCAATGGGGTGCCGCTGAGCGTCAAGTTGACTTTTATGACGTCAAGGGTGATGTTGAGGCCTTGCTGGCGCCGCTGAAGCCAGTTTTTGAGCCGGCGCAGCATGCTGCGTTGCACCCGGGTCGCAGCGCCCGCGTGATCATCGATGGAATGTCTGTCGGCGTGCTTGGCGAACTTCATCCGCGTTGGTGCCAAGACTACGAATTGCCCCAGGCGCCGGTCGTGTTCGAGATCGACCTCTCCGCCTTGTTGTTGCGGCCTGTGCCCGCGTTCAAGCCTATCGCGCGCCACCAGAGTGCCTGGCGCGATCTGGCACTGGTGGTGCCGGAATCTGCCACATACGATGGTTTGATCGGTGCACTGCGCGCAGACCCGAGTGGTTTGGTGCAATCGGCCACGCTGTTCGACGTCTACAAGCCTGCTGAGGCCACCAACGATGTCGGTGTCGGGGAAAGAAGCATGGCCGTGCGGTTGGAATTGCTCGACACCAGCGCTACATTGACCGACGATAAGATTGACGCAGCGGTTGCCTTGGCATTGGCTCGCGCGGCTGATGCCCAAGGGGCCAGGCTTCGGGGCTGATGCCGTCCCACTCTCCACTGAGCAAAATATGAGCACCGAGGATAGAGTCGCTGATCGGACAATATTGCCGTCACTGGAGACGCCCACGCTGACCAAGGCCGAGCTGGCTGAACTGTTGTTTGAGCGGCTTGGCTTGAACAAGCGCGAATCGAAGGACATGGTCGAAGCATTCTTCGAGTTGGTTCACAGCACCTTGGTTCGAGGTGAAGACGTCAAGCTGTCTGGCTTCGGCAATTTCAACATCCGCCGCAAGGCGCCTCGCCCAGGTCGAAATCCGCGAACTGGCGAGTCGGTCCCGATCAATGCTCGCAACGTCGTGACCTTCCATGCCAGCCACAAGCTCAAGGCGATTGTTCAGGGGGACGCCCCACCTGCGCAGGAACTGGCCTAGCGCCCAACCCACATCCTTAGCGCACTGATCTTCATGGAGAACCTGCTGCCAGCTATTCCAGCCAAGCGCTACTTCACGATCGGTGAGGTCAGTGAGTTGTGCGGGGTCAAGCCGTATGTGTTGCGCTATTGGGAACAGGAATTCAGTCAGCTCAAGCCGATGAAGCGGCGCGGCAATCGCCGCTATTACCAGCACCACGAAGTGCTGTTGATCCGGCGTATTCGCGACCTGCTCCATGAGCAAGGATTCACGATCAGCGGCGCCCGCAACCAGTTGGGCGACATCAGCGGTGGCCGAGGGGCCGCTGCGGTGCATGAGCTTGCAAGCGAGCAGTCGCTAATGTTCAATGAGAGCGAACTCTTGGACCCTGACGAAGTGACCTCGAATGCGCCTGATGTCGCGGATCCAGCCACACAAAGCCCGGCGCTGGCAGCCACCCAATTGCGTGCCGAACTTTTGTCGATACGAAATCTGCTGACCGTCTGAACTGGTGGCGTTTCCACCTATAATCTGCGGCTCAGTCGGGGCGTAGCGCAGCCTGGTAGCGCACTTGCATGGGGTGCAAGGGGTCGCGAGTTCGAATCCCGCCGTCCCGACCAAAATTAGTTCTTTAAATCAATGGGTTAGCTCTCAAAAGGGGCTAGCCCATTTGGCTTTTTGGGGCTCAATACGCCAAATATGGCAACGCGGTGGCAACGCCGAGTTGGACATCTGGGCCATGCGGTCAC
Organism: Burkholderiales bacterium; assembly: GCA_947448955.1. Taxonomy (GTDB): domain Bacteria; phylum Pseudomonadota; class Gammaproteobacteria; order Burkholderiales; family Burkholderiaceae_C; genus Pseudaquabacterium. The sequence continues at coordinate 2,760 of CANFPU010000202.1, forward strand.
TGCTGGCGGCCTACGCCCAAGCCTCGCCCAGTGCCTTGGCTTGCTGCAGCACCAGGTCCACCGCGCCATCCTGCTGGTTGGACGCCGCGATGCCCTTCAACTCGGCCAGCCGGCGGCTGCTGCTGGCCAGCTTTTTCAGGATCGCCGGCGCATCAAAGCGCGTGGCGTCCAGTTGTTCAAGCGGGGGGATTGAAGGCATCGCTGCGGGCCTGGGCCGGTGATGGGCGTGAACAGATTAAAGAGTTCTATACATGGGTGAATTCAACCCGTCGTCGCAACACGTCCCAACTGGAGGTGTTGATGAGCTCGAAGAAGTTGAAGTCAGATCGAGCGCTGCGTGCGAAGCTCCGCTCGCCGGGGAGACCGCCAGTGTTGCACCGAGCCGAGAGGGGGCCGTTCTGGAAGGCGATCTCCAAGGGGCATTCGAGCGAGGACGCGGCCGACATCGCTGGCGTGTCGCCGGCCGTTGGCAACCGATGGTTCCGACAATGCGGTGGCATGCCACCATCGAATCTTGCACCGTCCGCACCTGAGCCGACAGGCCGCTACCTATCCTTCGCCGAGCGTGAACAGGTTGCGCTTGCGCGCGCCCGTGGTGAAGGCGTTCGCGCGATCGCCCGACAACTAGGACGAGCGCCCTCAACGATCTCGCGCGAGCTGCGGCGCAACGCGGCCACGCGCGGCGGCGGCCTGGAGTACCGTGCCCATACAGCGCAGTGGCATGCTGACCGCGCCGCACGCCGTCCCAAGCCCGCCAAACTGGTGACGAATCCTGCCCTCTTGAAGTACGTGCAGGATCGACTGGCCGGCAACGTCGTGACGCCAGGCGGGCGAGCCATCGCTGGGCCTCAGGTTCAATGGAAGGGGCGCCGACATGGACGCAGACAAGCCCGCCGGTGGTCACGGGCGTGGAGCCCAGAACAGATAGCGAATCGCCTGCTGACCGACTTTCCCGAAGATTCTTCGATGCGCATCAGCCATGAGGCGATCTACCAGGCGTTGTACGTACAGGGCCGCGGGGCCCTTCGCCGCGAGTTGACTGCCTGCCTGCGCACCGGCAGAGCACTGCGCGCGCCCAGGGAGCGCGTGCGTGGCCGTGGTAAGTCGTTCGTGACGCCAGAGATCCTCATCAGCGAGCGGCCGGCCTGCGTCGATGATCGTGCCGTGCCTGGGCACTGGGAAGGCGACCTCATCCTAGGGCTTGCAAGTTCGGCCATCGGAACCTTGGTCGAGAGAACGACGCGGTTCACGCTTCTGCTGCACCTTCCGCCACAAGCCGGCCACCGACAGCAGCCGCGCGAGAAGCACGGGCCAGCGTTGGCTGGCCACGGTGCGGAGGCCGTGCGGGCCGCGATCAAGCGTGCGATGGCCTCATTGCCCAAGCATCTTCGACAGTCATTGACATGGGACCAGGGCTCCGAGATGAGCCAGCACGCGCAGCTCTCGATTGAGACCGGCCTAAAGGTCTTCTTCTGCGATCCGCGGAGTCCCTGGCAACGCGGCACTAACGAGAATACGAATGGGCTGCTGCGGCAGTATTTCCCGAAGGGAACGGACCTCAGCGCATACCGGGCGAGCGAGCTGAATGCGGTGGCCCTTGCCTTGAACACACGACCGCGCAAGACACTCGGCTGGCGCACGCCGGCGGAAGCACTCAATGACCTGCTGCGCTCGGTAGAAACGCCGGCGGGCTAATGCCGGCCTCGGGATACTTCGCAGCGCTGGCGTCATTGGCCACCGTGCATGAGGGGTTGAAACCTGAGTACAGGTCTCAACCGGGGCGCCTCCGGCGGCCTGGCAGGGGCCCGAATGCAAGAGAGAGAAATCAGACCGCAACCCAATTCACTTATTCTGGGCCACCGCGTGTTCAAACGCGTTGAGCCGTACCTGTGTTGCGACGACCAGTTGAACCTGGGCATTCACTTTCTCTCGGATTGGGATGTACCTGTACACCCAACAAGGTTCGCCATGGCCAGCACCAAACTCTTCAAGAACGGCAACTCGCAGGCCGTTCGCATTCCCGCCGAACTTGCTTACAGCACGTGGGATCTTGATCTGGTCAGCGAGCGCCAGGGGGACGAGTTGCGCATCTGTCCGGCGCAGCGCCGCCTAGGCGATGTGCTGGGAAAACTCGCCAAGCTCTCACCGGATGTCATGTCCCAGGGCCGGGGCGAAAACGTCGAGGGCGAGCGCGAAGCCTTATGAATCCGAAGTACATGCTCGACACCAACCGCTGCCTCTACCTGATGAACCACCAGCCTCCCGATGTGCGCGAGCCGGCGTGGATGCCAACGAGGTCAGCCTTGCCTGCGCCGCCGCTCATCAAAGGCATCACACCAGGCCTCGGCGCGCTGGTTGGCCTTGGCCATGCTGGCTTCGGTGCGTGCGGCCTTGGTGCCCAGGTATTTGGGATTTGGGGTGATGCCCACCCGTCCCAGGTCCAGGCGGTCCGCGTCCCAGCAGGTCAACACGGTTGGGTCGGCCTGCGTCATGCCATCGCTATGGTGCGTGCAGGCGTAGGCGAGCAAGTCCATCTCGTCGTCGGTGGCATCAAAGTAGCGACCCTTCAAGCGCTTGGCCAATGTGCCGCCGCGTGCGCCGTGGTCTTCGTCGTCGTACTCGTTGATCCGCCTGGCATCATGAAAAAACGCAAACAACTCGACCACATGCCGGTTCGCGCCGGTGTCGCGGGCCAGCATCAGCCCATTAGCCCGCACCCTGGCCCAGTGGGCGATGCCGTGGTGGCCCCACCAGTCAACAGCCAGTTGGTCGCGCAGATGCTCGAGCAGTGAACGGCGGTGGTGGATGGTCAATTGAGCTTCCCCATTGGGCGGACCATGCGACAGCGCAAGTTGCGAGCCGGCGCCGCTGCCTGGGAAGATTATGCTGTGGACAACCCCGGCGACCCATGACATGAGCCGCCGCAACCGTGTCTCACCAGCTCACCCCATGAGCTTTTTTGGTGCCACAGTGATGCAGCCATCCGGCTGACCCGCGGACCCATCGACCGCACCCCCTCACGCCTCAGGGCAGGAGTCAACATGCGCAAGATCTCGCTGTTCAGACTGATCGCCACCTTCGGTCTGGTGGCCTTCGCCTTCCTATCAGGTTGTGGGGGTGGCGGTGGTGCCGGCAGCACCAGCACCGATACCAACGCCGCGCCCATCGCTGCCGCTGGCCCGGCGCAGAGCGCAGTGCAAGGCACGCTGGTTACTCTCGACGGCAGCGCCAGCACGGATGCCAACGGCGATGCGCTGAGCTACCTGTGGACGCTGACCTCGCGGCCCACCGGCAGCGCAGCCGCCTTGAATGGCGCGACCACCGCCAAACCCAGCTTCACGCCCGATCTGCCCGGTGTTTACAGCGCCAGCCTGGTGGTCAACGACGGACGGGTCAACAGCAGCACGATCGCCAGCGTGTCGATCACCGTCTCGCCAGACCCAGTGGCGCAAGCCGATCGCGCGCTGGCCGCTGCGGCCAAGCTCGGCGCCGTGGTCGACCTGGCCGCCAACACCTTGCGGCTGGAGTGGACTGACAGCTTCCCGGCAGGGACCAGCTACCGGGTGGAGTCGCAGGAACGCTCGGATGCCGCCTTTGGCCCGGTCGAAACCCTGGCAGGCAGCGGCGGCACGGGTGCAGCGATGACTTGGACCCGTGCGTTGACGGTGTCCACCACTTACCGGGTGCAAGCACTGGTCAGCGGTCGCACGGTGTCGCTGTTGACCTCGCAGGGTGCGCCCAGCGTCGTCGTCACGGTGCCCGGCGGCACGCCGCAGATCCTGGTCAACATGACCGAGCCCCTGTCGGGCAGCGCGCAGTTGGCGTTGGGCGACGGCAGCACCAGCCCGACCTACCGCTCGGTGACCTGGTACGCCGACCTGAAGCTGATAGGCGCCGGCGCTGCCAGCCCCGGTAACCCGGTGAGCTGGAACACGGCCACGGCCACCAACGGCGCGCACCTGATCCTGGCGCGCGTCGAGACCAGCCCCGATGCC
>CANFPU010000203.1 GCA_947448955.1 Burkholderiales bacterium
CCTGCGCCTTCATCTCCGCGGTGTACCTCCGCCGCACCTGAGTCTTCTCGATTGTCATCGTGTCCACCTAAAAATAGATGGACACGATCCTTCCCGACATGAGGCGCCGATTCAAGATGACTTTGCCGGACGCTTACCACGAAAGTGTGTGAACGGCTGTTTGTCCTGAAAGCTGTGCATCGCCTGTTGCGCAGTTTTATTGCGTGGAATTTTACTCTCTTCTCTTTTAAATTATTTGCATTTCTCAAGGACTACTCTATGTTTAAATTCTCAAGAATTCTAGGCGCTACGATTTTGGCGGCATTAGGGTATCTATCTCCTTTGGTTTACGCAGCGGATACTCCAGCGAACACAGTGCTGTATCCAGGTATATGTAAGTACTCATGTCAGATGTATAACCAAGCTTCTAAGACGTGCGCTGGAACACCTGCTAATGGTTGCCCAGATAATCCGTCAAACACAGTGACATCGCCAGGTGTATGTAAGTACTCATGTCAGTCATATAACTCCTCTGATAAAACTTGCGTTGGAGCATATAGCAATAGTTGCGTTATACCTTATACTAGTCCAAACTGCCCAGCGGGATCAAGCCAAATCACTGCAAGCACGACCTGTATTTTAACTTCATGTCCTTCTGGATACCAGCTGCAGGGTTCATCTTGTGTACCTGGTTACTGTAAATCAGGATTGACACTGAAAGCAGGACAGTGTCAATAATGACATTTACCAGTTAGGCATTTATTGATGGCTAAAAAATCATAACTTGAGCCAACCGAAGCTGAGTAGGTTGACTCTTTCAGTCTGTGCGTTTGTAAATTAGGGTCCAATTTTAATTGGTAATTCTGCTTTCATCGCCACGGAGTTGATGGATAGCTTTGATGACCTCCAGATGGCTGTAGTGATTTTCAATCATCAACACTGATGTCCCCATCTGCTTGGCCAGTGTGTGTATTGGTACTTCGTCTTGAGTCAGTGCCAAAGTTGCGCAGGGATGCCTTAGACCGTAGAACACGCGTTTCTGATTTGTCTTTGGATCCAACAACAAGCCATGCTCTTCCAATTGACATGTAAGTAGCAGACGAAAAAAAGACCACCTAACGCGATGAACGCTGGGTGGTCTTGATGGGATTGGTAGGCCGTGTAGGACTTGAACCTACGACCAAAGGATTATGAGTCCTCTGCTCTAACCAACTGAGCTAACGGCCCGCTGCTTGTGGGGCAGTGGGTGCGATTGTAGAAGGCGGTCAACGGTTAAGGCACAGGGCAACATCGTGCATCGGCACGGACCGCCGCAGTCGCGGCTATTTCTGACCCGACAGCGCGTTGCCGACCAGTCTTGCGGTGATGTCGACCAGTTGGATCATGCGCTCGTAGGCCATCCGGGTTGGGCCGATCACGCCGAGGGTGCCGACGATTCGGCCGTCCACTTCGTAGGGCGCCGAGACAATCGACAACTCCTCGTAGGGCACCACGCCCGACTCGCCGCCGATGTAGATGCGAACGCCTTCGGCTCGGCTGGAGTTCTCGAGCAGTCGCATCAGCTCGGTCTTCTGCTCGAACAGGTCGAACATCTTGCGCAAGCTGCCGAGGTCGTTGCCGAAATCTTGGACGCCCAGCAGGTTGCGTTCGCCGGAGACCACGAGCTGCTCGGTGTTGTCGGCCAACGCATCGCTGCCCGCTTGCACGGCGGCCTGCATCAGCTGTGCGATTTCGCCCCGTAGCGTGTCGATTTCGTGACGCAAGCGCTGCTTGACGTCGTCGATCGCGAGCCCTGCGTAGTGAGCGTTGAGGTAGTTACTGGCTTCGACCAACTCGCTTTGGACGTAGTCGCGGGTGGTGAAAATGACCCGGTTCTGCACATCGCCGTCGGGTGAGACCAAGATCACCAGCAGGCGTTTGTCGCCCAGCCGTAGGAACTCGATGTGGTGGAAGACGCTTGCGCGCTTTGGTGCCGTCACCACGCCGACAAAATGCGACAGGTTTGACAGCAGGTTGGCAGCCTGGGCGATCACGCGCTGCGGCTGGTCGGGTTGCAATTGGCTGCGAACACCAGCCATCTCCGGCGATGCGTTGTGGATGTCGACTGGCCGCGCGGTCAGCATGGTGTCAACGAACAGCCTGTAGCCACGCGCTGTGGGGATGCGGCCGGCGCTGGTGTGCGGGCTGGCGATCAGGCCCAGCTCTTCCAGGTCGGCCATCACATTTCGGATCGTCGCCGGCGACAACTCCAGCCCTGAGGCGCGCGATAACGTGCGCGAACCCACAGGCTGGCCGTCGACGATGTAGCGTTCGACCAGGGTCTTCAGCAGGCTGCGGGAGCGCTCGTCCATGGGCTTTGGTTGGGGCAGCTTTTCATTGTAAGGACAGTGTCTTGGCCGGCGGCTTGGCACAGGGGCCTGTGGTGTAATTCATTGCATGTCCCGCCGATTCCACCATGTTGCCTTGGTCGGCAAATACCAAGCCGAGGGTATCCGGTCGCTGCTCGAGGAGATTGCCCATTTCCTGGTGCGTTTGGGCCTGGAGGTTTCTTTCGAGCATCAGACGGCGCTGAGTACGGGTGTGGTCGATTACGACATCCTCACGCTGACCGAGATCGGTGCCCGCTGTGACTTGGCCGTGGTCGTTGGCGGTGACGGCACGATGCTGGGCATTGCGCGCGAGTTGGCGCGATTCAACCTGCCGGTGGTGGGCATCAACCAGGGCCGGCTGGGTTTCATCACCGATGTGCCGATCGGCCATTACCGCGAAGCGCTGGCGCCGATGATTTCCGGTGACTACGAAGAAGACACCCGCGCGATGCTTGAGAGCGAGGTCTGGCGAGATGGCGAGCGCATCTTCGAAGGCTTGTCGATGAATGACGTGGTGGTCAGCCGTGGCGCGACCGCCAGCATGGTCGAGTTGCGCGTGGACATCGGCGACGAGTTTGTCGCCAACATCCGCGCCGACGGGCTCATCGTGGCTTCGCCCACCGGGTCGACGGCCTATGCGCTGTCAGCCGGCGGGCCCATCCTGCATCCCGGCATCGCTGGCTGGGTGGTCGTGCCGATCGCCTCGCACACCATGAGCAACCGACCCATCGTGCTGCCCGACACCGGGGTGATCCGCATCACGGTGGTGGCAGGCCGCGACGCGTCTGCCAACTTTGACATGCAAGCGCTGGCCAGCTTGCTGCACGGCGACCAGGTTCGAGTTCGTCGGTCGGCCCACAAGGTGCGCTTCTTGCACCCTCGCGGCTGGAGCTATTACGCCACATTGCGGCGCAAGCTGCGCTGGTACGAGGGTGTCGTCTGATGAGGGTCCGAGCCGCACCGCCTCGGCCGCTGGACGCTGCAGTCGCGCTGGCCTGTCCTAGGCCGTTGTGGCGCGAGGCCTGACCGGTGTTGCGGCGACTCGCGCTGCGCGATTTCGTCATCGTGCCAGCGCTGGAACTCGAGTTCCATACTGGCTTTTCTGTGTTGACGGGTGAAACCGGCGCTGGCAAGTCGATCTTGATCGACGCGCTGCAGCTTGCACTTGGCAGTCGAGGTGACGTCGGCTTGGTGCGCGAAGGCGCGGCGCGCGCCGAGGTCAGTGCCGATTTCGACACGCCCGGCGCGCTCAGGCAATGGCTGGACGACGCCGGCTTTGGCGCCGACCCCGACGAGGCCATGCTGCTGTTGCGCCGGGCCATCGATGCACAGGGCAAGAGCCGAGCCTGGATCAACGGCAGCCCGGCCACTTTGTTGCAGCTTCGTGAGGTGGCCGATCACCTGCTCGACATCCATGGCCAGCATGCCTGGCAAAGTTTGACCAAGCCCAGCGCCACCCGCGCGATGGTCGATGCCCGGGCGGGCCTCGACACTGCCGATCTGGCGAGTCGCTTTGCCGACCGCAAGGCCGCAGCGGAGGTCTTGTCCAGCGCTCGCGATCGAAGTGAAGAGCTCAGCCGCGAGCGAGAGCGCTTGGTGTGGCAGATCAGCGAACTCGACAAACTCGGGCCAGCCGAAGGCGAATGGGCCGAGCTCTCTGCCGAGCATCAACGGCTGGCCAACGCGCAGGCACTGATCGATGCGGTGCGCCGGGCGCTGGATTCGGTTACCGACGCAGAGCGCGCCAATGCCGAGGCGCTGACGAGCCGAGCGGTCGATGTGCTGTGCGATGTCTCTGACCACGACCCTCGGATCGCCCCGGTCATCGAGTCGCTGCAGGGCGCGCTGGCTCAATTGCAGGACGCCGCGCGTTCGCTGAACAACTACCTGGGCCACGCGGACCTCGAGCCTGAGCGTCTGGCCGAGCTCGATGCACGCCTGTCGACCTGGATGGGCATGGCCAGGCGCTATCGTCGGCCGCCTGATCAGTTGGCGGCGCTGCTGGCGCAGTGGCGTGCCGAGCTGGCTGCGTTGGAAGCCGCTGCCGATACGGCGGCGCTCGAGGCCCGCTTGGCACAGGCAGACCGTCACTACCTGGCTGAAGCGCAGCGTGTGGGCGCGGCGCGCGGGCGCGCTGCCGGCCCGTTGGCGGCGGCCGTGACCGAGGCGATGCAAGACTTGGGCTTGGCTGGCGGGCGCTTCGAGGTGGCGTTGACGCCATTGGCCGTGCCGCAGTCGCAAGGGCTGGAATCGGTGGAATTTCTGGTTGCAGGTCATGCCGGCAGTACGCCGAGGCCGCTGGCCAAGGTGGCGTCGGGTGGCGAGTTGTCTCGCCTGGCCTTGGCCATCGCGATCACGACGCTGGATGCCCTGCCTGAGGTCGGCGTCAAGGCGCAGGCCGGTGGCGTCCACACCTTGATCTTTGATGAGATCGATGCTGGCATTGGTGGCGCGGTGGGCGACACAGTGGGTGCGCTGATGCAACGGCTGGGCTGCCAGCGACAGGTGCTGGCGGTGACCCATTTGGCCCAGGTCGCCGCGTGTGCCGACCATCATTACGTGGTCAGCAAATCGACCCGTGCTGACGGCCTTACCGCCAGCACCGTGGTGCCCGTATCGGGTGAGGCCCGGGCCCGTGAGGTGGCGCGCATGCTCGGCGGCGAGCGCCTGGCCGACACCAGACTGGCCCATGCCCGCGCCATGCTGCAATCCAATAGCACCGGCCGCCCATCGATCGTGACCGGCCAAACCCGAAGGCGAAGCAAGTCATGAGCACGGTCGATCCGCCCTCGATTGGGCCTGCTGGTCCTGCTAGTCCTGCTGGTCCTGCTGGCCCAGCTGATCATTTAGGCCTGCCCACTTCCGCCAACTTGCCAGTTCGAGAACTGGTGCTCATCACCGGTATCTCGGGTTCGGGCAAATCAGTGGCACTGCTTGCCCTTGAGGACGCCGGGTTTTATTGTGTCGACAACCTGCCGCCCGAACTGCTGCGGGAGTACATGCACCTGACCCATCCGCGTTACACCCAAAGGGTGGCGATCGCGGTTGATGTCCGGGCCGCGGGCTCGCTGCCCGTGCTGGTGCCGCTGATTGACGAACTGCGCGCCGAGGGTGTCACCATCCGCCCTTTGTTTCTCGACGCCAACACCGACACGCTGGTGCGACGATTTTCGGAAACCCGGCGCCCGCACCCACTGAGTCAGCCCGACAGCGGTGGCAGCGTCCAGCATGCGCTGATCGAGGCGATCGAGCTCGAGCGATTGATGCTGGCCGAGTTGCGCGAGGTCTCGGCGATCATCGATACCAGCACCTTGCGCCCAGCGGGTTTGCGCCAGCATGTGCGTGATCTGGTGTCGACGTCCACCAACAGCATGACGCTGGTGTTCGAGAGCTTCGCCTTCAAGTATGGCGTGCCGCTCGATGCCGACTATGTGTTCGATGTCCGGGTGCTGCCCAACCCTTATTACATCCGCGAGTTGTGCGCACTGTCCGGTCGCGATTCGCCGGTTGCGCAATTCCTGGCCGAACAGCCCGAAGCTGACGAGTTGCTGGGGCAGATCGAGGTTTTCATGCGCCGTTGGCTGCCTGTGTTGGCCGCCGATCAGCGAGGTTATGTCACCGTAGCGATAGGTTGTACCGGAGGTCAGCATCGCTCGGTGTACATGGTCGAGCAACTGGGGCGGCGCTTCGCCGATCACGGTGCGACCGTGATTCGACACCGTGAACTGGATGCCTTCGATTGAGCACCGATCCCGCACCGGTCGAAGACGGCACGACCTTGCAGCAGCCATCCTGGGCGGCGCTGCCTTTGTTTCCGCTGCAGACGGTGTTGTTTCCGGGTGGCCTGCTGCAGCTCAAGGTTTTCGAGGCGCGTTACCTGGATCTGATCAGCCAGTGCTTGCGTCGCCAACAGCCATTCGGCGTGGTCTGCCTCGTCCAAGGCAGCGAGCTGCGCGGGGGCAGTGACAAGCCGCAGTTCGAATCCACTGCGGTGCTGGCCCATCTACAGGCGGTGGACGCTGAGCAGGCTGGCATCTTGTTGGTGCGCTGCCTCGGCGGTCAGCGTGTGCAACTCGGCCAATCGCACCGGCGGGCCGATGGCCTGTGGCTGTCCGAAGCCAGCGCAGGCCCAGATGATCTGCCCGCTGCCGTGCCACCCGAGTTGCTCGGCAGTGCCGGCGCGCTGGCCAAGGCCATTGAACCTAGAAACGGCAGTTAACCCCCGCAGAACCTGAGGAAACCAAGCACTGGCGCGGTGTTGCGGTTGTTTGGCAGACTCACCCTATGGGTGAATCGAGACGCAAGCGACAAGGGGCCTTGGTACAAGGCGAGGGGCAGGCCGAGC
>CANFPU010000204.1 GCA_947448955.1 Burkholderiales bacterium
CGGACCGAGTCGCACGCAGTCTTCGGCGCCGCCGACCTGACGGTGCAGCTCAGCCACCAGGATGTCGCCACCGTGGTGGCGGCCGGACTGAACAACCCGTCGTCCAGCGACGTTGCGCTCGACACCCTGGTCGCCCAACTCAGCCAGGCCGGCATGGACCACCTGCAGGTCGATGCCGCCCAAGTGGTGGACCTCGCCCACGCCCATGACAGCTTTGCCGCCGGCACGCAGGTCACGGTGGTGGGCACCGCCTTCCTGGGCCATGGTGCTGACATGACGGCCGTGGCCGCACTGTTCAGCGCTGCCGACGTGACGGTTCAGCTCGACTCGACCGACTTCAGCCAGGTGCTGGCCGGCGGTGACAAGGCGCTCGACACGCTGGTCACCCAGCTCACGGGGGCCGGCGTCGACCGCATCGAGCTTGACGCGGGCCAGGCGCTGCAACTCATCCGTGCCGGTGAGGCCGGCGGCAGCCAGTTCGCCCAAGGCGGTTTCGACTTCGCTGCGGGCACGGCCGTGACGGTCGACGGGGCCAACTTCGTCGCCACCCTGACCGACCGGACCGAGTCCAGTGCCGTCTTCGCCTCGGCCGACCTGACGGTCAAGCTCAGCAACCAGGACGTGGCCACTGTCGTCGCTGGCAACGACGTGAGCGATACCAGGCTGGACACCTTGGTCGCGCAGCTGCAAGCCGCCGGCATGGACCACCTGCAGATCGATGCAGCCCAGATGCTGGCCCTTGCGCACGACGGTGACACCTTCAACGCCGGCACACATGTCACCGTGGTGGGCACGGCCTTCCTCGGCCATGCGTCGGACATCACCGCGGCCCACGGCTTGTTCAGCGCAGCCGACGTCACGCTGCAGTTGCAAGCCTCCGAGCTGGCTGACTTCAACGCGACGCTGGCCAGCAGCGCGGCCTCGGCAGCTTTCGTCACCCGCGCGTTGGCGGCCGGTGTCGACAGCATTTCCGAGGGCGGCGACCTGGCCCTCAGCAGCGCCGACGCCCTGCAGTTGGCCAAGGCGATGCACGGCAACACCGCAGGCCTCACGCTGGCGGCCGCCGACGCGCTCACCATCACCGATGGTGCGCAACTGCTGGCGCGTGAACTGGTGAACAGCAGCGCACTGGACAACGACCTGGCGGCCCTCAAAGCCTTCGCCAACGCGTCCGACACCCGCGTAGACCTGACGCTGCCCGACATCGCGGCGCTGCAACTCGACAACGTGCCCACGCTCAGGGCTGCGCTGCAAGAGCTGCAACGCGACCTGGCCAACAACGGTGTCGATCACCTGATGATCACCGACGACCTGGCCAACGCGCTGGCCGAGAGCGACATCGAGTTCCTCAAGGCGACTGCAACCCAAGTCTCCATCGATGTCGCGGCACAAGCCGACGCTGGCAGCAGCACCGCTTACCTGCACGGCTCGCTGCAAGACATGCGCCAGATCGGTGTCGACCAAGTGGTGCTCGGCGCCGGTGTCCAGAAGGTGGAGGTGGCGTTGCGCGACAAGCTGGTGCTCGACGCCAGCCTCACGCTGTCTGACCTGCCGCGCTTCCAGCACAACGCCGACCAGACCATCTCGCTGGTGCTCGACTCCGACGACTTGGCTGCGCTGCTCCACACCATCGGTGCGGCCGCAGCCTTCCAAACCGCCGGCATCACCAACCTGCAACTCGACTTCGAGCCGTCCACCACGCAACAGTCTGACCTGAACAGCGCGCTGGCAAGCAGTGGTCTGCACTGGACCACCGACCCGCTCACCCCGGTCGAGGTGGCGCTGCTCGGCCTCGGCGTCGCCGCCAGCGACCCCACCGACCCGAGCTACCACAACCCGTTCGGCTTGAAGCACCCCTAAGGCTTGATGACGGACTCTGCTCTTCCCCCCAAACCCAGCACCACGCCCGTTGGCGAGGTGTTGGCCCAGTGCAAGCGTGGTTTTTGGTTGGTGTTCGGCCTGTGTTTCACGCTGGAGATGCTGTCGCTCGCGCCCATCGTCTACATGTGGAACGCGTTCGACCGCGTGATGGCCAGCCGCAGCGTGATCACACTGGTCTCGCTGACGCTGCTGATCATCGGCGTCTACGTTTTCTGGACTGCGCTGGAATGGATCCGCGGCCGGCTGATGGTGCGTCTGTCGCTGCGCATCGACTGGGATTTGGCCTCAGACATTTTCGACGCCGCGTTCCGCCGCGTCGCTGGCCGCCAAAACGTCAACGTCCAACAGGCGATGGGCGACCTGCTCGAGTTGCGCCAGTTCTTGTCCGGCAAGGGCGTGCTGGCACTGATCTCCGCTCCTTTCGCGCTGGTGTTCATCGTTTTCGGCGCCGCCTTTCACCCTTACCTCGCGGTGTTCTCGCTGGCCAGTGCGTTGGTGATGTTGATCGCCGCCAAAGCCAACCAGCACCTCACCAACAGCTCGCTCAAGGCCAGCAACGACGCCAACCACGAGGCTACACGTTTAGCCGCGATGGTGTTGCGCCACTCCGAAACCACCCAGGCGCTGGGCATGATGCCGGCGATGCGCCGGCGCTGGCACCAGCAGCACCGCCAGTTCGTCAACCTGCAGGTCAACGCGTCTGACGGCGCCGGCAGCGGCTCAGGCCTCACCAGCTTCTTGCAGCACTCGTTCGGCTCGCTGGGCATGGCCCTGGGCTTGTACTTGGCGATCGAGGGCCTGATCACCGGCGGCATGGTGATGGCCGCCAGCATGCTGATCAGCAAAGCCGTCTCGCCGCTGCAGCAGTTGATCGCGCACTGGCCGGCCATCGTCAAGGCGCGCCAGTCCTACGACCGGCTCAACGCACTGTTGGCCAGCGACACCAAGCCCGCTGATGCAATGGCGCTGCCCCCACCGACCGGGCGCCTCACGGTGGTCGCCCTGGCCGGCGCGCCCGCCGGTGCCCTCAGGTCGGTGGTCAGCGACATCAACTTCACACTCGAGCCCGGCCAGGCGCTGGCCATCGTCGGCCCCAGCGCGTCGGGTAAAAGTTCGCTGTCCAAGTTGCTGGTGGGCGCGTGGCGGCCAGCCGCGGGCTCGGTGCGGCTGGACGGGGTCGAGATCTCTGACTGGAACGCCGACGAGCTGGGCCCGCAGATCGGCTACGTGCCGCAGGAGATCGAGTTCTTCGAGGGCAGCGTGGCCGAGAACATTGCCCGCCTGGGCACGGTCGATCCCGAATCCGTTGTCCACGCCGCGGTGCTGGTGGGCATTCACGACACCATCCTCGGTTGGCCCAAGGGTTACGACACGCTGCTGGGCGATGCCGGTTTCGCGCTGTCGGGCGGCCAACGCCAGCGCCTGGCCATCGCCCGCGCGCTGTACGGCAAGCCGAATTACGTGGTCCTCGACGAGCCCAACGCCAACCTCGACGAGGTGGGCGAGCAAGCGCTGATCGACGCGATACGCCAGCTGCGCAGCCAGGGCGTGACGGTGATCGTCACCACCCATCGGCCGCGGCTGATCGGCGTGGTCGACTACATGCTCGTGCTCAAGGCCGGCCGGCAAGTGGGCTTTGGCCCGCCCAAAGAGCTGTTCGAGGCCGTCAAGCGCGCGCATCCGCCGGCAGAGCTCAGCCCACAGCCCAGCCCACAGCCCAGCGTACAACCGAGCTTGCAGCCCACCCCCCCGCAGCCCAGCCCATCCGCTGCTGCGCTGGTGGCCGCCGCGCAGCCCGCTGCTTCGTTGATCGCCGCATGAGCCGCGAAATCGCCAAAACCCGCTGGCTCGGCGGCTGGAACCCCTACGACCCTGAGCGCCTGGCCGTCAAGGGCGCCGGCATTGACCCCGTGGTGCTGGGCGAGGAGAACGTTCACCGCAGCCTGGTGGCGGTGGTGGTGGTGGCTTTCATTGCCTTCATGGTCTGGGCGGTCACGGCGCCACTGGACGCCGGCGTGGTGATCAGCGGCAACGTCATCGTCTCGGGCAACCGCCAGGTCGTGCAGCACGCTGCCGGCGGCGTGGTGCAAGAAATCCTGGTCAAAGAGGGCGCCGCCGTCAACAAAGGTGATCTGCTGCTGCGCATCAACCCGCTCGCGGCCGAGGCCAACCTGTCCGGCATCGAGCTGCAGTACATCAACCTGCTGACCACCGAGTCGCGGCTGCTGGCCGACCGCAGCGCCGCCGCCGAGATTCAATGGAAGCCTGAGCTGGCCGCCTTTGGCGCGCACGACCCCCGTGTGGCCGAGGCCAAGCACCTGCAAGCCCAGCTGCTGCAATCGCGCCGCAGCGAAATCGACAGCCAAACCCGCATCCTGCGCGAGCAACTGGCTGGGCAAATGGCGCAAGCCCAAGGCATGGTCAAGGTCACCGCTGAGAAGCGCAGCCAGCTGGTGCTGATCAGCGAAGAGGCCCGCAACACCCAGCAGTTGGCCAAAGAGGGCTACGTGCCCGAGGCCCGCGCCAACGAGGTGCTGCGATCGCAAAGTGCGCTCCAGGCCGACCTGGCCAACCTGGTCAGTGAGGCGGCGCGGCTGCAGACCGCCATCGCCGCGTCTGAGCTGCAGATCGGCCAGCTGCGCATGGCCTACACCAAAGACATCGACAACCAGCTCTCCGAGACTCAGAAAAATCGCGAAGCCATGCAGACCCGCAGCGCATCGCTCAAGTTTGACCGCGCCATGGCTGAGGTGCGTGCGCCGGTGGCAGGCACGCTGGTGGCGCTCAAGGTCAACACGCTGGGCAGCGTGGTCACGCCCGGCCAGGTGTTGATGGAGATCGTGCCCGCGCAGGCCGGCCTGATCGTCGAGGCCCAGGTGCCGCCCGCGTCGATCGACAAAGTCCGCGTGGGCCTGTCCGCCGACCTGCGCTTTTCGGCCTTCAACCAAAACACCACGCCGGTGGTGCCCGGCTTGGTCAAGCTGGTGGGTGCCGACAAGATCACCGGCGCAGGTGGCGGCGAGCCTTACTACCTGGCCCAGGTCGAGACCACTGCCGAGGGTTTGCGCCTGCTGGGCGCGCACCGCATCCAGCCCGGCATGCCGGTGGAGGTGATCTTCAAGACCGGCGAGCGCAGTTTCCTGGTCTACCTGGTCAAGCCCTTGACGGATCGTTTTGCCCGCAGTTTCAAAGAAGAATGATGGTCCAGCACGTTCGCCCAATTTTTAGCAACGCCAACAAGTCCAGGCGCGTGTTCCGGTTCATCACCGCCAGCAACGTCTTGCTGGCGGTGATCTTGGCGCTGCTGCTGCTGGCCGCGCCGCTGGTCATGGCGCAAAGCTTTACCGACGCGCTGCTGGCCGCGCGCAGCACCGACGCGGGCTACGCCGCCAAGCTGGCCGACGTGCGCGGGCGCCGTCTGCAATCGCGCCAAGCGGCCACCGCTTTTCTGCCGACCGCCAACGTCAGCTACACCCAGGGCGACAACGCCTACGCCGGGCGGGACTCCAACTCGGTCAGCCTGAGCCAGCCGCTGCTCAGCTTTGACCGCTACCTGCAGTACCAATCCGCCGAACCGCTGGTCGTGGTGGCGGTGGCTGAGTCCAGGCTGGCCGACAACGAGCTGGCCGGCCGCGTTTACAAGGCCATGGCCGAGATCGTGCGCAACCGCGAGGCCATCCGCGCCATCAGCGTGCAAATCGACGGGCTGGACGCGCAGTACAAGCGCGCGCTGCGGATGCGCGAGCTGGGGCAGGGCACCGTCACCGAAGTCAGCGATTTCGAGGTGCGGCTGGCCGTGGGCCAAGCCAACCGGCTGAGCCAGCAAAACGCGCTGCAGGCCGCGCAGCGCAACTTCACGCTGATCACCGGCCTGGTGCCGCAGGCGCAAACACTCAGCGTCGACAACGTGGCGCCAGACCTGGACCACCGGCCGCTGGACGAACTGGTGGCCCAGGTGCGGCGCAGCGAGCCTTCGGTGGTGGTGGCCACGCAAAACCTGGCGCTGGCGCGCATCAACGGCAAACGCAGCTGGGCGCAATACCTGCCCACGCTGTCGGCCCAGGTGCAACGCACGCAGGTCTCGGGCTCAGCGGCCACCAACGCATCGCGCGTGGGCGTCACGCTGAGCGCGCCGCTGGGTGCGTCCAGCTACTTCGACCAGCAAAACGCCGTGGTGGCGCTGGACCGTGCGCGCGAGAACCTGCGCGCCGCCGAAGACGCCGCCATCACCGAGCTGCGCAACCTGCACGCGGCCGTGCAATCGCTGGCCGGCGAGGTGAGCATCCGCCAGCGCGCCGTGCAAGCCGCCCAGCAAGCGGTGGAGGGGAATGTCAAGAGCTACCAAGGCGGCGTCAAAACCAACATTGACGTCGTCACCAGCTACCAAAACCTGGCCGAGGCCGAGGCCGCGCTGGTCAATTCGCGCCTGAGCCAGGGCGAGGCCGCGTTGCGGCTGCAGCAGCTGTTGCAAGCCGGCCCGCAAGACGGGGCACCAGCCGTGGCCGGCCCCCGCTGACCCGCCCCCGCCGACCCGCCCCCGCCCAAAGCAACGCCCAAAGCAACGCCCACACACAGCCCGCGCCCGAGAGATGCCCAAAACAATCCACCCACGGTCAAAGGCAGCCAACGCGCAAGTGCCGCAGCCCACGCTGCCGCCAGCGCCGCTGAGCATCGTGCCCGCAGCGCCAGCGGCTGCCCCCCAGCCGCTACGAGCGGTGCCCGCCCAGCGCAAGCCTGCGGCGCTGCCAGCTGACCCTGCCAAATCGGCCGCCAAGAAGCCGCCGACCC
>CANFPU010000205.1 GCA_947448955.1 Burkholderiales bacterium
GTCCACAGCCAGTACAGGCCGATGAGGACCACGATGCCGTAGCGCAACGTGTAGAAACCCAGGTAGATCATGGAAACCGCGACCAGCAGTCCTGCCCAATTCACGGTTACAGCGCCTCTGAAAGCTCCCGCCGCACAGCGTCGGCCATGTCACCTCCCAGGCGTCGAGGCAGTCGGCGTGGGGGCCAGCAGCGCCTCCTTGTGCGCACACCCGTTTCTCTGAACCCGAAGAAGTTGATCTCCATCCGGTTGCCTGAGGATGTCATTCTCAAATGGCGCGCATCTGGACCAGGATGACAAACCCTCAAGCCGGCCATCGCTGGCCTGGACGGCACAGTCTTCAACGAGGCCTTCTGCAGGCGCCTGGCCGCGGCACTGAAGCTGGCAGTGGCGCCGGTGCAGATCCACCCGGATGCCCAGGGCGCCGTGCTGCTGGTGCAGCGCTACGACCGAATGGCCGCGGCAGCGCAGGCGGCAGAGTCCACGTTCGCCCCCAATCCCTCACACCGATACGCTTGCACCAGGGAGATTTCTGTCAAGCCCTGGGCGTACCGCCCGAGCACAAGTACCAGAACGAGGGCGGCCCGACCTGGCGCAGTGTTTTGCCTTGCTGCGCCATGCCACCCGGCCCAGCGCGTTGCCCGTGCTGGCGCTGCTGGACGCGGTGGTAATCAACGCCCTGATCGGCAACCACGACGCGCATGGCAAGAACTTCTCGCGGTTGTACGGCGCTGCGGCCTCGGCTGCCCGCGTTGTCCGCGAAGCTAGCCGGTCACCCGCCCAGGTCAAGAAGCGGTTGATGGCCATCGCCATTCGCCGGCCCGACCTGGCCCGACAGACCGTGGCAGCGTTCGATGCGCAAGGCCAGAGCCACCCCATCCTCGGACAGATCGTCACGCTGATAGACCAGCGCCGCGCGCTAACCCTGCGTCGGCTCAGCGCCCGGCAGTTCAGGGCTTGGCCAAGCCGGCCTTGACCAACAGTGGCTTCACACTGACAAAGTACTGCTCGGCAAACTGACGGTATTCCGCCGGGTTGCGGCGCCAGGGCACTTGCACAAAGCGGTCGAGCAGCGTCTGCACGCCAGGATCCTTGCCGGCCTCCTCGAACGCGTCGTACAGGCTCTGCACGATGGCTGGCGGCAGGTCTTTCGGGCCCACCAGTCCGTAGGGGCTCTGGCCCACCGCGTTGATGCCTCGCTCCTTGAGGGTGGTGATGTTGGCGTAACGCGGCAAGCGCTGCTCGGTGACCATGGCCAGGATGCGGCAGCGGCCATCGTCGACAAAAGGCCCCCACTGCGAGGCATCGGCCAGGAAGTTGATGTGACCGGCCATCAGCGCCTGCATCCATTCGGCGCCGCCTTTGTAGGGCACATGGGTGAAGCGCGAGCCCACGACCTGCTCGATCTCGAGCATCATCAAGTGGCCCGAACCGCCGATGCCGCTGGTGCCGTAGGTGTACTTCTCGGGGTCGGCCTTACCGGCGGCAAACAGGTCTTCCACCGTCTTCCAAGGTGAATCGGCGCGCACCACCAGAGCAAAGGTGTAGGACGACAAGCCCGTGATGAAACTGAAATCACGGGTGGGGTGCCAGTTCACCGACTGGTAGTGCGGGTAACGCAGGCTGTTGATGGTGTAGCAGGCCAGCGTGTGACCATCGGACTTGGCCGACATCAACGCGGCCGGCGCCAAGGTGCCCGCTGCGCCTGCACGCGCTTCCACCAACACGGGTTGTCCCAGGATTCGACCCACCCGCTCGCCCAAGAAGCGCAAATGCATGTCGGTGATGCCGCCCACCGCAAACGGGTTGTAGATGGTGATCGGGCGCTCGGGCTTCCAGCGCGGGGCAGCGGTTTGGGCGCCGACCAGGCCGGGCGCAGCCAGCAAGGCACCCAGGCCAGCACTGAGGGTGCGGCGGCGAGGATCGATTGGCGAATGGCTCATGACGATTTTTCCTTCGGGAGGGCAGACAAAAACTGGTCGCCATCATGCCAGCCAGCTTCGCCTCTTTTGAGGTGAAATCCCTGACCTGATCGCATGCCATCCCATGCTGGCGCGCCACCAGCGACAGCAGTAGGCGCCCGGCATCGGAGCCTGCGGCAACACCGGTCCATAACCGATCAAACAGCGCGAAGATCACCAAAAACAGCGCCAACCACGACTAAAATCCGCTTCAGCGTAACTACGAAATCGCACTGCCGTGTGCGAGTTTGGTGATGGAAAATTGCGAATTTTGTGAGTTATCCAAGCGCGAAGACCCGCCGCCGATTGCTGAAAATGACTACGCCTATGCGATTCCAGACTCCACGCCACTGAGCGCGGGCCACACCTTGGTCATTTCGCGCCGGCATGCGCCGAACGTCTTCATGCTGCCTCACGAAGACTACATGGGCGTCTGGGATCTGGTGCGGACGGTGAAGATCATGCTCGATGAAGTCGAGCGACCCGACGGCTATACCGTCGGAGTCAATGTCGAAGCCGTCGCCGGACAGGTCGTGATGCATGCGCATGTGCACATCATGCCGCGCAGACTGGGTGATGTGCAGCACGCCAGAGGCGGTATCCGGCGGCTGCTGATGAAGCCCGCGCCGGTTGCAACTTCCCCAGCGAGCCTGTCGAAAAAGCCCTGGTACAAGATCTGGTGAGGCGGCGCGCTCAAGTCGCGATAAGTCTCGTGATGGCCAGCCCAATCGACTGTGGGCGGCGGTAGAAGCTGACCTGCGGAGGCCCTATAGCCGAACCAAGCGCGGTGCGGCGATCCGCATAGCGCGAGCCTCGTCATACAAAGCCAGATAGTCGCGCGCCGGTTGAGCCCAGGACAGGTCTTGGGCCATCCCTCGACGCATCACGGTTTGCCAGGCAGAGAGGTCTTGCCTGAGCGAAAGCGCACGCATCACGCAGGCTTCCAAAGCCTCTGGCGTGGCGGCATCAAACACAAATCCGGTCTGATACCGCGCATCACCGTCTGACACGGTGTCGCCAAGTCCTCCCACGCGCCGCACCAACGGCAAAGTGCCGTAGCGCAGCCCGTAGAGCTGGGTCAGTCCACAGGGCTCAAAACGCGAGGGCACGGCGATCAGGTCGGCGCCGGCGATCATCTGGTGGGCGCGTTCCTCGTCATAGCCGATGTGGACCGACACCCGCCCCGAATGTGCCCGTTCAGCAATCCGAAAAGCCGTTTCAAGCGCCGGGTCGCCCATGCCCTGGACAGCCACTTGCACCCCGGCGCGAACCAATGCAGGCAGCGCGCCCAACACCAGGTCCAGTCCTTTTTGCGCACTCAAACGACTGACCACCGTCAGGATCAAGGCTTGGTCGTCCGCAGCCAAACCGTTGGCTTGCTGCAGCGCGAGACGACAGGCGCGCTTGCCGGCCAAGCGACCAAGGTCGTAGGGTGCCGCGATCGCTTTGTCGGTTGCGGGATTCCACACTGCCGTGTCGATGCCGTTGAGGATGCCACTGACATCTGCCGCCCGCCCGCGAATCACGCCGTCGAGACCACAGCCATCGGCGCTGGCGGCAATCTCCGTCGCATAGCTGGGGCTGACCGTCGTGATTTTGTCGGCGAACTTCAGCCCCGCCTTCATGAACGACAACTGGCCGTGAAATTCGATGCCCGAAGGCGACATGAAACGCGAACTCAAGCCCAGCAACGCCCAATCGTGGTGCGGAAACAGCCCTTGGAATGCCAGGTTGTGAACCGTAAAAACCGATGCGGCGACGGTGGGCAAATGATCGGCCAGGTAGGCACAAGCCATCGCCGCATGCCAGTCGTGGGCATGGACGAGGTCAGGCATCCAGATCGGGTCGGCATCACCCGCGGCCAGGTGGGCGGCAACCCATCCCAGCAATGCAAACCGCTGCAAGTTGTCAGGCCATTGATCACCGTCTGGCGATTGGTACGGACCACCCTGGCGTCGGTAAAGGTAAGGCGCATCAATCACATAGATCGGCAGCTGGCTGCCAGGCATTCGCCCCAGCAACAAGCGGGCTCGCATGGCACCAAAACAGGGTCCGATGTCGAGCAAGGTGCGTGCCGATTGCAAGGCATCCAAGATGGCCGGCAAACCAGGCAACAGCAGACGCACATCGGCGCCAGCTTCGGCCTGCGCGGTCGGCAAGGCTGCGACCACGTCAGCCAGCCCGCCGGTCTTGACCAGCGGAAAAACCTCGGCAGCCACATGCAGGACCTTCAAGCTCGGCGATCCCCGCAGCGCAGCAGCACGGGCACGGTCCATCAAGCAACCAACGCCAGCAACATGCTGCGGGTGACCAGCGTCACGCCCTGCTCGCTGCGGTGGAAGCGACGCGCATCGGCGGAGGCATCCTCACCAATCACCATGCCGTCGGGAATGCTGCAACCGCGATCAACCACCACCTTGGTCAATCTGGCGCCGCGACCGACCTGTACATCGGGCAGCAGCACGCTCCAGTTCACCTGACTGTACGAATGCACTCGAACATTGGAGAACAGCACCGAGCGAAACACGCTGCCCGACACGATGCATCCGCCCGAAACCATCGACTCAACCGCCATCCCGCGCCGGTCAGGCTGGTTGTGGACAAACTTGGCTGGCGGCAATTGCGCCTGGTAAGTCCAGATCGGCCAACGGGTATCGTAGAGATTGAGTTCGGGGTCGGTGGCGGTCAAATCGATGTTGGCATCCCAGTAGGCATCGATCGTGCCGACATCACGCCAATAGGGCTGCAGGCCCACCTTGTTGCCGACACAGCTCATCTCGTACGGATGCGCCACGGCCTGGCCGTTACGGACCGCAGCAGGGATGATGTCCTTGCCGAAGTCATGGCTCGAACTGGGGTCTGCCATGTCGCGCTCTAGCTCTTTGTACAAGTAGCGCGCATTGAAAATGTAGATCCCCATGCTGGCCAGGCTTCGGTCCGGTTTGCCGGGGATCGCTGGCGGATCCGCAGGCTTCTCGACAAAGTCGATGATGCGCCGCTGCTCATCGATCGCCATCACACCAAAGGCACTGGCTTCAGCGCGAGGCACCTCGATGCAGCCCACCGTGCATTCACGGCCATGCCGCACATGGTCGGCCAGCATCAGCGCGTAGTTCATCTTGTAGACATGGTCGCCGGCCAACACGACGATGTAGTCGGCACCGTAAGCCGCCAGAATGTCCTGGTTCTGGTAGACCGCGTCGGCGGTGCCGCGATACCAACTTTCCTCGTCGACCCGCTGCTGCGCAGGCAGCAAGTCGACGAATTCGTTCATCTCGGTCTTCAGAAAAGCCCAGCCCCGCTGCAGGTGGCGCAGCAGACTGTGGCTCTTGTACTGCGTGATCACACCGATGCGCCGTATGCCCGAATTCAGGCAGTTCGACAGCGCGAAGTCGATGATGCGGAACTTGCCGCCAAAGTACACCGCCGGCTTGGCTCGGCGGTCGGTCAAGTTCCTGAGTCGGCTGCCACGCCCGCCCGCCAAGACCAAGGCCACGCTGCGCTTGGGCAAATCGAAACTGGACGCAAGTTCGTTGTTGGCGATGCTGTGTCTCCCACCACCACGGCCTCGCTGCCAGCACCCCTGCCAGCAACAACGTGGTTCAAAGGTGAATGGTGCCATGGCTTTTGGCGGTTTTACGACCACCAAGGCATGAATAATGCTGAGAGACTGAAGCGCAGCCATCTGCTTCACGGGCCAGCCCCAGCCCCTGCAAACCGGAGCCCCACCATGAACGATCCCCTGAACCAAGTCCCAGATTCCCTGGCTGCCAGAGTCGAACGGCATCTGCTGGACACTGTGGGCGTGGCGCCGACCGAAGCCACGCAGACTGACCTGATGAATGCGGTGGCCCAGGTCGCACGGGTTGAGCTGTCGCGGCGCTGGGTCGCAGGGGACGCAGCCGACCGTGCAGCCCGCGCGCGCCGGGTCTACTACCTGTCGATGGAATTCCTGATCGGCCGTAGCCTGGGGAATGCCTTGGGCGCGCTCGGACTGGATGCCGCGGCGGCAGGCAGTGTGGGTCATCACGCCCGCACGCTAGAAGACATCGAGTCTTTCGAGCCAGACGCTGCGTTGGGCAACGGCGGACTGGGCCGACTGGCGGCCTGCTTTCTTGACGCCATGGCCAGCGTCGGGCTGCCGTCCTTCGGTTACGGCATACGCTATGAATTCGGCATGTTTGCGCAAAGCATCCAGGGCGGTCGCCAGATCGAGCGCCCCGACCCCTGGCTGGAGGATGGCACGCCCTGGGAGTTCCCGCGCCAGGGCGTGCACTACCCGGTGCGCTTTGGCGGCTGGGTCGAGCGCTCGGAGTCACCCGACTCGCCGCCCGTCTGGCGCCATGCAGGTGCGGTCAGCGCCAAGGCCTACGACCATGTGATCCCCGGCCACGACACCGAGCGGGTCTCCACGCTGCGGCTTTGGAAAGCTGCCGCCCCTGCGCATATCGATCTGCACGCCTTCAACTCGGGCGACTACGCCCGAGCGGCCGAGTACAAAAACGAGTTCGAGAACATCTCCTGGGTGCTCTACCCCAACGACAGCACGCCAGCCGGCCGCGAGCTGCGGCTGCGCCAGGAATACTTTTTCACCTCGGCGTCCATCCAGGACATCCTGGCCCGCCACCTGGCCGAGCACGACACGCTGGCCA
>CANFPU010000206.1 GCA_947448955.1 Burkholderiales bacterium
AGACCCACCATGCCACGCCGGCTCAGGTGGCGCTGGCCTGGCAGATCGCCAGACCGGGGCTGACCGCGCCGATCTGTAGCGCGACCAGCACGACACAGTGGGCTGAGCTGGCCGTCGCTGCCAGGTTGAACTTGTCCCCGGAGACGATCACCGCGCTCAACGCCGCCAGCGCCGAGGCGTGAACGCGGCGGAGCCTGGGGGTTCGGCGGCCGGCCCGCCGGCGGCGGTCAGCCTGGCGGAAGCGCTGCGGTTCTGGCTCCAGCTCGGCTTCGTCAGCTTCGGCGGACCGGCCGGGCAGATCGCGCTGATGCACCAAGAACTGGTCGAACGCCGACGCTGGATCAGCGAGCGGCGCTTTCTGCATGCGCTGAATTACTGCATGGTCTTGCCAGGCCCCGAGGCCCAGCAGCTCGCGACCTACATCGGCTGGCTGATGCACCGCAGCTGGGGCGGCCTCATCGCCGGTGCGCTGTTCGTGCTGCCCTCGCTGCTGATCCTGGTCTTGCTGTCGTGGATCTACCTTCGCTTTGGCAACCTGCCACTGGTGGCCGGCATCTTCTATGGCATCAAGCCGGCGGTCACTGCGCTGGTACTGCAAGCCGCGCACCGGATCGGCAGCCGGGCGCTGAAAAACCGCTGGATGTGGGGCATCGCTGCCGCGTCCTTCGTCGCAATCTTCGTGTTTCAGGCGCCGTTTCCGGCGATCGTCGCCGCTGCAGCATTGATCGGCTACCTTGGCGCCCGTGTCGCGCCCGAGGTGTTCGCGCTCGGCGGCGGTCATGGCGCTGCCAAAGCCGGTCACGGGCCGGCCCTGATCGACGACCACAGCCCGACGCCGGCCCACGCCAAATTCTCGCGCGCGCAGTTGGCGCGGGTGCTGGGCATCGGGCTGGCGCTATGGGCGGCGGCGATGGGGCTGGCCAGCCAGGACGAGGTGCTGACGGCGATGGGCTGGTTCTTCACCAAGGCTGCGCTGCTGACGTTTGGCGGCGCCTATGCGGTGCTGCCCTATGTCTACCAGGGCGCTGTCGAGCAGCAGCATTGGCTGAGCGGGGCGCAGATGATCGACGGCCTGGCACTGGGCGAGACCACGCCGGGGCCGTTGATCATGGTGGTGGCTTTCGTCGGCTTTTTGGGCGGCTGGTCGCGCCAGGTCCTGGGGCCCGACGCGCTGCTGCTGGGCGGCGCGCTGGCCGCGACGGTGGTGACCTTCTTCACCTTCCTGCCCTCCTTCGTCTTCATCCTGGCCGGCGGCCCACTGGTCGAGGCCAGCCACGGCAAGCTCGCATGGACCGCTCCGCTGTCGGCGATCACTGCTGCGGTGGTCGGCGTGATCCTGAACCTGGCGCTGTTCTTTGCCTGGCATGTGCTGTGGCCGCAAGGCTTTGGCGGTCGCTTCGACGGGGTGTCGGCGGTGATCGCGGTCGCAGCGGCGGCGGCGCTGCTGCGCTGGAAGGTCAGCGTGCTGCCGCTGCTGGCCGGTTGCGCTGTCACTGGGTTGGTCGCAAGGCTGGTCACGGGGACCGTGGCCGGCTGAGAAGCCCGCAGGAGACGGCCGAAGGAGACGGCCGAAGGAGACGGCCGCAGGAGCCGTCCGTCCCTGGGCCGGCTCAGGCCGTCAAGCCGGTGCCCAGCCGGCCTGGACTTGTTCGGCGCGGTGGCAAGCGGCGTGGTGGGTCTGGCCCAAGCCGAGATTCAACGCCCGCAAGCGCGGCGGCTCGACCAGGCACTGCGCCTGCCTGAGCGGGCAGCGCGCCGCGTAGGCGCAGCCACCGGACGCTGCGACCGGGATGACCGGCGCCAGGGGCTGGCGTCGAACGCCGGGCTGGGCCCTCGGCAGCGCGTCCATCAGCGCCCGGGTGTAAGGATGGGCCGCCGCCTGGAACAGCGTCTCGGGACTGCCTTGCTCGACGATTCGGCCCTGGTAGAGCACCAACACCCCGTCGCAGACCCGGTCGACCACCGCCAGGTCGTGACTGATGAGCAAGTAGGTCACACCCAAGCGGTCCTGAAGGTCCTGCATCAGGTTGAGCACCTGGGCCTGGACGGACACATCGAGTGCGCTGACCGGTTCGTCGGCGACGATCAGCCTCGGCGAGGTGACGAGCGCGCGGGCGATCGCGATGCGCTGGCGTTGGCCGCCCGAGAACTCATGCGGGTACTTGCCAGCGTCGGCCGCGCGCAGGCCGACCGCGTCGAGCATCGCGCCGACCTGCGCCTGCTGCTCGGCGCGTGAGGTGCTCCCGGGTCTGCCGCTGCGCGCGGTCAGCGGCTCGGCGACGATGCGGCCGACGTTCTGGCGCGGGTCGAGCGAGCCAAAAGGATCCTGAAACACCATCTGGAAATCAGCCCGCGCTCGGCGCAGCGCGGCGGGCGCGAGCGACTGCAAGTCCAGGCCGTCAAAGCGCACCGCGCCGGCGGTGGGCGGCTCGAGCGCCATCACCAGCCTAGCCAGCGTGCTTTTGCCCGACCCCGATTCGCCGACCACGCCGAGACTGCGGCCGGCCTGCAGCACAAAGCTCACGCCCTGCAGCGCAGCCACCTGCGGTGGCCTGCCGAGCAGGCGCTGCCGGGGCAGCGTGTAATGCTTGACGAGTCGGTCGACCTCGAGCAGCACCGTCATACCGACCCATCCGACCCATCCGACCCATCTGCGTCGGCCAGTCGGATGCACCTTGCCGCATGGCCGGGCGCGAGCTCAACGGCCGGTGGCGCGCTTCGGCAGCAGTCGGCGATGGCCAGCGGGCAGCGGTCCGCAAAGCCACAGCCCGACGGCAGGTCGGCCAGTTCGGGCACGCGGCCCGGGATCGTGAGCAGGCGGTGGCCACGTCGACCCGCCGCAGACGCTTCGGCCCGCCAACCCAGCCGCGGCCGCGCCGCGAACAAACCTCGGGTGTACGGGTGTGCCCCGCGGGCGAACAAGGCGTCGGTGGGACCGCTCTCGACCACGGTGCCGCCGTACATCACCAGCATGCGCTGGACCGTCTCGGCCATCACGCCCAGATCGTGGCTGATCAACAGCAAGCCCATGCCATCCTCGGCCACCAGTTCGTTGATCAGGTCGAGCACCTCGCGCTGGATCGTCACATCCAGAGCCGTCGTCGGCTCGTCGGCGATCAACAGGTCCGGACCGCAGGCCAGCGCGATCGCGATCACGACCCGTTGGCGCTGACCGCCCGAGAGCTGGTGCGGGTAGGCATCGAGCCGAGACGCCGCCTGCGGCAATTGCACCCGCTCCAGCAGGCGCAGCGCCTGGGAACGCGCCGCGCGCGCATCCAGCCCCTGGTGAAGTCGCAACGGCTCGGCGATCTGGGCGCCAATCGGATGCAAGGGGTTGAGCGCGGTCATCGGCTCCTGAAAAACCATCGCCAGCCGGTTGCCGCGCAGACAGCACCAATCGGCCTCGGGCTGGTCCAGCAGCTCACGACCGTTCAGGCGCAGCGAGCCCGTGACCTGCGCGCCCTCGGGCAGCAGACCCATCAACGCCAACGCGGTGAGGCTCTTGCCGCAGCCCGATTCGCCGATCAGCCCCAGCGTCTGGCCGCGGTCGATCGCAAAGGACACCCCGCGCAAGGCCTGCACCGGTCCGCGCGGGGTGGCCAGCGTGACACGCAGACCGTCCACTGCGAGCAGGGGCAGGCGGGTCATCCGGCACCGCAGGATGCGCGCTGAAGGTCGAGGTATGCGCCGCTGAGAAGTTGCCCAGGCACCACGTCCAACCGGCGCATCAAATCCCGTGCGATCGCGCTGCCCTCGGCCTCGGTCTGGCCTTCGCGAAGCACGACTTCGAGTTCCAGAAAGTCGCCGAGCCCCTCCACCCGATCGAGGTGAACACGGGTCGCCCCAACCCGCAGCAGCAAACGCCGCTTGCGCACCCGGCCCAGCAGGCCGCAGGCACGTGTCAGTGCGTCACGCAGACTGGCCGGGTCTGGCACCGGCACCAGGCAGTATTCCGAAAGCTTGGGACCGTCGGCGTTCGAGCGGTCGTAGTGGATCAGTTCGCCCGAGCCGTCGCCGAACACGCGCAGCTTGAGCCGGCCGTTCGGCACATCGAAAAAACTGTCATCCTGCAGGATCAGCTCAGGCGGGGCGCCGTCGCTGATCGAGCGCGCCAGCGGCAGCAGCGCGTCGACGCTGCCAATACGAGCCTTGATTTCAACATTGGAGGGCATCGCCGGATTGTGCGGCTTGCCATCGGACCAGGCTTCAGCGTCGCTGCTCGCCCGGGCCCGGGCCGGGACCGCGGCGTTCGATGTGGCGGAAGGTGATGCGGCCCTTGGTCAGGTCGTAGGCCGACAGCTCGAGCGAGACGGCGTCGCCAGCCAGGATGCGGATATGGTGCTTGCGCATCTTGCCGGAGGTGTAGGCGATCAGCACATGGCCGTTGTCCAGTGTGACGCGATAACGCGAGTCGGGCAGGACCTCGGTGACCTTGCCCTGCATCTCGATCAGTTCTTCCTTGGCCATAGGCACAGGTCTCCTGCTTGAATCCTCGGGTGGCTACCGCCTCGGCGGCAGCAAAACACCGGCATGAAAAACATTGCAGCTTGCCGCCGGGGCAGCAAACCACAGGCGTTGGGTCGCCCGGGTCATCCCACCTCATGGCGAAAGGCGGACAGTCTGTTGCCCTGGCGGACAGCAAACCGGTCACGGACACCTGTGGAGCGAACAACAGGACCCACGTGAGCAAACCGGGTACAGCGCGAGAAGCCGGCGCCAGATTGCAGGTCGACTGTCCAGAAGCGCCGCTGTGGCGGCGGCGCCACGCACCGAACCGAAGATTGTACGCCGAAGCTTGGAAAATTCAGCTGCTAGCGGCGGCGCGCCAACCTGGGGTCAAGCAGATCGCGCAGCCCGTCACCCATCAGGTTCAGCCCCAACACCGACAGCGCAATCGCCAGCCCGGGGTAGACCGCAAGCATCGGGGCTTGAAACAACAAGGTCTGGGCCTCGTTGAGCATGCGACCCCAGCTCGGCTGTGGCGGCTGCGTGCCCAAGCCGAGGTAGCTCAGCGCGGCTTCGGCCAAGATCGCGGTGGCGAACGAGATCGTCGCCTGCACGATCAGCACGCTGGCGATGTTGGGCAGCACATGGGCCCAGGTGATGCGCCAGGGCCCAAGTCCAGCCGCGCGGGCTGCCAGCACATACTCTCGTGACCACACTGCGTTGGCGGCGCCGCGGCTGATGCGGGCGAAAACCGGGATGTTGAAAATCCCGATCGCCAAAATGCCGGTCAACAGGCCGGGTCCGTAGATCGCGCCCAGCATGATGGCCGACAGCAGCGCCGGAAAAGCAAAGGTGAAATCGGCCGCGCGCATCACCAGTTCCTCAACCCAACCACGCTGCGCTGCCGCCAAACATCCCAGCAACAGGCCGGCGCCCAGTCCTATGCCCACCGCCACCACGCCGACGACGATCGCGCTCTGCGCACCGACCAGCAACTGGGACGCCACGTCGCGCCCCAGGCTGTCGGTGCCGAGCCAATGCGCCGCCGAGGGCGGCTGCAGCTTGGCCGGGATGTCGATGTCGGCAGGCGGGTAAGGCGACCAACCCAGCGAGACCACTGCAGCCAGCAGCAGCAGCGCGCTGAGCGTGGCGCCGATGGCAAAGCTGGGGTGGCGCAACGCGCGGCTGACAAACCCAGCAGACGCCGCAGAGCTCAATTCAGGCATCGCCAGCCTTCAGACGGGGGTCAACCAGCGCGTACAGCAGGTCGACCAAAAAATTCACCGCCACGACACCCGCCACCAACCACATCACCACGTCGCGCACCACGACCAGGTCGCGGTTGGCGATGGCCTGGAACACCAGCCGGCCGATCCCCGGCAGCACGAAAACGTTCTCGACCACGATGGTGCCGGCAAGCAGGTTGGCGAACTGCAAGCCCATGACCGTCAGCACCGGGATCATGGCGTTGCGCAGCACATGTTTCCACAGCGTGGCCCGCCGCGTCAGGCCCTTGGCGCGCGCGGTGCGCACGAAATCCTCACGCATCACCTCGAGCACCGACGACCGCGTGACGCGGGCCAGGATCGCCGCCTGCACCAGCGCAAGCGAGACAGCCGGCAGCAGCAGCGCCCGCAGGCCCGGCCAAAACCCGCCGCCGTCGTCGACGTGCCAGCCCGGAAAACCGCCCGCGCTGACCCACTGCAGCTTGACCGCGAACAACAGGATCAGCAAGATCGCGAACCAGAAGCTCGGGATCGCGATACCGATCTGGCTCGCCGCCATGACACCCACATCGCCGAGCCGGTGGTGGCGCGACGCGGCAAAAATGCCCAGCGACAGCGCCAACAAGGTGGTCAGCCCCATCGCCAACGCGGCCAACGGCAGCGTCACTCGAAGCCGCTCGGCAATCAGCTCGGCCGTCGGCGTGTCATAGGAGATGCTGTTGGCCGTCTGGCCTGACGCCAAGCCAGACACCCAGCGTGCATAGCGCTGCGGCGCCGGCCGGTCCAAACCGAGTTTGCGCTCCAGCGCGGCGACGGCTTCTGGGGTGGCGGTCTCACCCAGCATCACCTGGGCGACGTTGCCGGGCAACAAC
>CANFPU010000207.1 GCA_947448955.1 Burkholderiales bacterium
AGAGTCTTCGCATCGATGGCGTCGGGAATGAACAGAAAGGTGGGCAAGATGGCCCTGCGCGGGGAGGTCGAATCGCACCTAGCGGCGCTGCTAGCGGTGGACCAATTCAAGGATTATGGGCCGAACGGTCTCCAGGTTGAAGGCAGGCCCGAGGTGCTGCGCTTGGTGTCGGGTGTGACCGCGAGCCTGGCCTTGATCGAGGCGGCGGTGGCGGATGGCGCGGATGCGCTGCTGGTACACCATGGGCTGTTCTGGCGTGGCCAGGATGGCCGTATCACCGGCTGGTTGCGCCAGCGTTTGGCGCTGCTGTTGGCCCACGGCATCAACCTGTATGCCTACCACCTGCCGCTGGATGCTCATGCTGAACTCGGCAACAACGCCCAGCTCGGCCGGCGGCTCGGGCTGCTGGCCGATGGCAGATTCGGTGAGCAGGATCTTGGCTTCATCGGCGCTGTGGCCGGTGGGGTCGACGCGCAAGGCTTGGCGGCTCAGGTGGGCAAGGCGCTGGATCGAGCACCGCTGTTGTTGCCTGGCGATGGCAGGACGCTGCGGCGCGTGGCCTGGTGCACTGGCGGTGCCCAGGGCTATTTCGAGTCGGCGATCGCTGCCGGCGCCGATGCCTTCGTCACCGGTGAAGTGTCCGAGCCGCAAGCCCATATCGCCCGCGAGACGGGGGTGGCTTTCCTGGCTTGTGGCCACCATGCCACCGAGCGCTATGGTGCCCCAGCGGTTGGTGAACACCTGGCGGCGCATTTCGGGCTGCAGCATCGATTCATCGAGATCGACAATCCAGCATGAGAGCACAGACCCCATGCCTCAGCCGTATCCTGCTGCTAGGCTTTCATCCACATTGGCACCTGCCATGACCTTGACCACAAACCCATCCTTGCTGGCGCTGACGATGGGCGACTCTTGCGGCATCGGCCCCGAGACCATCGCCCGTGCCGTCGCTGCCCGCGCGACCGGCGCAGCGCTGGTCATTGGCGACGTCGCGGTGATGCGTCGCGCGGTGGTGCATTGCGGTCTGCTGCTGCCGGTGGCGCGCCTCGACGCCCCCGCCGACGCCATGCTGGCGCCACCTGATTGCATCCCGGTGTGGCAGCCGCCAGGCTTGCAGCAGGTCGGCCGGGCCGAACTGGTCGATCTGCCGATGGGCCAGGTGCAGGCGGATGCCGGCCGCGCCGCTGCGCATTGCATTGAGGCTGCCGCGGCGCTGGCGTTACGGGGCGAGGTCGCGGCGATCGTCACCGCGCCGATCCACAAAGAGGCGCTGGCCGCGGCGGGCGTGCACTTCCCCGGCCATACCGAGATGCTTCAGGCGGCGGCCGGCGGCGCGCCGGTGCGCATGATGCTGGCGAATGACGAACTGCGGGTGGTGCTGGTCACCATCCATGTGGCGTTGCGTCGGGCCATCGAGATGCTCGATTTCGACGCCGTGCTGCAGACAATTCGCATTGCCCACCGCAGCGCCGCGGCCTGGGGTCAGGTCGCGCCGCGCATCGCCGTGGCTGGACTCAATCCGCATGCTGGTGAGGGCGGCTTGTTCGGCGATGAGGAACTTCGCTTCATCGCGCCGGCGGTCGCTGCGGCGCGCGCTGAGGGCATCGACGCGCAAGGCCCGTTCGCGCCTGACACGGTGTTCATGCGCGCACGGGACGTGCGCGGCCACCCGGGTGAGTTCGACCTGGTGGTGGCGATGACCCACGACCACGGCCTGATCCCGGTGAAGTATCTGGGGGTTGCCGAGGGTGTCAACGTCACGCTGGGCCTGCCATTTGTCCGCACCAGCCCGGACCACGGCACAGCGTTTGACATCGCCGGCAGTGGCCGCGCCGACGCGAGCAGCTTGATCGCAGCGCTGCGCATGGCCAGGCGCTTGGCTGGCGTTGGGCCGCAAACAGCCGGCCTTAGCCTTGGCGCGTGAGCCCGTTGTCCGCCAGTGGGCTCGGGCTCAGCCTGTCGCGGATTTCTCGCAGCAACAGCACATCTTCTGGCGTCGGCGCTGGCGTGACCGTCGCTGCTTGCGCCGGCTCTTGCCTGAGGCGGTTGACCTGCTTGATCATCATGAAAATCACCAAGGCCAGGATCCCGAAGTTGATCGCGATGGTGATGAAGTTGCCATAGGCAAACACATTGCCCAGCTTTTGTGCTTCGGCCAGCGCGGCGCCCACCGGCACCTGGCCCGACAGCACCCAGTACTTGTTTGAGAAGTCGATCTGCCCGCCGCCAACCAGATTGACCACCGGCATGATCAAGTCCTTGACCACCGAGTCGACGATCTTGCCGAAGGCCGCACCGATGATCACGCCGACCGCCAGGTCGACGACGTTGCCTTTGATCGCAAACGCCCTGAATTCGCTCGCAAAACCCATCTCTGCACCTCCCTGATTGCGCGCCGGGCGATGGTTGTGCCTGGGCTGAAACTCAGTATCGGTGGCTACAGTGCAATGCGCAGCCCCTGAAATGCTGGTGCACGGCGTCCGCTAGAATGGCGGGTTGACCCTTAGAACATTTGCAGCCCTTAGCAACCCGTAGCAGTCCGCAGCGGGCGCTTTAGAAGAGGATTCCCATGAGTGACAGCACCGTCGACCAAGGCCGACGCACCTGGGTGGCGATCACGGCTGGTGCCGGCGCCATCGGTGCGGCTTCCGTAGCCGTGCCCTTCGTCAGCAGCATCACCCCGTCCGAACGTGCCAAGGCAGCTGGCGCCGCCGTTGAAGCTGACATCAGCGGCCTCAAACCCGGCGAGAAGATGACCGTTGAGTGGCGTGGAAAACCGGTGTGGATCCTGCGCCGAACGCCTGAGCAGCTTGAAGGTCTGAAAAAGCTCGATGGGCAGCTTGCCGACCCCAAGTCGCAGCGCAAGGCGGATGAACTCACGCCGTCCTATGCACGCAACGAGCACCGCTCGATCAAGCCCGAGTTCCTGGTGGCGGTGGGCATTTGCTCGCACCTGGGTTGCTCGCCCAGTGACAAGCTGGCGCCTGGCGCGCAGCCCTCGTTGCCTGACGATTGGCTGGGTGGGTTTCTCTGCCCCTGCCACGGTTCCACCTTCGACATCGCGGGCCGCGTCTTCAAAAACAAGCCCGCACCCGACAACCTTGAAGTGCCGCCTCACATGTTTCTCACCGATACGCGTCTGCTGATCGGCGAGGACAAGAAGGCCTGAGCCCCAACCCAAGCACAGAGGTCGACATGGCAGATTTCAAGACGGCTCCGGCCGATGCGTCAGTGGGCGTGAAGCTCATGAACTGGGTGGACAACCGGTTCCCGGCCACGCAGTTGTTCAAGGACCACATGTCGGAGTATTACGCTCCGAAGAATTTCAACTTTTTCTACATCTTTGGGTCTTTGTCGCTGCTGGTGTTGGTGATCCAGATCGTCACCGGCATCTTCCTGACGATGCACTACAAGCCCGATGCGGGCACGGCTTTCGCATCAGTCGAGTACATCATGCGCGACGTGCCCTGGGGCTGGCTGATCCGCTACATGCACTCGACCGGCGCCTCGGCATTCTTCGTCTTGGTCTATCTGCACATGTACCGCGGGCTCATTTACGGCAGCTACCGCAAGCCGCGCGAACTGGTTTGGATCTTCGGTTGCGCGATCTTCTTGGCGCTGATGGCCGAAGCATTCATGGGCTACCTGCTGCCCTGGGGTCAGATGAGCTACTGGGGCGCGCAGGTGATCGTTAACCTGTTCGCTGCCGTGCCCTTCATCGGGCCGGACTTGGCGCTGCTGATCCGCGGCGACTATGTGGTGGGCGACGCCACACTGAACCGGTTCTTCAGTTTCCACGTCATCGCCGTGCCATTGGTGCTGCTGGGCCTGGTGGTCGCGCACATCATTGCTTTGCACGAAGTGGGGTCGAACAACCCCGACGGCGTCGAAATCAAGGCCAAAAAGGACACCAAGGGCATTCCGCTTGACGGCATCCCTTTCCACCCTTACTACTCGGTGCATGACATCTTCGCGGCGACGATGTTCTTGATGGTGTTCTGCACGATCGTCTTTTTCGGTCCTGAACTGGGTGGGTATTTCCTCGAGTACAACAATTTCATCCCGGCCGATCCGCTCAAGACCCCCGCCCACATTGCGCCGGTCTGGTACTTCACGCCGTTCTACTCGATGCTGCGCGCCACCAACGACGGCATGGTCAACGTGCTGAGCGGCCTGGCCGGCATAGCGGGCCTGATCTCGCTGCTGGGCGTCAAAGGGAAGTCGAGAATTGCCATCGCGGTCAGCGTGATCGTCGGCATCGCGCTGTTGAAGACCTTCGATGCCAAATTCTGGGGCGTCGTGGTGATGGGTGCGGCCGTGGTCATTCTGTTTTTCCTGCCCTGGCTCGACAACAGCCCGGTCAAGTCGATCCGTTACCGGCCAAGTTGGCACAAAGCGCTGTACGGTATCTTCGTCTTGTTCTTCGGAGTGCTGGGTTATCTCGGCATCCAGCCGCCCTCTGAAACTGGCACCTTGGTGGCTCAGATCGGCACCTTGTTCTACTTCGGCTTTTTCCTGCTGATGCCTTGGTGGAGCACGATCGGCACTTTCAAGCAAGTGCCTGATCGCGTCAACTTTGCGGCCCATTGAAGCAGGAGCGCTCGACATGAACAGAATACTTGCAAGCCTGCTGACAGTGCTCGCGATCTTTGCGGGCCTGTCTGGGCTCTCGACTTCGGCACTGGCCAACACCGACGGCCCAGCCTGGGACAAGTTTCCCAAGGAGCGCATCACCGACATGGCGGCTCTGCAAAACGGCGCCAAGCTGTTTGTCAACTACTGCCTGAACTGTCATTCGGCGGCTTACATGCGCTACAACCGCATGCGCGACCTCGATTTGACTGACGACCAGATCAAGAAGAATTTGCTGTTCGCCAGCGAAAAAGTCGGTGATCTGATGACGGTTTCGCTTGCCGCCAAGGATGCCAAGGAATGGTTCGGCGCGCAGCCGCCAGACCTCAGCGTGATTGCACGCTCGCGTGCTGGCTCTAACGGCTCTGGCGCCGATTACCTCTACACCTATCTGCGCGGCTTCTATCGCGACGAGACCCGCCCAACCGGCTGGAACAATCTGGTCTTTCCCTCGGTGGGTATGCCGCATGTGCTGTGGCAGCTGCAAGGAGAGCAGCGCGCGGTCTACACTGAAATGAAGGATCCGCACGATCCGGCCAAGACCACCCATGTGTTCAAGGGCTTCGAGCAGACCAAGCCGGGTAGTCTGAGCAAGGGTGATTACGACATTGCGATGGCCGATCTGGTGGCCTACCTGCAGTGGATGGGCGAGCCTGGCCAGAATCAGCGCGTACGTCTGGGTGTGTGGGTGCTGTTGTTCCTGTCAATCTTCACGGTGATCGCCTGGCGCCTGAACGCGTCATACTGGAAAGACATCAAGTAGTGCCAGTCCTGTGGTCCGGCTCGATGACCGGACCGAGCGCGCAGCGGTAGCCAACCCAGGTCCGCTGCGCGCATTGTTTTTTGAGCTCCTCGCTCAAGAATCCGCTCAAGTACACGCTCATTTGGGAGTCCACCGCCATGATGGTGCTTTATTCCGGAACCACCTGCCCCTACTCGCACCGTTGCCGCTTCGTGCTGTTCGAGAAAGGCATGGACTTCGAGATCCGCGATGTGGACCTGTTCGCAAAGCCCGAAGACATCGCGCTGATGAACCCGTACAACGAGGTGCCAATTCTGGTCGAACGCGATCTGATCCTTTACGAATCGCACATCATCAACGAGTACATCGACGAGCGTTTTCCGCATCCGCAGCTGATGCCCGGCGACCCGGTGGCACGCGCCAGGGTGCGGCTGTTTCTGTTCAATTTCGAAAAAGAGCTGTTTGCGCAGGTCAACCTGCTCGAAGGTCGCAGCGGCACCAAGTCGAATGAAAAGCAGCTCGAGAAGGCGCGCTCCCAAATCCGTGAGCGCCTGACCCAACTCGCGCCGATTTTCCTGAAGAACAAGTACATGCTGGGTGACGATTTCTCGATGCTCGATGTCGCCATCGCTCCACTACTTTGGCGCCTGGACTACTACGGAATCGATCTGTCGAAGAACGCTGCGCCGTTGCTCAAGTACGCTGAACGCATCTTCTCGCGCCCGGCCTACATCGAGGCGCTGACCCCGTCCGAGAAAGTAATGCGCAAGTAGGATTGCACGATGACCAAACCGGCCGCTCCGGACGAGCAAGGTAGCTCGACCCGCCCTTACTTGATTCGCGCGCTGCATGAATGGTGCACCGATAACGGATTCACGCCTTATGTGGCTGTGTTCGTCACCGAGGGCGTCCAGGTACCGATGGAGTACGTCAAGAACAACGAGATCGTGCTCAACGTCGGTTTCGAAGCCACCAGCGGTCTGAGCCTGGGCAACGAATTTCTGGAGTTCAAAGCCCGTTTCGGGGGGGTGCCGCGCGAAATCGCGGTGCCGATCGACCATGTGGTGGCGATTTACGCCCGCGAAAATGGTCAAGGCATGGCCTTTCCGGTGCCCAACGCCCAAAACGTCGCTGCGGCGCCCGCGCCTGCTCGGGCTGGA
>CANFPU010000208.1 GCA_947448955.1 Burkholderiales bacterium
ATGGATCCAGCAATGTCGGCCGTGCCAAGAGCGTCTACCGCATGGGCCTGGGCCACCGCTATGGCCGGCGCATGCAGACCATCTCCGGCATTCACTACAACTGGTCGATGCCGGGCCTGCGAAACGACGAGCATTTCTCGCTGATCCGCAATTTCAGACGCCATGCCTTTGTGTTGCTGTACCTGTTCGGCGCTTCGCCGGCGGTGTGCGGCGACTTCGTCGCCGGCCGTCAGCACGAACTGCAGCCGCTGCGCGGCGGCACGCTGCACATGCCTTACGGCACCTCGCTGCGCATGGGCCGACTGGGCTACCAGAGCGACGCGCAGGCCTCGTTAGCGGTGAGTTACAACAGCCTGGAACGCTACGCCGACTCGCTGCACGAGGCGATGATCCGGCCTTACCCGCCTTACGAAGCGGTGGGTATCCGTAACCCGGGTGGCGACTACAACCAGCTCTCGACCAGCCTGTTGCAAATCGAGAACGAGTTCTACGGCTTGATCCGCCCCAAACGGGTAATCTACCCGGGCGAGCGCCCGCTGCATGCGCTGCGTGAGCGTGGCGTCGAGTACATCGAGGTGCGCTGTATGGATCTCGACCCATTCGAGCCCGTGGGCATCGCTGCGGCCACCACCCGTTTCATCGACATTTTCTTGTTGCATTGCTTGCTGGCTGACAGCCCGCCCGACACGCCCGATGAGATCGCTGCGCTGGCGCGCAACCAGCAGCTCGCGGCAGCGCGTGGTCGCGAGCCCGGCCTGCAACTCGAGCGCGATGGCCAGTCTGTGGTGTTGACCGATTGGGCCGCGCAGTTGCTGTCCGAATGCGAGCCCATCGCCGCGTCGATGGACGCTGCCCATGGCGGTACGGCCTACGGTGATGCGCTGGCAGCTGCCAGCGCGGTGCTGGACCAGCCTGCCGAGTTGCCATCGGCGAGGGTGCTGCAGGCCATGTTGACAGGTCACGACGGCTCTTATGTGCGCTTCATCCGCGCGCAGTCGGTACAGACTCGGGCACAGTTGCTGGCGCTGCCCTGGACCGAAGCGCAAGCCGCGCGCTTCGCTGTGCTGGCCCAGCAGTCGGTCGCGGAGCAGCAGCGCATCGAGGCGGCCGACAGCATGCTGTTCGAGGCCTATCGGCGGGCCTACCTGTCGCCAGACCGATTGGAGGTTCACTCGCCGACCGGCGTGGCCGCTTGATCGGCTGAACGCGACCGCGACGAGGTCGCCGCTGGCTCAGCGCTTCAGCGACCCGTCCATTTCGGCGCACGCTTCTCGATGAAGGCCAGTGGGCCCTCCCTGAAGTCTTCGCTCGCCCGCACCCTGAGCGACGACTGCTCGGTCATCGCTCGCAGCTCGGCATCTGGCAGGTCGTTGGCGCGGCGTGCCACACGCAAGCTCTCGCGCACCGCGACCGGGGCGTTGACGGTGATTCTTGCGGCCAGCGCCATCGCCTCGTCCAGCAAGCGATCTGACGGCACCATGCGATTGACCATGCCCAGCTGGTTCGCCCGCTCTGCGCTGATCGGCTCACCGGTCAGGATCATCTCGAGCGCGATCTGGCGCGGCAGCACGCGCGGCAGGCGGAACAGCCCACCGGCCGCAGCCGTCAGCGCACGCTTGACCTCGGGCAGCCCGAAGCTCGCACCAGGCACCGCGACGACCAGGTCGCAGGCCAGCACGATCTCGGTGCCGCCGGCCAGCGCCGGGCCGTTGACCGCGGCGATCCAGGGCTTGCTGCGTTCGGCAAACACAAAGCCGGCAAATCCGCCGCCCTCGGTCCAGAGGTCTTTGCTGCGTCCGGCCGAGACCTCTTTGAGGTCGGCGCCAGCGCAAAAAGCCTGCGAGCCGCAGCCTGTCAGCACCACGGCCCAGATGTCGTCATCGGCCTCGGTCTGCTTGATGATCGCGTCCAGCGCACGCGCCACCTCGCCGTTGACCGCGTTGCGGGCGGCGGGCCGGTTCAGCGTGACCAGCGCGACATGGTCGGGGCGGCGCTCGAACAGGACTGCTGGAGGCTGGCTGTCGGACATGGTGTGGGCCTTTGAGGGTGGGTTTCGACCGAGCCTAGCGCTCCGGGGTGGCGAGCGACATCGGCGGATCGGACGAAATGCCCGTCGACTTTGCCTGCGGAGTTGTTGAACGCTACATGCCGGTCACCGGCTGCGGTCAACCCGTACGGGCTGGTCGCTGGTAGCCTATTTCAAGGGCTTGCAATGGCCGCTGTAGCTGTATTGGTCCGAATTTCGCCACTCGGCAGGCGGTAGCCAACGTCGGTGAGAAATTCTGGCGTCGCCACTGACCAGGTTCAACACCAGCGAGGTCACGGTTCGCTCTTTCGACGCGGCGTCGGTCTGGTCCAGCAGATAGACCGATTCAGCTGAATTGCTTCTGCCTTTGTCGAGCAAGACCTGTGGGTTGGCTTGTTCCGGGATTGATTCGGCGCTGCTGATCGAATAGCTGTTTCGCCAGCGGTAGGTCGTCAGCGAGAACTTCAAATTCGCGACGCCTGCCTCGCCCAGCCGCTTGCCGTCCTGGTAGAGAAAGCGTTCGCCTGACAGGGTGCAGGCATGGTCAATGCCTGGGTCCAGCCAGCCGCAGCCAGCAAGAAGCCACCCGAGGGTGGCCGCTGTCAATGCTTTGATCATGGCTTGCTTCGCGTCAACCCGCCTCTGAGGTCTGGCCAGGGGGGCGCCGTGCGATCTGTGGCCAGCCGATCAGGGCAGGCTGAAAGCCGAGTAAGAGTAGGCGCCAGGGTAATACGGATTTGGCGCCACCGTGATGGGCTTGGCTGCGTTGACCCCATAAGCGGTCGCATCGACGTCGAGCAGCAGGCGGCGCGCTTTGAGGGCATTGGCCGCTGCGACTCGGGCCGCGACGAAGGCGTCTTTGGTGCCATACAGCCCGGTCAGCGACGGCCTCGCGTCACCGGCGACCTTGGTGGCGTCGTCCTTGGCGAAGGGCACAAATTGACCGGCGCCCTCGGCACCGTCCATGCCGTCGGCCTTGCCGCCAAACGCGGCTGGGCGCAATGCCCAGCCTGAACTGGTGCCAACAGGTGCGACGATTTCAGGCAGGCGGATGCCCGCCACGTCGTTGCCGTAGGCATCGGTTTTCGGCACGGCGCTCTTGTAGAAATTGCCGGTCGGAATCGCCGGAATATTCGCCAGGATGCCTTTCGAGTAGTCCGGGCCGAAGTTCCAGTAGTTACGCACCGTGACCAGTCCCGAGAACTTGCTCATCGTCGCTGGGATGTCGGGATAGCCGACGTCGGCTTGCGCCACCGCGCCGATACCCAGCGCCGTGTAGGCGCCGGTGGTCGGCACGAACGTGGCTGTGCCACCAGCAACGCTGGGGTTGGCGCTGGCCGGGGGTGCCGTGCCGGCGGAGATCCATTCATCCAGTGCCACCCAGAGCGCTCGGTGCAGCGGCAGCGCGTCGACTTGCGAGCCGTACTGAGAGTTGCTGCTCGATGGCGCGCTGGTGGTGTTCGTTGCGCCGCTGCCATGAGGCCCGCTCGAGACCAGGTAGTTGCGAACATTGTCGGGTTCGACCAAATCGGCGCCGGTATTGGGATGAGAGGTCAGCAGCGAGCCGGTTTTGACCCACATCTCGTTGGCCGAGTAGAGATTCATCACTTTCGGGCAGGTGTTCGTCGCCGTGCAGCGGACATTTCGCCCATCGGTCTTGCCGGTCAATGAGTCGGTCGTCGTGGTGTACGAGAACGGGAACACGCCTTCGGTCTGCGCGATGTGGTTCTGGCGGTTTCTCTCGGTTCGCCCGACCTGCGCGAACCGATAGTTGATGCCCAGACCGTTGCCGCCGCCGATGAAATTCAAGTGCCCATCGAACACCTTGCTGCCGTCCAGCGCTTGGTTGAATCCCAACCAGACGAAATCGTTGAACAGGCGCGCCGGCTGAGAATTGGTCCAGGTGGCAACGCTCTTGACATCGCCCGCCAATGGATTGGCGGTGCCGAAGCTGTCGGTCTTGGCATTTCTCAGGAACGACACGAAATCGCGCATCGCCGCGAAGCCGACCGTCGCGACATAGGGGTCACTGGCGGTGTAGGTCAACTCATAGATCCAGCTCTGCTGGAACGCCGAGCCGTCAACAAAGGAGATCGAGTTGGTGCTGGTAGAGGTCGAGCTGGTGGCGCAAGAGCTCTTCCCGCCCCACAGCCATGCGCTCGCGGGCACAACGATGGGTGTATCGGTCATCGACTGGCGCTTGGTCAAGGTCGCCTTGGTAGTGTCGACAGTGACCGGACTTTAGTAAGTCGCGGCGCATTTGGTGGTGGCGTTGTCGTTGACGATGTACTCGTACATCGGGCCGGTGATGGCTGAACCGTCAGGATTCTTGGCCAGTGGCAAGACTGCCTTGACCAAGTCTGTGGCGGTCGAGCTCATGGGCTCAGCATCCCAGCCCGACCAAACCAGGCTATAGCCCTTGTTCAACAGGAAGGCCGGGTAGTTGGCCGTGTTGTTGATGTCGGCAGCCCCACCGGCGCCAGGATTGTTGGCGTTGCCTGTCATGCCGGCGAATCCGCCGTACTGCTTGCTGCCGCGGTTCGGCGCTTCATAGAAAACCTTGTGCGCGCCTTTGCTCAAATCAGATGGTTTGAGGATGAAGAAATCCAAAGAGTATTCGACAAGACCTGTTGCAGTATTCTTCTGCGCCAGGCCGATATCGGCGATCATCTGATTTTTGGGGTCATTGGGATCGATTTGCCCATAGGCTGTGCCCCTGACCTTCTCATAGGTGCCGACAGCGCCACCGGGCCCGAAGGTGGCGCCCGCAAAAGTGACTTTTTCGCTGGTCGCAGTGTCAAAAACAATCTTGGTGATACCTTGCACGCTGGCTGCGGGGGCGTCGCCGCCAAAGCAGCCCGCTAGAGCCACGGCTGCCAGCGGCAGCATGCAAGCCCATCGAAGAGACCGTTGATGATGAGGAGCAGGGTTGGTGGCCATGATGATTTCTCGGCCAGAGGGGTTTGTGGAATATGAAATTCCGCTTGATTGCAAGCTGGCGGTCACGGTAAAAATCTTGGGCCTGAATGGGCCGACCGTACCAAGCGCATCAAGCCTTTGGCAAAGGCTTGATGTGGCCTCGCTGCAGGTCAGGGCAAGGTCGAGAAGTTGGGCTGCAGGCTTTGCATCACGGCGCGGTTCTTGTACGCCGTTGCATCGTCGACGCCACCCACCGCGCCGTTGAGCAGCAGGCGGTCGGCGACCAGCTTGTCGACCGCTGCATTCACCGCAGCCACATAGGCTGCACGCGTGCCGTAGAGCTCTTGGACACTCTTGCGCGGGTCGTTGGCCTGCTTGCCGGCGGTGGTCAGCGCAAACGCCAGCTGCGAACTCGACAGCCCATTCTGGTCACCCGCGACGAATCCCGGGCGGCGCAGGCTGTAGCCCTTGAAGGTGGCCAAGGGCACGGCGATGTCGGGCATCTTGACGCCGGCGCGGTCGTTGCTCTGCGCGTCGGTGGTGGGCAGGTGTACCACGTAGAACTTGCTGGACGGCACGCTCGGGATCACGCTCTCGTCATTGACGCTGAGCGTGTTGTACACGCCATTGAAGTCCAGACCGATCGCCGTCAGGCTGGGCGCGCCCAGGCTGGCAGCGGTTGAGCCCGGCACGGCCATCGTGCCTGCCGCCAACGACGGGAAGTTGCTGTCCAGCGGCTGGGCCGTGCCCTTGACCCACCCCTCGAGGTTGACCAGCAGCGCCCGGAACATCGCGGTGCTGGGCACCTGTGCGCCCGGGCTGGCTGACACCGCCGTAGCGGCGACGGCGCGGTCGACCGAGTAGTCGGCCTGGTTGGCTGCGACCGTGGGCAGGGCGATCGGGCCGTGCGAGGTGCCTGGTGCATAGAACATGCGGACGTTGGCGGGGATTGGCAAGTCCTTGCTGACCCCGTCGGTGACGGTGAGTGAAGCGCGGGCACCGCCGAACTCGATCGGGCTGTCGTACTGGAACAGCTTCGGGCAATGGTTGAGCTCAGTGCACTTGACCATCAAGCCGTCGGTCTTGTTGGTCAGCGGGTCGGTGGTCGTGGTGTACGAGAACGGGAACTGGTCGCCAGGCGTGTAGTGCGTCTCGTGCTGACGCGAGTAGTCGCCAGGCTTGGACCAGCGGTAGTTGGTGTAAGTCTTGCGCGAGCCCCCTACCAGCGGCAGCATGCCGTCAAACACTTGGCGCATCGAAGCGTCGGTGTTGAAGCCCTGCCAGAGGAAGTCGCGCAGATAGCGACCAGATTGCGAGATGCCAGAGGCCAGCGTGGTCTTGACGCGGCCGACCAGGGGGTTGGCGTTGCCCAGGCTGTCGGCACGACCGTAGCGCAGGTAAGAGATCAGGTCGCGCGTGGCGAGAAAGCCCAAGCCCATCACCTTGGGGTCGATCGCGGTGTAATTAAAGTGGTAGATCGACCCGTAGTCCTTGCCGCCATCGAGTGCGGCGCTCAAGGCCGGACTGGCCATCACGCCGGCGCGGTCAATCGTCACAT
>CANFPU010000209.1 GCA_947448955.1 Burkholderiales bacterium
AAGAAATCGTCAGTGGCGTAATAACCTTCAGGATAGGCGTCCATCGGTACCACCATGTTGTTGTGCAACAGGCGTGCTGGATAGAAATAACTGGTTTCACCCTCCAGAAAGCCGTACCAGCGCTGGAACCCGCGGCCAGTCGGCCAAGTCTCGTTGGGCACGGCACTGTTGCTGGAGTTATGCCATTTACCCACGCCCACGGTGGCATAACCGCCGTCCCGAAGCGCCTCGGGCAGCGTCGCCGCATCGAAGGGGATATCACCGGAATAGCCAGGAAATCCCGGATTGTTATTGGACAACCACCCCGTGGCCACCGTATGCGCATTGCAGCC
The DNA here is from genome assembly GCA_947448955.1 of Burkholderiales bacterium. Taxonomy (GTDB): domain Bacteria; phylum Pseudomonadota; class Gammaproteobacteria; order Burkholderiales; family Burkholderiaceae_C; genus Pseudaquabacterium. Next base: position 333 of record CANFPU010000209.1, read on the forward strand.
CGTCAACAGTGCCGCGCGAGCCGGTGAGCAGATCGGATGGGTGGTGTAATGGTTGAAACGTAGACCGCGCGCAGCAATGGCATCCATGTTCGGCGTCTCAATCTCGGAGCCGTAACAGCCGATGTCAGAGTAACCCATGTCGTCCATGTAGATGACGACGATATTCGGGCTGCCCGCAGCAGCACGCGGCGCTGGCGGCCACCATGGCGTAGATTCCTCCCGGGTGCGGCCAATGCGGCCTTCAAAACCGGCCGCTGATGGCTGGGGCATGAACGATTCTCCTGGCGCCTGCCACCGCGCGGTATTGCGCGGCGTTGCAGTCATTCTTGATAACCTATGGTATGAAAATGCGTGTCAACCAGACTGTCAAGGACCCGACAATCCCGGGCCAAATCGACCGCAGTGCCTTTGACATCCTGCGCAAAGCAGACTGGTTGGCGCCGCATGGTGACGTCTGCGCCGCCTACCTCGCGCCCCATGCTCAATGGCGCACGGTCCCTGGTGGCGAGCAGGTGCTGAGCCTGGGTGTCCCTGTGCGCCAGTTGGTGATGCTGATCGAAGGCAGCCTGGAATGCGGATTGACTGATGCCCACGGTCGTCGCCTGGTGATCGACCAGTTGAGCCCAGGCGCCGTGGTGGGCGTGGCCGCATTGTTTGATGCCCGTGCCTCGCTCCAAGAGGTCAAGGCCAGCAGCGACAGCTTGTTGTTGTTGATACCTCGCGCCTTCGTGCTGCAAGCCATTCGTGACCTGCCAGGCTTTGCTGAAACGCTGCTGCGGCTGATGTCCAATCGGGTACGCGGCCTGCTGGTCAACTATGCCAATCGGTCGATGATGAGCTTGCGAACCAGATTGGCGGGTCTACTGGCCCGACTGGCCATGCCAAACGGCCAGCGGCGCAGCCGCGACGGCATCGCCCATGAGCCCAGCGACATCCTGATGCCACAAGAAGACCTAGCCGCAATGTTGGGCGTCACACGCCAACATCTCAGCCAGCCGCTGAAAGAACTGGAACGAGAAGGCTTGATCAAGCTGCACTACCGACGCATCGCCGTGCTGCAGATGCCCGGTCTACGCAAACTAGCAGGCCGATCCCGCGAGCCGGCCACGGAATGAACGTCGAAAGAGTCTGGCGTCCAGTGCACAGCTGACGCCAAAAAAAAGCCCCGAGAGCGCATCTCGGGGCCTCAGGATGGGCGATCGCCGCGATCAGAACTTCTGCGTGATGCCAATACCGGTAAGCTGAACGCTGGCGCCGCTGTTGGGCAGTACGGCTACACCACCCAGTGAGACGTTGCTGTTGCCCTTGTTGCTCAGGCTCAGATGACGTGCATAGAGCGCAGTGCTCTTGCTCAGGTTGTAGTCATAGCCCAATGTGACGGCAGTCTGGTCGCGTGCGCTGCTACTGACATCGCGCGAGCCGTAGCTCAGGTAAAACGACGACGCGCCGACGATGTATTGGGAGTTCAGATTGAGTAGGTTCGCCTTCGGCGATCCAGGGGTGTTGGAACTCTGGTAGCCCCAGCTGGCACCGATGACGAAAGGACCGACGGTGTACTTGGCAGCCAGCACCTGGGCAATCGATTCGGTGGGCACTGCGACCGGCGCTGCCGCTGAACCGCTCTTCTTGTTCTGATAACCCCAACCTAACCACAAGGCACCCGATGTGTAGGTCAAGCTGGCGCCAAGGTAATTGCCGCTGCTGTTCGTCAGATTGTTGACCGTCGGCGCCTCGCCCGGACCGTACATCACGGTACCGACGACAGGCAGGCTGCTGGGTGATGAATAGGCCAATGCGTTGTCCGCGCGTGCCGCCCAGGCACTCAATCCGGGTTGCGCGTCAGTCTGCGCCCACAGCAACACCGGACTGAAGATCGCGTTGTTGCCCAGAGGGTCGGCGGTGTAGGTGACACCGAAAATCGGCGTGTACTGCCGGCCCAAGTTGACCTTGCCCCAGTTTTTACTTTCGAGACCCACAAAGCTCTGGCGGGTGAACGCGTAACCCGGACCAGGAATCGTTCCGATGCCTGTGTCGACGTTGATGCCGCCTTCGATTTTGTACTGAGCGATCAAGCCATCACCCAAGTCCTCCGTGCCGCGGAAACCCAGTTGTGAGGCGATGTTGCCACCGTCCGTCATCCGCTTGTCGCTCGCGGAACCCTTGGCAATCGCCGCGAAGGCATCCGCCACGCCATAGACCGTCACAGTGCTCTGCGCAAAGGAAGACACGGAACCCGCAGCAAGCAGACTACCCAGCAAAATCTTACGCATGAAACACTCCTGTCAAAAATAGCCGAACTGACAAATACCAGCACGACCGACAGATCTGTCAATTGAACTGGCATGAACTAGGCGAAAGCATATGGAAGGGATGCAGCGCAAAATGTCAGGTCCGTGACAATCGAGGGTTAACACCTGTGACTAAATTGCCGTCGCAGCGTCTAGCCCGCGCTGAAAGCATCGTGGCGCATCGATCCTGAGCTGACATCCGCATCGGTCCAGCACGCCCGGTCCGGCACCCACCAGCAGCGCTGGGGTTTTCGGCTATTGAAGTGCTGTATGTTGCACTTCAGCAGCTGATGGCGTCGCTGTGCTGGGCGCCTTGCTCAAGCCCTCTTGCAGGCCGGCCTCATAGGCTGCTGCCTCCTTGAGTTTTTGCTCCTGCTTCAATTCAGCTTTTTTCTGATTGCTCATCACCATCTTGGCACTCGCAATCAAACTACTCAAGGTGGCAGATGAGACGATAAAAATAGAAGCCGCATCGACCAGCAAGCCATAATATCTAAAGGACAAAAACCCGGTCGCAAAAATCAATCCGTTGAGCGACATCCCGATCGCAGCCTTGGCGCCAGGAACCTTATCTAAAAACTTGGCAAGACGGGATTCAGTACGTGGCACATACCAAATCAATATTAATCCGAATATTAACAAGAATACAGTCTCGGTCCATTTGAGCCAGAAAGGGCGAACCAAAAATTTGCCATCGAATATGGCTTCAATCACTTGCGCCTGAATTTCGATTCCGGGCACCAACTCTCCCAGCGCAGTGGTGCGCATATCATTGAGGCCTGCACCGGTCAGGCCAAGCAAAATCAGTTTGTCTTTGAATCGCTCTGGGTCGGCTTTGCCATTCATGATGTCCAAGGCAGAGACATAGCGATCCGATGTGGATTTGGCCTTGGCAAAATGCAACCAAATTTCGCCATGGGCTTGCGTCGGCACGACCAAGTCAGCAAGTCCAACCTGCTTGATGCCACGGTCATCCGAGTGCACCACGATGGCCTCTGACTGTGTCGCCACCCGAAGCATCTCCATCGCCAAGCCGGGCACCAGCGTATCGCCAAGGCCCATGACCAAGGGCAGCCTGCGCACGACACCTTGCTCCAGTGCCACGCTCAAAAGCGCCTGACCATGGGCGGCTTCTTGCAATTGCGGCAAGCTCGCCAAGACTTGGTCAAAGTGCTGGACGAATTTTCTGGGATCTGACCCTTGCGTTTGAATCGGCGCTGTCAGCAGACGGTCGGCCGTGGTCATCGCCGCATGATCAAAACCTGCTGCGCCCAAAATCGTTGGGGCGGCTTTCAAAGATTTTGCCAAAAGTGTTTCATGGCTTGGCAATGCTCTCAAGCCATCGGCGAGCGCCTGCGATCCAGCGGGCAAATTAGCAGCCACCTTGTCAGGCGAGGTCTGGTCGGGCTCAGGCATATAAATATCTAGGCCGACCGCCAATGGTTTCATGGCATTGATCTTGTCAATCAAATCCGCCATGCGGTTGCGCGGCCAAGGCCATTGGCCCATTTCAGCCAGGCTCTTTTCGTCAATCGCCACCACTGTCACAGGCTGTGACTCGGGAATACGCGGCATCCTACTTTGGTAGGAATCAAACAAGAATTTCTGGCCGGCCTTGAACGGCCCCGATGTCACCCGCTCTAAAAGACCAACAATCACCGGTTTGTCGATCATTGGCCACTCACTGACCACGCTACCCAAACTCAACCAGAGCAAGATGACCAGCGCCACCGGCCGCCCCTTGAGTGCCGTCATGCTGGTTTTGAGCAAGTCAGATAATTTGTCCAGATAATAAGACAACATGCAAAAACCAACCTAGAAAAAACGAAGAAGATTCATAGACTGCAGCGCTGCCCGTTATCCAGCAATGCCCGCCATCCAGCAATGCCTGTCATCCGGCAATTCAGCGCTTCCTCCGCGAACCATCGCCAGCCCAGCCAAAAGCCTCGAGACTCGGGGAATGTGCCTCAACAAGGCGTGGGTTTATCGCAGCGTGATTTCCACTCGACGGTTCGCAGCCTCCGCTACGCCATCAGCAGTCGGCACCAGCGGCTCGCGCTTGCCACGCCCCACCGATTCAATCCGGGCCGCTGCAATGCCCCGATCCGTCAAAAATTTCGCCACCGTCTGCGCACGCTTGAGCGACAACGCATCATTGGACTCGTCTGTGCCGACGCGGTCCGTGTGACCCACAACCATCAGTTGAGGCGCGGGCCAACTTACCAGTGCATCGTTCAGACGCGCGAACACTGCCGCCGATTCGACCGTCAACTTGGTGGCTGATCCGGTCTCAAAGCGCACCACAAAGGTCACAGGCCGCGGACTTGCGGCGGCCAGCACATCACCGTAGCGTGCCGCGACACTGTCGGCAGTTTCAGTGCTACGCGTGATGCCCTCAGAACTCGCTTGCAATCCCGCATAAGCCTCATTGAGCACTTGCTCACCCGAGGGCGTGCGCACGATGACGGCACCTGGCTGACCACTCGGATCAGGCAGCAAAACAATCCGCGCAGGCTTGGGTCGTGAAGGCTCGGCCACCGGCGGCGCGGGCACGGGCACGGGCAGCGGATCACAACCCGCCACGGGTGGCGTTGGGCTCCAGTAACTGGCGCGCACACAAGCGCCATTGCCTGAGCGAATGGGCTCGCCATTGCCACTCGTCCAGTAACCATCAGCATGGGCCAAGCCCAAGGACATGAGCGCCCAAACACCGAGGGCTCTCAAAATACCTTTCAATATCACTGGCATTAATCGTCTCCTGCCTCAATGATGAACTCGGTGCCGCGCACCCCCAAGGTCACCGTCCCGGTATTAAAACGCACAGCATCAGGATTGGCTTTGGCAACCTTGCCAGAGATCACAGACAACGCCCCGCGCTTGATCGAGGTATCGAGTTCACCGGCGTGTGACGTTGCATTGAATGAAAACTTGTTCAACTCAAGCAGCGCATTGGCGCCGGCCGACATCTGCGTGTTGTCCTTGAGCGTCAGACCAACAGCAGAATGGCTGCCGGTACTGATTCGGTCTTTGGGAAACACCTCGGTCCCTACCGACACAGGCAGTCGTTTGCCATCGCGCTCAATCTCAGCCGACCCTTTCAGCGTCTTGACCATTCCAGCCGCTTCGGCGGCCATTGCTTGCCCACACAAAGCAAAACTCAATGCAGAGCCGACCAGCGCAGAACGGCTCAAAAATTGCGATGAAAATTTATTTTTCATGGTTGCGTTTTCTGAAAGTTTTTCGACATGCCTGATCAAGTTCGAAATTACTTTTAAAACATCAATGATTCAATGCATCTCGAGGCTGCAAAAATAATCGCAAGAAATCGTTGATGACCGAGCACCGATCTCACCACATCAGCATCAATCGCTCGACATCGGCCTGCACCATACATTGTCAGTCGGTTGATTGCAGTTTTCATCGGATCACCGAGTTTACGTGGTTTACAGCCGAATCGTAGCGGTCATGTGTGACCCGTCAGTGTGAAGGGCGTCCTCCGAAAACGGGACGAACCATGTCCTGGTTCAAAGGCACTCGTCTGAGGCCGGAGGTCAATGCCTGCACCTTGGCCAGGGCCCGGCAACCGCCCTACGCCAAGCTCTGATGACAACCTGCAAGCTTGTGCAAGGATAGACACATTGATCCGGTTAAAGTGCTGGTAATGCGATGTCTGACCATCTGTATGGGTTCGCCAGACCTGTTGGGCGGAGCGCATCGCTGGCAAGAGAGTGCTGATCGCGCTTGCCCAACGACAAGACGAACTGCTGCTTCGCACCACGCAAACCCGGCGCCATCTGGGTGCCAGATATTCGCCAAAATTTGGCGCATCGATGACTGAAAATTCGACCAGCACTGGCCTGATTGTTCAAGGAAAG
>CANFPU010000210.1 GCA_947448955.1 Burkholderiales bacterium
CGGTCTCCCGCGTGCCGGGTGCGGCGCCACGGACATCCACCCCTGCCACCACGCCTGACTCGCACAGCAGCACGGTGCAGCCGGTCGGGCGACGTGGGTCGGTGTAATGACCGACCTTCAGCCCGGGGATGTCGGTGATGGCGCCTGGGAACATCGGGCCAACAGCTACGCGCCTTGCGCGCCCACTCTGCGGTGGTGGCTGGGTTGCACCGGGTGGTTCAGGCGAAGACGCCGGCGGTGTCCTGCATCCGCACCGAGACTTCACCCAGGTGGTGCATCGTGTCGCCGTAGGCCATCTCCAGCATCGTCAGGCGCTTGAAGTAGTGGCTGCTGATGTACTCATCGGTCACGCCAATGCCGCCGTGAATCTGGGTGCATTGCTGGCCGACATAGCGCATGCTGTTGCCCAGCTGCACCTTGGCTTGGCTGATCGCGCGGCGGCGCTGGTCGGGCGCATCACCGAGCTTGAGGGTGGCAAAAAAGCTCATCGAGCGGCCCAGTTCGGCCTGCATCTTGACGTCGGCGATCCGGTGGCGCAGCGCCTGGAAGTTCGCCAGTGTGTTGCCAAACTGCTTGCGGGTGTTCATGTAATCAACTGTGATCGCGAGCAGCTTGTCCATCAGCCCCACGCCCTCGGCGCAGGTCGCGGCGATGCCCACATCGACCGCCTTCTCCAGCAGCGTGTAGGCCTCAGCGCTGATCAGCGTGGCGCTGGCATTCGCCAACATCAACTCGCCAGCGCGGCCACCGTCCTGGGTGGGATAGCCGGTGGCCGTGACCCCCACTGCGCCTTTTTCGACCAGGAACAGGCCGATGCCGGACAGGGCATCGGCGTCCCCGGCAATGCGCGCCACGACGATGAATGCGTCGGCTTCGTCAGCGGCAGGCACCACGGTCTTGTGGCCGCTGAGTGTCCAGTGGCCAGCCGATTCCGTGGCCCGGGTCGTCACATGACCAAGCTGGTAGCGGGCGCCACGCTCTTGCAGCGCGGGTACCACCAGCGCTTCGGCCGAAGCAATCTTGGGGTACCAGGCGGCTTGCACCGCTGCTGGCGCCGCTGACAGCAGCGTGGGCGCCACCAGTGCAGCTGCGACGAAGGGTGCGTTGACCAAGCCGCGACCCAGTTCCTCCATCACCACCATCGCCTCGGTTGCGCCGAAGGCCATGCCACCGTGGGTCTCGGGCACCGCCAAGCCGGTCAGGCCCAACTCGGCGAGTTCGTTGTAGACCTCGCGGGTCTTGCCGCCGGCCTTGGCCAGTGCATGACGTCGCGGGAAATCGAAGCCTTTTTCAACCCAGCGGGCCACGGCCTCGCGCAGGGAATTCTGGTCATCTGTGAAGTTGAAGTCCATGTTCAGGCTCCCAGCAATGTTTGCGAGACGATGTTGCGTTGAACCTCGTTGCTGCCACCGTAGATCGTCGTCTTCCGCATGTTGAAGTAAGTGCCTCCCAGCGGCGCGCATTCGGCGGCGCCTTCGAAGTCACCGTGCCAGCCAGCTTCCATCGCCTCGTGCCGGAACGGCAGCGCGGACGGTCCGGCGGCCAGCATCATCAATTCGGCGTAGCGCTGCTGGATCTCGCTGCCGCGGATCTTGAGCAACCCGGCGACGTCGAGCGATTGACCGCCGCTTTTCTCGGCCGACAGCACCCGCAGCACCATCATCTCCAGCGCGACGATGTCGACCTCTAGCGCGGCGACCTGGTCGCGGAATCGTGCGTCGTCGTAGACGCCCTCGGCGCGGGCGATGCGCTTGACCCGCTCCAATTCGCGTTTGGCACGGTTCACGTCGGCAATGCCGGTGCGCTCGTGTGAAAGCAAGAACTTGGCGTAGGTCCAGCCCTTGTTTTCCTCGCCAATCAGGTTGTTGGCTGGCACCTCGACATTGTCGAACCAGACCTCATTGACTTCATGTTCGCCGTCCATCGTGATGATCGGCCGCACCGTGATGCCTGGGCTCTTCATGTCGATCAGCAGGAAGCTGATGCCGGTTTGCGGTTTGCCCTCGGTACTGGTGCGGACCAGGCAGAAGATCCACTCGCCGTACTGGCCCATCGTGGTCCAGGTTTTTTGGCCGTTGACGATGTACTTGTCACCGTCCTTGATCGCGCGGGTCTTCAGTGACGCCAGGTCGGAACCGGACCCCGGCTCGCTATAGCCCTGGCTCCACCAGACTTCGCCCGACGCGATGCCGGGTAGGAATTTCTGCTGCTGCTCCGGTGTCCCGAAAGCCATGATCACGGGCGCGACCATCACCGGTCCGAAAGGCATGATTCGGGGCGACCCGGCGAGCGCGCACTCTTCCTCGAACAGGTGGCGTTGCACAGCGGTCCAGCCAGGGCCGCCAAACTGCTTGGGCCAGTTATAGGCCAGCCAGCCTTTGGCGCCCAGGATCTTGTGCCAGCGCTGCATGTCGTCGTACGACAGGCGCAGCGCATTGAGCACCTTGTGGCTGATGTCTTTGGGTAGGTTCGCGGCCACCCATTGCCGGATTTCGGCGCGAAAGGCCAGTTCTTCCGGGGTGAAGTTCAAGTCCATGGTGTTTCCTTGTGTGTCCCTAGACGCGATCGGCGTCGGCTCGGCCTAGAAGGATCGTCCCTCGGGTCCGGTCGCCATCGCCGCCTCGGGACGGCGAGGCGGCAACATGCGGCGCAGATTTGCGCAAAACCTTGGTTTTTAGCACGCCGGTTCAATGCGGGTTTGTCCCAGCTGCGACAGGCCCGGTCCGGGCTCCACCTCCCCCAGGCTGAGGTGGGATGGATGACCCCGCGCCCGGGGCTTGGGCCGAGTATTTCAGGTCGCCAGTGCCTCGCGAAGTCCTGCGCTGGCCCGCAGCCGGCCCACCTCGATACCGTTCCAATTGCGCAGCGCCAGGTCGCTAAAACCCCGCATGAAGGCACTTTCTTCGTCGAGCAGTCGAACCCGCGCTTCAATCACCGCGGCCATCACCACCTCCGCAGCGCGGGCGTTGTTGCCGTCGTCGAGCTTGATGGCCACGCCCAGCCCAGCCTCGGGCAGCGCGGCGCAATAGACGCCTTCGGCACCGACCTTGCAGAACACGCGCTCGCCCAGTTGCGCCATCACCCGGGTGTCGAAGCGGCCGCTGCCAGCGACAAAGTAGGGCGCGTTGGCCACTGCCTGGCGCAGCCGCTTTGCGGCTCGAGCATGGTCTGGCGACAACCCGACGCCGGTGGCGATGCGGGCGAAGCCATGGGCTAGTTGGCGCAGCGGGATCGCGAAGGTCGGAATCGAGCAGCCATCGGTGCCTGCTGGCGCCTTGCGCAGGTCGCAGCCGGTGGCCGCTGCCAATGCGGCGCTGACCTCGCGCATCACCGGGTGGTCGGGCCGGACGTAGCCGCGGACGAACTCGGCGGGGTCGTGGCCTGCGGCACGCGCCATCATGCAGCCGACGCAGACGAAGCCCGAATGCTTGCCCGAGCAGTTGTTGTTCAGCGGCCCTGGGTGACGGTCTTCTCGCGCCAGCGCTTTGAGTGCGCCGTCAAAGCTGGGCCATTGCACGCCGCATTCGAGCGCGTCCTCGGTCAGCCCGGCCTTGGCCAGCATCGTCAGCGCGGTCGCGGTGTGCCGTGGTTCCCCGCCATGCGAGGCACAGGCCAGCGCCAGCTCTTCGTCGCTCAGGCTCAACGCCTCGGCGGCGCCGCTGGCTACCAGCGGCAATGCCTGTAAAACCTTGCAGGCCGAGCGCGGGAAGATCGGTCGATCCACATCGCCGAGTGACTGCACGAGCAAGCCGTCGGCATCGACGATGGCGATCGAGCCGCGGTGGAACGATTCGATCGTGTTGCCGCGCAATGCGTGGACGAGGTCGGGGTGGGCAGTGGTCACGGCAGCTCGGTTTCCGATGAAGAACGCGACTTTAGCGCTGCGCCTTGAATTTTTTGCTCGATCTTGCGGGCGATCAGCCAGCCCCCGCTTCTGAAGCTGCGGCGGCTTCGCGCCCTTTGGTGCGCGCCTCGCGCTGTGCCACCCAGATCGTTGCCGCGCAGATCACTGTGCCGCCGACCAGCGTGGAGTGGCTGGGCACATCGCTGAAAAGCAGCCAGCCCATCGCCGCCGACCACACCAGGTCGAGGAACTTGGCCGACTGTGTGGCCGAAATGTCGGCCGATATAAACGAGCGTGTCAAGCTGTAGTGGCCTGCGCTGCCCAGCACGCCGCACAGCGCGATCGTTGCCCATTGCCAGGGCCCCAGCCATTGCCAATGCAGCAACGCCAAAGGCAGGCTGAAGATCGACACCGTGATCGACTGCCAGGCCACGATCACACCGGGTGACTCATAGCGCGTCAGCGCCTTGGTCAGCAGGAACGATCCCGCAAACACCGGCGCTGCCGCCAGCATCAGCAAGTGGTAGCGCCCGCCGGTGCCCGAGAGTTTGGGCCACACGACGATCATGACGCCGGCGAAGCCGATCGCGACGGCCAGCCAGCGCGACCAACGCATCGGCTCTTTGAAGAACACGTAGGCGCCGATCATGATGAAGATCGGGCCGGTGAAGCCGATGGCCGTCATGTCGGCCAGTGGGATGCCGGGTAGCGCAGAGAACCACAGGCACAGCCCCATCGTGTGCACCGCGCCACGGGTGAACTGACCGCCGACCTGGCGCGGCCAATAGCCTCGAAAGCCTTGGCGCCACATCACTGGCAGCATCACCAGTAGGCCGGCAAAGTAGCGCAGGAACTGGGTTTGAAACGGGTCCAGCTGCAGCGTCAGCGAGCGCAAGAAAGCGTTGAGCAGGCTGAAAATCAGCCCGGCGGCGCCGGTCCACAGCAGGCCGCGGGTGGTGGGGCTCCAAAGCGCGGCACGCTGGCCGAGCGTCACCCAGGACAGCGGAAGATTCATCGTACCCGCATCATGCCTTGGCTTGGACCGGCGCGAAACCCGGCAAACCCGCGTCGAGGTGTCATCGAAGGGACAAGGCGGATCGCCGGGGGCGTCGCTTCGTGTCCGAGCCCGTGCCTGATCAATCGGGCGCTGCCAGCTGCCTTGCGCGCTCGGCCAGCGGCAGCAGTTCGGCCTCGGTCAGCGTCTCTTGGATCAGCAGCCTTGCAGCGCCTTCGTCCAGTAGCGCGCGCCGGATCGCCAGCGCGGCGCTGGCTCGGGTCAAAGCCTCGTCGACCAGCGCGCGCATGGCGCAGTCGATGCGCCGCGCAGTGTCGTCAGAGCGTCCGCGCTCGGGTGTCAGGTGGTCGGGACTTTCTAAAAACCGCTGGGGCGCGCGGTCATAGACCACCGGACCGATCTCGTCCGACATACCCCACCGCGTCACCATGTCATGGGCGATATCGCTGGCCTTCACCAGGTCGTCGGCGGCACCGGTCGAGACCTCACCCAGCACCAGCATCTCGGCGGCGCGCCCGCCCAGCAAGACCGCGAGTCGGTTGCGCAGCTCGCTGCGGCGCGCCAGGTAGCGGTCTTCGCTGGGTCGTTGCATCGTGTAACCCAGTGCGCCGACGCCGCGCGGGATGATCGAGATCTTGTGCACTGCGTCGGTGCCGGGCAGGCACATCGCCACCAGCGCATGGCCCATCTCGTGCACGGCCACGGTGCGGCGCTCGGTCTCGCCCAGTACCCGCTGGTGCTTTTCGAGCCCGGCGACGATGCGCTCGACCGCGGCGGTGAAATCGGTCATCGCGACCGCTTCGGCGTTGCGCCGGGTTGCCAGCAGTGCGGCCTCGTTGACCAGGTTGGCGAGATCGGCGCCGGCAAAACCGGGGGTCAGTGCGGCCACCGCGTCGGCGGCCACATCGGCATCCAGCTTGACCTGCTTGAAGTGCACCCGCAGCACATCAGCACGGCCTTTGCGGTCGGGGCGGTCCACCAGTACTTGGCGGTCGAAGCGACCGGCACGCAGCAGTGCTGCGTCCAGCACTTCTGGCCGGTTGGTCGCAGCCAAGATCACCACACCGGTGCTCGCGTCGAAGCCGTCCATCTCGGCCAGCAGCTGGTTCAAGGTCTGTTCTTTCTCGTCATGGCCGCCGGCCATCGGACCGAAACTGCGGGCGCGGCCCAGCGCATCCAGTTCGTCGATGAAGATGATGCAGGGCGCCGAGGCTCGGGCCTGTTCGAACAGGTCGCGCACCCTCGCTGCGCCGACCCCAACGAACATCTCCACGAACTCCGAGCCGGTGATGCTGAAGAACGGCACGCCGGCCTCACCCGCCATCGCCCGCGCCAACAAGGTCTTGCCGGTGCCTGGCGGGCCGACCAGCAGCACGCCCTTGGGCATGTGCGCGCCGAGCCGACCGTAGGCCTGTGGGTTTTTCAGAAAATCAACCGACTCGCGCAACTCGGCTTTGGCCTCGTCGACGCCCGCGACATCGTCAAAGGTGACCTGGATATCGGTCTCTGAGTGCAGCTTGGCGCGGCTCTTGCCCGCCGACAACAGACTACCTATCCCACCCATCCCGCCCTGGGCCGTCATCTTGCGGCCGATGAAACTCCACACGCCGAG
>CANFPU010000211.1 GCA_947448955.1 Burkholderiales bacterium
ACAGGTTCGCCAACGGTCCGGCAGCGACGATCGCCACGCGGTGCAACAGCGGTTTTCGGTTGAACGCCTGGCCCACCTCACTGGGGGCCACAGGCCCGTCGCGCTCATCTAGCATCCGCACATAGCCGCCCAGCGGCAGCGCGGACAGCACGAATTCGGTGTGTTCGCTTGATTTCTGGCGGCGCCAGATCACAGGACCGAATCCCATCGAAAACCGCAGCACCTTGACACCGCAGGCCACAGCCACACGGTAATGACCGTATTCATGCACGACGATCAGCAGCGTCAAGGTCACCAAGAAAGCCAATACGGTGATCATCTGGCGAGTTCCCTGGCCATGCCATCAGCGAAAGCACGGGCCCGTCCATCGAGCGCAAGCATGTCCTCGAGAGATCCCGCATCGGCCTGGCTGGGCACCAAGGCCGCCACGGCGCCGGCATTGACGCGGTGTATGTCGGTGAAGCGCAGACGGCCGGACAGGAAGGCCGCTACGGCCACCTCATTGGCAGCGTTGAGCACCGTGGTACTGCCCTCCGGACCTCGCAAGGCGTCATAGGCCAAGCCCAGACCGGGGAAGCGCCGCGGGTCGGCTGGCTCGAAGGTCAGTGCCTGTATTGCCAGAAAGTCGAGTGCATCAGCACCTGAGGCCTCACGCTCGGGCCAGGCCAAGCCGACACTGATCGGCACCTTCATGTCGGGCGTACCAAGTTGGGCGAGCACACTGTTGTCACGACAAACCACCATCGAGTGGATGATGCTCTGAGGGTGAAGAACGACACGGATCTGCTCGGGTGCCAGGTCGAACAGCCATCGAGCCTCGATCACTTCGAGCGCCTTGTTCATCATCGTCGCCGAATCGACCGAAATCTTTCGCCCCATCACCCAATTGGGGTGGGCACAGGCCTGGTCAGGCGTGACCTCGTGCAAAGTGGCAGGGTCTCGGTCGCGGAACGGTCCGCCCGAGGCAGTCAGGACGATATGGGCGATTCGCCGACCCCAAGCGTCACGGTCCTCGGGCAGGCATTGGAAGATCGCTGAATGCTCGCTGTCGATCGGCAACAGCAGCGCTCCGCCCTTGGCCACTGCGGCCATGAACAGTCGCCCGCCGACCACCAGCGCTTCCTTGTTGGCCAGCATCAATCGCTTGCCGGCCAGCGCTGCCGCGATGCAAGGATGCAAGCCAGCAGCGCCGACGATCGCTGCCATCACGCTGTCGACTTCAGGATGTGAGGCCATTTCGCACAACGCGCGGGCGCCATGCAAGACCTCGGTGCGCAAGCCCAGCGACGCCAGGTCATGCCCCAGCGCATTGGCCTGCGCCGCCGTAGCGACCACCGCATAGCGTGGTCGCCAACGCTGGCAAAGACTGGCCAGTTCCTGCATTCTGTGCTGCGCCGTCAGTGCAAAGACCTGGTATCGCTCGGGATGCAGGGCCATCACGTCCAGCGTGCTGCCACCGACCGAGCCGGTCGCACCGAGGATACAAACGCGTTGAACCATGTCAGTACGACCTCAGCCCCAGAGGGCCGTCGGACAAAGCTGCGGCGGCTTGCACCATGCTAGCGCGACCGACATCACAGGCTGATCAGCGCAAGCGCCGCCGGCAACACCGGCAGCAATGCGTCGACCCGGTCGAGCACGCCACCATGACCAGGCAGCAGACCACTCGAATCCTTGACCCCAGCGGCTCGCTTGACCAATGACTCGAACAAATCCCCTATCACGCTGAGCCCAGCCAGCAGCAGCAGTGACAGCGCCAAGCCGCCCAATCCCAGTCGCTGGCGCAGTAGCAGGAAGAAACTGGGCGAATCCAAACTGAGCGTCGATTCCAGCCACAACCATCCCAGGCCCAACATCAGCACCCCTGCCACGCCGCCGCACACACCTTCCCAACTCTTGCCAGGACTGATCGTCGGCGCAAGCTTGCGTCGGCCGAAAGCACGGCCACAGAAATAGGCGGCGATGTCGGCAGTCCAGACCACACACATCACGGAGAGCAGGAAGTGGGTGCCGATGCTGCGCGCTTGGGCCATCGCGAGCCAGGCCAGCCAAAGCCCCGCCATGCCCAGTATCCAGCGGATCAGGCTCGGCAACTTGGACCAAGCAGCAGGTCCCCGCGCCAGCACGCCGCCCCCGCCCAACAACCAACAGGCCGTGGCCAGCCACCAAAGCCCTGAGGTCTGCCCCACCTGCGCCAGCTTGGACAGACTGGCTGCGCACAGCAAGGCCAGCAAACCACCAGTGACCAGCGCTCCAGCGCTGGCGTCGATACCGTTCAACCTCGCCCACTCCCAACCGGCCGCGCTGATCAATCCCAGACTGAGCAAAGCGAAGGGTAGCGGACTGGCGACCCACAGGGCTGGCAACAACAGCGCCAGCAGCGCCAAGGCGGTAATCACACGCTGACGCAGCATCGTGGCGTCAGCCTGTCGCCGGCTCGACCGAGCGGGTCTCGACACCGCCAAAACGCCGCTCGCGACCGGCGTAGGTGGCCAGCGCTGCATCGAGGGCCGCCACATCGAAATCGGGCCAGAGGCAATCGGTGAACACGAGTTCGGAATAGGCGACCTGCCACAGCATGAAGTTACTGATCCTGACCTCGCCGCCAGTGCGAATAAACAGATCGGGATCAGGCGCATGGCGCATGGCCATGAACGCTGAAATCGATTGCTCGGTGATCTGCTCGGGTCGCAATCCGGCCGCCACGGCTTGTTGACAGGCCTGAACCAAGTCCCAGCGGCCCCCGTAATTGAAGGCCACCGACAAGGTGATACGGGTGTTGTGCTGGGTCAGCTGTTCGGCCTCATCCCAAGCCGCGCGCAGTCGATCAGACAAGCCATCGCGCTCGCCAACGATGACGATTCGAACCCCGTCACCGGCCAGCTTGGCGAGGTACTTGGTCACCGCCACCAGCACCAAGCCCATCAGGCCCGACACCTCGTCCTCGGGACGCTTCCAATTCTCCGAGGAAAAAGCGAACACGGTGAGGTACTCGATACCGCGGTCGGCGCAGGCCTTGATCACCTTGAGCAGTCCGTCGACGCCGGCCTTGTGGCCGAAAAATCGCGGCAGATGTCGCTTCTTGGCCCAGCGGCCATTGCCGTCCATCACGATGGCCAAATGGCGCGGTACGGACAGATCGCGCGTCATCGAAGTGAAGCAAGCAGGCAGTGCGAGAAAGACATGGGCGCTTCAGATCGCCAAAATTTCGGCTTCCTTGCCATGCACCAGCCGGTCGATCTCTGCGATCACGCGGTCGGTCAGCTTCTGCACATCGTCCTGTGCACGTCGCTCTTCATCCTCAGTGACCGCCTTGTCCTTGAGCAGCTTCTTCAACTGCTCGTTGGCCTCACGGCGCAAGTTGCGAACCGCCACCTTGCTGTCCTCGGCTGCGTGACGGACCACCTTGGTGAGGTCGCGCCGGCGCTCTTCGGTCAACGCAGGCATCGGCACACGGATCACGTCGCCTTGCGAAGACGGGTTCAGGCCCAGATCGCTCTCGCGAATGGCTTTTTCAATCTTGGCTGCGAACCCCTTCTCCCAGGGTTGGACACTGATGGTGCGGGCATCGAGCAAGGAGACATTGGCCACTTGGCTGATCGGCAACATCGAACCGTAATAATCAACCTGAACCTGGTCGAGAATACCTGGATGGGCACGTCCGGTTCGAATCTTCTGGATGTCGCTCTTGAACGCCTCGATGGACTTGCCCATCTTGATCTCGGCGGTCTTCTTGGTGTCGGCAATGGTCATGGTGCTTCTCGACAGGTCGAACAAAGGTCAGACGTGAACCAGGGTGCCTTCGTCCTCGCCCATCACCACACGCTTGAGCGCGCCGGGCTTGAAGATTGAGAACACCTTGATAGGCAGTTTCTGGTCGCGACACAGTGCAAAAGCAGTGGCGTCCAGCACCTGCAAGTTCTTGGAAATGGCTTCGTCAAAGCTCACACTGGTGTAACGCGTGGCGAGCGGGTCCTTCTTGGGGTCAGCCGTGTAGACGCCGTCCACCTTGGTCGCTTTCAGAACGACTTCGGCGCCAATCTCGGCGCCGCGCAGTGCCGCTGCCGTGTCGGTCGTGAAGAAAGGATTACCGGTGCCGGCAGCGAAGATCACGATCTTGCCTTCCTCGAGATACTGCAAGGCCTTGGGCCTGACGTAGGGCTCGACCACCTGCTCGATACTGATGGCCGACATCACGCGCGCCACCATCCCTTCGAGCCGCATCGTATCGGCCAGCGCCAGCGCATTCATCACGGTCGCCAGCATGCCCATGTAGTCGGCAGTCGCACGGTCCATACCCACTGACCCGCCAGCCACACCTCGAAAAATGTTACCGCCGCCGATCACCACGGCCACCTCAACCCCGAGCGTCGTCACTTCCTGCACTTCTCGAACCATGCGGACAATCGTCGCACGGTTGATGCCGTAGGCGTCATCGCCCATCAAGGCCTCACCCGAGAGCTTGAGAAGAATGCGCTTGTAAGCGGGCATGCAGAGGCTCCTAGGACGAACGCAACAGTTTAAGTGCCGGAGAACGAAGGCGAGTCACCGCGCGCCGTTCTGCCAGCGGGGTTGTTACGCCGAAAGCCGATCGGCCTGAAACGGCGCCTCCCAGGGACTCAGGCAGTCTTGGCTGCAGCGACTTGCGCCGCCACTTCAGCTGCAAAATCGTCAACCTTTTTCTCGATGCCCTCACCGACCACGTACATCGTAAAACCGGCGACCTGGGTGTTGATGGCCTTGAGCATCTGCTCGACGGTCTGCTTGTCGTTCTTGACGAAGGGTTGGTTGAACAGCGAGACCTCCTTGAGGTACTTCTGCACCGAGCCTTCGACGCGCTTGGCGACGATTTCAGGCGACTGTGCTGGCTTGCCGGCGGCGAGCGCAGCCGCAGAATCCTCGGCGGCTTTCTCAGCCGCGATCCGGCGCTCTTTTTCGACCAGTTCAGCAGGCACCTGGGCTTGCGACAAAGACACCGGCTTCATCGCTGCCACGTGCATCGCGACATCCTTGGCCGCCACATCATCGCCGGTGTACTCCACCACCACGCCGATGCGCACCCCGTGCAGATAGGTCGCAAGCTTGTGGTCGCCAGAGAAATGCTTGAAGCGGCGAATGGCGACGTTCTCGCCGATCTTGCCAATCAGGCCTTTGCGAACATCTTCAACCGTCGGGCCGAAACTCTCCTGCGCCAGCGGCAAGCCGCTGAGCGCTGCCACATCAGCTGGCTTGTGCGTGGCGACCAGGTCGGCGAGATGCTTCGTAAAGGCCAGGAATGAATCGTTCTTCGAGACGAAGTCGGTCTCACAGTTGACCTCTATCATCGCGCCAGCCGTGCCATTGGCCGCGATCGCAATCACGCCTTCAGCAGTGATGCGCGAGGCCGCCTTGCCGGCCTTGTTGCCAAGCTTGACCCGCAGGATTTCCTCAGCGCGCGCCATGTCGCCATCCGCCTCGGTGAGCGCCTTCTTGCACTCCATCATCGGTGCGTCGGTCTTGGCCCGCAGTTCCCCAACCATGCTCGCAGTGATCAATGCCATGTTCCATCTCCCCATGCTGTGGGCTGCGATGCAGCAACCCAGCTTGACCAAGCGCCCGAACCGAGCGCCCTCATAAATCGTTACCTTGCAAGAAGCGCTTGGCGACGCTCTTGCAAGGATCAGGCGGCGCGCGGGCGATCAGCCCGACCATCGGCGAACAACCCCCCGTCACGAACCAGACCCACCCACGCAGACGTCAGTGCACCTGGTTCACGCGCCTTCGCTGACCTCTACAAATTCGTCGCCACCGGCAGCCACAGCGGTCACAACTTCATTCATCGAATTCGCACGACCTTCCAGCACCGCATCGGCCACCGACTTGGCATACAAGGCCACAGCCTTGGCCGAGTCATCGTTGCCCGGGATGACATAGTCGATGCCGAGCGGCGAGTGGTTGGTGTCAACGACGCCGATGATCGGGATGCCCAGCTTGATGGCTTCGGCGATGGCGATCTTGTGGTAGCCGACGTCGATCACGAACAGTGCGTCAGGCAATGCGCCCATGTCTTGAATACCGCCAATGTCTTTTTCGAGCTTCGCGAGCTCGCGATCGAACATCAGGCTTTCCTTTTTGCTCAGCTGATCCATGCCGGCTTCCTTGGTCGCCTGCATTTCCTTGAGCTTCTTCAGCGAACCCTTGACCGTCTTGAAATTGGTCAGCATGCCGCCAAGCCAGCGCTGGTCGACGAATGGCATGCCAGCGCGATGCGCCTCCATGTTGATCACATCGCGCGCTTGGCGCTTGGTGCCCACCATCAGGATCGTGCCGCGCTTGCTGCTGAGCTGGCGCACGAACTTCATGGCCTCCTCGAATTTCGGCAGCGTCTTCTCGAGGTTGATGATGTGAATCTTGTTTCGATGACCGTAAATGAACGGTGCCATCTTGGGGTTCCAGAAGCGGGTCTGGTGTCCGAAAT
>CANFPU010000212.1 GCA_947448955.1 Burkholderiales bacterium
CGAAGGCATCCTCGGCTATGTGCGGCGCCTCGGCGCGCTGGTCGGTGAAGTGGACGCAGCCAATGCCTACGCTTGCCGGTTGGCTGACCACCTGGACCAGGTTCGGCAAGCCGTCGCCGGGTTGCCGCGCCGACCCAAGGTGTATTTCGAAGAATGGGACGAGCCTCAGATCAGCGCGATCCGCTGGGTCAGCGAACTCGTCGGCGTGGCCGGCGGCGACGACATTTTTCCGCATCGGGCGCTGGCTTCGCTCGGGCGAGACCGCATCGTCGCCGACCCACTCGAGGTGGTGACGGCCGCACCCGACCTCATCATCGGCTCCTGGTGTGGCAAGAAGTTCAGGCCCGAGCGGGTGGCCTCGCGGCCAGGCTGGCTCGGGGTACCAGCGGTGCGCGACGGCGAGTTGCACGAAGTCAAGTCGCCGCTGATCTTGCAGCCCGGTCCCGCCGCGTTGACCGACGGGCTTGACCGGCTCCACGCGATCATCTCCGGCTGGGCGGCACGGCACGGCTGAGCAGCCTGTCGCGGCGTCAGCCTGTCGCGGCGTCAGCCTGTCGCGGCGTCCGCCTGTTGAGCGCTTCAGTCGAGTCCCGGCGCTGCCGATAGAACGGTGCAGCCCAGGCCCGGCCCGCGCACGTCGCGCGCGCAACGGACTGGCCGCCTGAAGGGATGCTCGACCATGCCAAAGCCCATGCACCTGATCCGTGATCTGAAAATCTGGCAGAAATTCATGCTGCTCGCCGCCATAGCGGTGGCGCTTTGCACACCGCCGACGGTGCTGCTCGTGCTCGGGCAGGCCAAAACACTGCAGTCGGCCAGCGATGAGCAAGCCGGCATCGCACCCGTGGGCGCCATGCTGCTGCTGATCCGGCAATCCCAGATGCACCGCGGTGTCACTGCGCAGTGGCTGGGCGGCAACGACAGCCTGCAGACGACCCGACAAACCCGAGCCACCGAACTCGACCGGGCCATGGAGGCGATGCAGTCAGCCACCGCGATCTACCGCGGCGGCAAGCTGGACATTCGGCGGACCGCGGTGCTGCGCTCGTGGCGCGCGCTGCAGGCCGATGTGGCGAGCCGGACGGTCGATGGACCGACCAGTTTTGCGCGCCACAACGCGCTGGTGGCCGAGCAACTGCGTTTGTTGGCCGACGTGTCCGACCGCTCCGGCTTGATGCTTGACCCCGAGGCCAGCGCCTACTACCTGGTGGCTTCGATGGTCGACGCCTTGCCCAAGCTGAGCGAGCAACTCGGTCAGAACCGCGCGCTGGGCGCGACCTATCTGCAGCGCGGTTCGTTGACGCCGGCCGAACAGGCCGGTCTGCAAGCCAGCCTGGGCCAGATCGCTCAACTCAGCGACGACGCAGAGCGCTTTTTCGACAACGCCGTGGAGGCCCAGCCCGAGTTGGGGGCGACCTTGGCCGCACCGCGCCAGGCGGCTGTGCAGGCAGTGAACGCTGCGACAGGCCTGTTGCGCGACAAGCTGCTGAACCCCAACAGCTTGGACGCGTCCGCATTGGATTACTTCAACGCCATGACCGGTCACATCGACGCCCAGTACCAACTGATTCAGACGACGTTCGCGGCGCTGACACAGCAGCTGAGCAGTCGGATCGCCCATGCAAAGACCCTCCTGCTGCTGCTGATGGCCAGCACGGTCACCGTCAGCGCCATGGCCGCGTGGCTGCTGGTCGCGATCATCCGCAGCACCCGCAGCACCGTGGCCAGCGCCCAGGCTGCCGCCGAAGCGCTGGCGCAAGGCGACCTGTGCCACCGCGTGCAGTCGGATGCGCAAGACGAGATCGGCCGCATGGCCAACACGCTGGGCCACGAGATCACGAAGCTGGCCGGGATGGTGAGTGAGATCAAGTCCACTGGCGAGTCGGTCAGCACCGCTTCGGCACAGATCGCCGCCGCCAACAGCGACCTCAGCGCACGCACCGAGCACACCGCGGCCAATCTGCAACAAGCGGCTTCGGCCATGGAGCAGTTGCATGCCACGGTGCGCAACAACGCCGATGCGGCCCGGCAGGCGACCACACTGGCGGGCCAATCCAGCCAGGTTGCCACCGCTGGCGGTGAGCTGGTGGGCCAGGTGGTCGCGAGCATGGGGGAGATCAGCGCGCGGTCGCGCAAGATCGCCGACATCATCGGGGTGATCGACGGCATCGCTTTCCAGACCAATATCCTCGCGCTCAACGCAGCGGTCGAGGCTGCGCGGGCTGGCGAGCAGGGTCGAGGCTTTGCGGTAGTGGCGTCCGAGGTGCGTAGCCTGGCGCAGCGCAGCGCGAGCGCTGCACGCGAGATCAAGACCTTGATCGGCGGCAGCGTCGACACGGTGCGAGGTGGTGCGGCCTTGGTCGGCCAGGCCCAGCAGACCATGGGCGAGATCGTCGGTCAGGCTCAGCAAGTCAGCGTGCTGGTCGGTGAGATCGGCACCGCCACTGCCGAGCAAAGCGACGGCATCGCCCAGGTCAACCAAGCCGTGTCGCAACTCGACCAGGCGACGCAGCAGAACGCCGCGCTGGTTGAGGAGTCGGCGGCGGCCGCGGACAGCCTCAAGCAGCAAGCGCAGCGATTGGTCGAGGCGGTCAGCCGCTTCCGGATCCAGCCGGCCTGAGCCCCGGCGAGAGGACAGGCGCCCTGCAGCCAAAGCGCATGGGCGCTTGCGCTAGAGTGGGTGCCTGAACGCTGGCCGGACGCCAGCCCGCCTGGAGAACCGCATGAACACCAAGACCTCGCCGCTGGCCCGCCTCAATGACCCCGGCCTGCTCAAGTCCGATGCGCTGGTCGGTGGTGAGTGGGTCAACAGCGGTGCGGCAAAGCGGCATCGCTTCGCGGTCATGGATCCGGCCACCGGTGGCAAGCTCGCGGATGTCGCCAATCTTGGACCGGTGGATTGCCACAACGCGATCGTCGCGGCGGACAAAGCGTTGAGGCCATGGCGCAACAAGACCGCCAAAGAGCGCGCCGGCATCCTGATGCGGTGGTTCTCGTTGATCAACCAACATGCTGATGACCTAGCCCGCATCATGACCGCGGAGCAAGGCAAGCCGCTGGCCGAAGCCCGCGGGGAAGTGGTCTATGGCGCCAGCTTCATTGAGTGGTTCGCCGAGGAAGCCAAGCGAATCTACGGCGAGACCATCCCGACCACCGACAACAACAAGCGCTACCTCGTGATCAAGCAGCCGATCGGCGTCTGCGCGGCGATCACGCCCTGGAACTTCCCGATCGCGATGATCACCCGCAAGGTCGCACCTGCGTTGGCAGCGGGCTGCACGGTCGTGATCAAACCGGCCGAGGCAACGCCACTGTCAGCGCTGGCCTTGGGCGAACTGGCCCAGCGCGCCGGCATGCCGGCCGGAGTGCTCAACATCATCACCGCCGATGCCGACCAGTCGATCGAGATCGGCAAGGTGCTGTGTTCCAGCGACGTGGTGCGCCACCTGTCGTTCACCGGCAGCACGGAGGTAGGCCGAATCCTGGCACGTCAATGCGCTCACACGATCAAGAAGATCAGCCTCGAACTCGGTGGCAACGCACCGTTCATCGTCTTCGACGATGCCGACATCGACTCGGCGGTCGAAGGCGCGATGGTCAGCAAATACCGCAATGCCGGCCAGACCTGCGTCTGCGCGAACCGCTTCTATGTCCAGGCCGGCGTCTACGACCAGTTTGTCGAGAAGCTCGCAGCCAAGGCGCAAGGCCTCAAGGTCGGCAATGGCTTTGAGGCCGGCGTCCACCAAGGCCCTCTGATCGACGACCAGGCCATCGCCAAGGTTGAGAGCCATGTGGCGGATGCGTTGGCCAAGGGCGCGCGACTGGTGGTGGGTGGCGCCAAACAAGGCGAGCGCTTCTACACCCCCACCGTGCTGGCCAACGTGACGTCCGAGATGCTGTGCGCCAAGGAAGAGACCTTTGGACCGGTCGCGCCGGTGTTCCGCTTCGAAACAGAACCCGAGGCCATCGCGCTCGCCAACGCCACCGAGTTCGGCCTGGCGAGCTACTTCTACAGCCGCGACATCGGCCGTGTTTTCCGGGTAGGCGAGGCGCTGGAGTACGGCATGGTGGGCATCAACACCGGGCTGATCTCGACCGCGGAAGTGCCTTTCGGTGGCGTCAAGCAATCAGGCCTGGGCCGCGAAGGCTCGCACCAAGGCATCGACGACTATGTTGAGATCAAGTACCTGTGCCTGGGCGACATCCTGAAATGAGCGCCTGACGCTGCACGTCACTCGTCGTTGGCTGCGGGCGTGCCGCGTTGCGGCATCAAACCTGATCGGCCCACCGCGACGCGCAGGTCCAGTTGCGCCAGCGCATGGCGCAACAGCACCTCGGCGTCGAGCCCGTTCAGCGGGAACTGCGCCACGCCCATCGCCAGCGCCACCGCAATGTCCTGGCCGCCGACCGAGAACGGCCTTTGCAAAGAGCGCAGCAGCTTGACCGCGACACGGTCAGCACTGGCCGCATCGGCGATGCGCGACAGCAGCACCCCGAACACATCGAGCCCGAGGGAAGCCACCACATCGCTGGCGCGCAAACCCGATCGGAGCCGAACCGCCAGCTTGCGCCTGAGCACTTGCGCGCCCTCGACACCCAAGCGCACATCGACCGCTGCCAGGCCCTCGATGCGCAAGACCAGCAGGGCCATCGGCGCGGGTTCACGCTCGCGCAGCGCCAGCAACTGGCTGATGTGCTCCATCAACTGGGCCCGGTCGGGCAGGCCCGTCGCCAAGTCGGAGCTGCGGGCTCTGCGCGAGGCGTCCGCAAGTCGCTTGCGCTCAACCGCCAGCCGCAACGCCAGCGCCAACGCGCCCGCGCTGGCCTGCGCCTGGGGCAGCACGTCCTGCACGCCAAGCTGCAACAAACGCAGCACTGTGGCGGTGTCAGGGTCAGGAGCCACCACCAGCAAAGCACTGCATTGAACGGCACGCGACAGCCCGGGCCAGCGCGCGAGTTGCGCCAGCGCGCCGGGCTCTGACAGGCTCAGCACGACGGCATCGCATGCCTGTCGGTCGAGCGCCGCCGGCAACTCATCGACCGAGCCCAGCGCATGCAACTCGAAACGACCGTGGCCCGCGTCCGACAGCGCCGGCGGTGCCCCGCCGCAGTACAGCAATTCGAGCAGCGGCAGGGTGGTGTCCATGTACAGGTGATCCAATGTCGTCGCGCTCGCGGCGCCGGTGTGTGGCCCTTGCGGTCACTGTGCTGGCCCGGGCTGAGCGTTAAAAAAGCGGATCCGGCACGCTAGAATAGCGGTCTATGCGGGTGTAGTTCAATGGTAGAACGGCAGCTTCCCAAGCTTCATACAGGGGTTCGATTCCCCTCACCCGCTCCACGTCCGACTTGGCAGGCACAGGCTCTCAAGCGTATGTGGCTTTGCCACTTTGCTTGATCCCCACGGAGGGCGGCCGGCTTCGGCCGGCCTTGGGGCGCTCAATGACCGTGACGCAGCCGTCACCAGATCACACCGAAGCCGCCATGTCTGACGCCCCTCCAGCCCCAGCATCGAACACCGCCAGCGATGACGCTGCACGGCCCCGGCGCGCCATCCGCAGCTTTGTGCTGCGAGCCGGCCGCATGGGCAGCGGCCAGGTCCGGGCCTTGCAGCAACTTGGGCCTAAATTCGTGCTGCCTTACCAGGCAGTCCATCAAGATTGGGACGCTCTCTTTGGCCGGCAGGCACCTCGGGTGCTGGAGGTCGGCTTTGGCATGGGCCAGGCCACGGCGCAGATTGCGGCGGCAAGGCCCGACCTGGACTTCATCGGTGTCGAAGTGCACGAGCCTGGCGTCGGCGCCTTGCTCCGGGAGATCGGCGACCGAGGCTTGAACAACCTGCGCATCGTGCAGCACGATGCCGTCGAAGTGCTGCAGCAGATGGTGGCGCCGGGCTCGCTGGCGGGAGCGCATATCTTTTTCCCCGACCCTTGGCACAAGAAGCGGCACCACAAACGCCGGTTGATCCAACCCTTGTTCGTCGAATTGCTGGCGTCGCGGCTTGCGCCAGGGGCGTGGCTGCACTGCGCAACAGATTGGGCAGATTACGCACAGCAGATGCTCGAAGTGCTCTCAGACTGCCCAGCCATCGAGAATACAGCGCCAGACTTTGCACCGCGCCCTGAGCTCAGGCCGTTGACCAAGTTCGAGGTCCGCGGCTTGAAGCTCGGCCACGGCGTCTGGGACCTGCTGTTCCACCGACCGCGCTGATTCAACCCGCCCAGACAACGGCACCGGTCCACCAGGTCAGCAACACCACCAGGCCGAAGGCGATGCGGTACCAGGCGAAGATCACGAAACTGTGGGTCGAGATGTAACGCAGCAACCAGCGCACGCAGAAAAAAGCCGAGATGAACGAGGCCGCCATGCCCACGGTCCACATGCCCAGATCGTCAACTGACAGCAGCGCAC
>CANFPU010000213.1 GCA_947448955.1 Burkholderiales bacterium
CTGGTTGTTGCGCCCACCAGGGCGTCGCCAGTCACTTGGCATGTTGCTGTTCTTGGCCTGCCGCCTCAATTGGGATCACGCCCCCTTTGCTGCGTCCGGAAACCAGCGGCTGCTCACGCTTGCCTGTGTCAGCTGCTGGCCATCGGGAGATTGAATTCCGAGAGAGTTTTGACGGCTGCGGGCTGGTTTGGAGTCCAGCTTTTTCAGGGCTCATCACGCCGCGCACGCGCTGCATGTCCCCGCAGGTTGCGAGCCTGGCTCAGAAACGTGTCTTTCCACGTCGCCGCAGCGGTCAAAACTCTCTGTTGTTAAAGGGCCATCGCTGCCCGGGATCGGGCTGCAGGTTTGCTGCGATGGGGTTAATGTACCTACAGGTATTTATTTTGTAAATACCCCTGGGTATATTTTTTAAACATTAAAAAACCCGCAGGCGCGGGTTGTGTCGTGATGTTGAAGCCGCTCTATCTGGGGGCGTCCGCAACTTTTGTAATGTCGGAAAAGACAAAAAGAAAATTTGGGTCCACCATGCGACCGGCCTCGGTGGCGTCCATAGGGTGCTTAAGTCGTCCGGAAAATTTGACCGTATCACCTTCTTTCATGTCGGCCAACTTTGCATAAATTGGTGAGGTCTGGGGTATCAACGTACGGTCCTGATGGTCAAGCCAATCAGCAAATTGTGTGGTGATGGTCAGATTGTCGGAAAGGGCGATGCTGATTGCTGCATTGCCGTCACCGGTTGTGGTTAGATGCTCAATCGTGCCGACCCAATCTTTAATTTTTTTGGGATCGCCTTTTAATTTTTCAAATTGAGCGAATCTCTCCGAAACTAAAGCTGATCGTTTAAGTGGGCTTTCGGTGCTTCGATATTTGGTGTTGTACGAAGCGATGATGTCCATGAAGCCCTGCTGAAAATTACCAATAGGAAGCGTATTTCGTTCTACTTTGACGGGTTCCTGAGCGGTAACTGTGGATGCGTCCTTAGCGGAGGCGGAAGTATCTGAAGTTTTGGAGCAGCCGGATGCAGCCACGATTGCGAGGCAGAGAAAGCCAGTGGAAAAAAAATTTATCCTCAAAATTCACTCCGATTATTGTGAGACGCAGGGAAATGATAGACCCGTGCGCTCCTACTTGGTGAGTCGCCTTTTGTCGGCGTTTGATTTCTGCTCAAATTTGGTGACGAGTACGTCCAAGTGCTCGTCTATGCTTGCCATTGCCTCGGCGTGCTGTTTTTTTCCAAGCAGGCGCTCCAGATTATTCAGGCGCTTGTAGCTCACGAGCTTGAATGGCCATATGACATTTCGAACGGGTAGAACATTACTCGCGTCGGTTGCCTCATTGGCCTCAATTTTTCTTAGATTGACTGTGCCCGACGGTGCGGGGAGTTCGTTTCCAAGTGGTAAATCAAACCAGCCTGCAGGTAGTTTGTAGCAATCTCGGATTGCTGACATTTGTGTTAGGCCAAGATTCTTGCGGCCTTTTTTGCCTAGTGGGTAAAGAAGTCGCGAGACGTAGGAAGCATCAATCCCCGTGGCATCTGAAAAGCCGCGTTGTGTGATGTCAAGGTGCTTGATCAGCTCGATCAATCGCAAGCGCCAGTGTTCTTCTGCTCCAGTTTTCATAGCGTGGAATTGTCTTCAATCAATACCACAAGGTAAATGACCTGCAGGTATTTACTAAAAATATACCCTGGGGTATATTTGAGTGTATGAATCCAGTCCTCAAGTACCTCAACAGTCTTCCCGTGTTGGAGCAGGCCGCATTCGCAGCCCGGTGTGGCACCAGCGTGGGCTATCTGCGCAAGGCCTGTTCCAAGAAGCAGCGCCTTGGCGAAAGCCTTTGCATCAACCTGGAGCGCGAAAGCGGCCGAGTCTTGACGGTTGAACAGCTGCGGCCCGATGCGGATTGGGCGTATGTGCGCAACAGCACTGCGGTGCAGGCGATATCTGCCCAGCCCGCTACTGAATCCATAGCAAGCGAGGTGCAGTGATGCTGCTAGTTGCCAGTGCCTCCATCTGCCTCTTTTGCCTTCCAGGCGGCGTAATCCGACCGAGCCTCGCGATTGATCTTGCGTCCGTTTGCCCGGCACCAGGGGATGAACTCGTCCATCCGCAGATAGATGCGGATGGACGCCTGACCTTGCCGTCTGAGCTTGCGTTCGGCTTGTTCTACCACGGCCAAGAACTGCAGATACGAAGTGTGGAAGGTGTGTCCATCTTCCATGACGGTCTTCGCAGCAAGCCACTCGGCTTCGGTGAAAAAGGGGATGCCAATGCCTTGTAAGTTTGGAGGGAGCTCCATGTTTTTGCCTCGAAGTGGGATGGTGGTTTTTCCATTGTCCTTTGTCTGCGGGCGCCCGCCCTTTATGCGCATAGAAGCTGCCCAGCCCGCTACCGAATCCATAGCAGGGGGCGCTCATGCGTAGTACATCAAAAGCTCGGCTGGCGAAGTGCCGAACCATGGCGAGGCCGTACGCGGCCAAGCCGACCATGCGGCAAATGATGGATGGCGTTCCAGCCAATAGAGAGCAAAAGCTCATGGCTGTGCTCGCGCTGCTGCGTGGTGATGTGCTCGATGCTCGGCAAGAGTTGGCCTTGGGTGTAGACCGTTGGTTTGCTTCTGCTGACCAGGAGCAGCGCATGCGCGCTGCTGCAGTGGACTTTGTTTCGAGGCTAGCGCGTGGCCTGGAACAGTAATTCGTCCAGCTCGGCGGTGCTGAGCAAGCCTTTGCTCTCCAGGTGTGCGGTCAGCAGGCTGATGTATTTCTGCAGCGTATGTATTTCGGCTGATTTGGGTGTGCGAATCAGCGTCTCGAAAACCCGCCTTTCCGTGCCGAAATTTTCCTCTTTGAAGGTTTTGTCGCGCAGTTCGTCCTCGAAGTTCATGGGTGCCCCTTTCAGTGGCGTTGGTTGTGTGAGAACTCCATTCTCCGTTGACTGCGGGTGCTCGCCCTATATCTGCTGCGCTGCCATCACGCGGCGCACACGCGCCCGCTGGGCGCAGCCAGTTCATAAATAAGTCATAGGAGGTTTTATGTATTCCGATCCCGCGTTGATCCGCAAGCATGTGGTGAAGCTCAGTTTCAACGACCTGGAGGCCGATGTGCTGAAGTCGTTGGCCAACTATGACGGTGGGGCGCTGTCGGCGTTGTGCCGTCGGCTGGTATTGGAGGGTGCGCGAAGTGTGTTCCATGAGGCTGATTCTGCGGGTGTCGCGCAGCAGAACCAAGGTACTCAATAGTTACTTTACGGTCCTGCAAGAGTGAATCTTTTGGAACTTTTCATGCACTTTTCAGTTACTCAAAATGCCGACAGAAACCATACAAATGACCGATGCCGAAATAGCTGAGGTCCACAAATACGCACAGGCGCATGGCCTGACTGGTCTGACTGATGACCAGGTGGCCTCCCGCATGCTGAGCGAGGCCATGGTGGCTCGATACCGCCGTCGCTTTGGCCAGCCTCCGGCCAAGGTGTACAGCATCCACCAAAACAACCGGGCCAAGCCATGAGTGGAAAAATCTTCAATGACGACAAGCGGCCACATGGCATTGATGCCAGTGTGCCGTTCTGGTGCCGCGCTGGTGCTGTGGTGGTGTTGGCATCGCCAGCCATTACGGTGGTGGTGGGTGGTGTTTATTTGATTGTGTGGATTGCTGGAGGTGGGGCATGAGCATCTATTCCCGCGACACCATCGAAACGGCAGCCCAGACTGCTGCAGCCAACCGCAGGGGTGGGTGTGATGCCGTTTGCCCATTCCCTGAAGCGCATGAAGCTGCGGAGGTTTGGCGTACGGCATACCGCGCTGAGCTGGAGCGCCTGAACGAGGAGGAGGTTTCCCATGGTTAATACATCCGCATCATCGCTGCAGGCCTTGGGCGTGCACGGACAAAAGACGCATATGGATCTGGTGGAAACGGTAGTGCGCCAAGCCTGCAAACGTGGTGCCAAAGATATCAGTATGCGTGAGATTCAGCAGGCCCTGGAGCGTGACCACGGCGTAAGGCTGGACATGTCCAGCATCTCCGGCCGGGTGCATGGCTTGGTGACTGCCAAGCGCATAGTGCGCGGCGAAGAAGAGCGCAAGTGCACCGTGACTGGCCGCGATATCAAGCCTTTGTCTGCGCCGATGGTGCAGGGGAGTTTGGCGCTGTGAATCCCCATGCAATGAAGGCGGTGCGCCCATGAGCGGAAAAGTGGTTGGGATGGTCTTTGACCATTACCCCAGTGCGAGTGCGAGCGAGTTGCTATTGGCAACCAAGCTGGCCGACAACGCTAGCGACGAAGGCACCAACATTTACCCAGCGGTTTCTACCCTGGCTGAGCGTACGCGCCAGAGCGAGCGTACGGTGCAGCGGCAGCTGAAGCACATGGTAGATATGGGTTGGTTGGAGCTGGTGCGCGAAGCGCGTGGCGGTGGCAGGGGCGGGGACCGGGGCTTTCCTCGGGTCTACCGTATTTCGCCCGTGTGGATGGCTGCGCATGACTCACGTACACCCGAAGGTCAGCGCCCGGTGTGGGTGCGTAAAGACGTACCTGTGGATAACAAAATGGGTGACAAAACGTCACCCAGTAAAAACGGGAAATGGGTGACAAATGAAGCAGAAATGGGTGACACAGCTGTGTCGGAAATGGGTGACACAGCTATGTCACCCTATCCGTCATTAACCGTCAGAGAACCAAATACCCCCCTACCCCCCAAGGGGGGCGCGCCGGGTTTTGATGCGATCTGGCAGATATACCCCAAGCGCCTCTCCGAGGCGAGAGCGCGGGTGGCATGGAACAAGCTGAATCCGGATACCGCTTTGCAGGAAAAGATGCGGGCAGCGGTGGAGGCGCAGATCGAATCCCCAACACACCGCTGGAGCGAAGAGGGTGGCCGATTCATCCCGCGTCTGCACACCTGGCTTAACCAGCAGCTGTGGCTGGACCACGTGGAGCCGGTGATGCTGGGCTTGGAGGCTGAGTGGTGGACTAGCCAGGATGGCGTGAAGGCCAAGGGTGCCGCATTGGGCCTGCCGTTCTCGCTGGCTGCGCTGGGCAATGCTTACACCGATGACGAAAAGTCTGCGCACTGGCGTGCATACCGCACGAAGGTATTTGCTGCGGCGGGCGAGGGTAAGTGGAATCGCCCATGGGTGAAGGTATGAACCGGCAGCACTGCCTTCGCCAGCTTCTGCGCTTTGGTCCTATGTCACGGTCCGAGTTGCTGGAGGTGACGCGCTGGCCAGCCCGTGCCGTAGATCGTACCGTGGGCGATGCGCTATTGCTGGGCATGGTGGAGCCGATCAACCGACATGGTGATCGTCGTCGCAGCTATGACTTGACGCCCACGGCCAAGGCATTGCTGGGCGTGCGCGAATAGATCGAATTGAATTCAAAGGGGCAAATGATGTTGATGAAAACCAGGGTTGAGCGGGTGAAGGTGGATTTCTTTGCTGTGGAAGAGGATCAGCGGCCAATGGATTCGCGCTTGAGTAATTGGGCGATTTGGGCGAATGGACGCGGGTTTCCCGCTGTCTCACCGATGTTTCGCTTATACCGCTCGAATGATTCAGCGGGTGAGTGCAATGCAGGCGGCCCCCCAGTGGATGCGATGGATGCGCAGGCGGTGTCAAGGGGCGTGTCTGCCTTGCCAGCGCCGCACCGTGCGGCGCTGAACTGGTACTACATCGTCAAGAGCGGGCCGAAGCGTGCGTGCCAGCAGTTGGGCACCAACATGCAGGGCTTGGCGCAGTACGTGCGCGATGGGCGCCGAATGTTGATCAACAGAAAAGTTTGACGCAGCTGAAAAAGCTGTGCTACATTCCGTTCCAACTTGTGAGCGCAGACGCATAACTACAAGCCCATCCATGAGGAGGCGGCGGTGCCAGTAAAGCGATCAGCAAGTTGTTGAGAGCCCTCCACGTGGAGGGCTTTGTTGTTTTTGGATGCGCACAACGCCATGCCATCCGCACCACCACGCCCTTGTACTTTTCCATGCTGCGGCGCGCTGGCGGTGTTGAATGGTCGGTGTGCCAAGCATCCGCGTGATGCCTGGGTGAAGCG
The DNA here is from genome assembly GCA_947448955.1 of Burkholderiales bacterium. GTDB lineage: Bacteria > Pseudomonadota > Gammaproteobacteria > Burkholderiales > Burkholderiaceae_C > Pseudaquabacterium. The sequence goes on from CANFPU010000213.1 coordinate 6,045, forward strand.
GCCCAAGGCCACCAAGCGCATCACCGGAAGAAAATTGCAGGCCATGCGCGCTGCGTTGTTCTCACGCAATCCATTGTGTGCTGAGTGCCAGCGACAAGGCTTTGTCACTGCGGCCACGCAGCGCGACCACATCATCCCGCTGGCCGAAGGTGGCAGGGATGACGAAACAAACGAGCAGGGCCTCTGCGATGCATGCCACGAGGCCAAAAGTTTGGCTGAAGCCTTGCGAGGCCGGGCACATCGGTAGGGGGTAGGGGGTCCGAATCTCTGCCGCCGACCCGCCGGAAAC
>CANFPU010000214.1 GCA_947448955.1 Burkholderiales bacterium
GAAAACCGGGCGATTCCAACACCGCGATCACCTGTTTCAGCTCTTCTTCGGTGAACTTTTCCTCCAACACGGGACCGACGACGGAGGGCGCCAGTTTGACAGCCCGTTCACCCAGCAGCGGACCAACTTCATTGCCGAATTTGTTGAACTCCAACTGAATCTCCTTGGCCGCCGCGTCTCGCCGTTCAGGCGGCACGTTTGCCTGAAGAAAGGCACTGGCTTGATGACCGACCGGCGTGACGATTTGTCCGGCGATTTGTTGCCCCAAGCCTTCAAAGTCCCCTTGTCGCAACTTGAGCAGCTTTTGGGTCAGCTCCTTCTTGGCTGGCGAGGTTGCTGCTTGCGCCGGGTTCATGCTCGAGATCGCCGCCAGGGCGGCGATCAGCGCTGCGCGGGCCAGCCAGGATGGGTTCTTCATCAAATTTTGGGTCATGGGTGTTCAGCTTAAGAATTGTTCAAATCAGGTCGTTCGCCTGCATTGGGTGCGGGGTCGTCGGGGTCGTCGGGCCCGTCGGGCCCGTCGGGCAGACCGTCGGCACTTTCATTGGCGTCGGCTTGCAGGGCGTCATGGGCGTCGTTTTCGACGATGCGCTGCAAGCCCGAGAGCTTGCTGCCGTCGTCCAGCGCGATCAACGTCACGCCTTGGGTCGCGCGGCCGAGTTCCCGGATCTCCGAGACACGGGTCCGCACCAGCACGCCGCGGTCAGTGATCAGCATGATCTCGTCGGCTGGTCGCACCAAGGTCGCTGCCACCACCTTGCCATTGCGTCCGCTCTGCACGATGGCGATCATGCCTTTGCCGCCTCTGAGGTGGCGGGTGTACTCGACGATGCTGGTGCGCTTGCCGAAACCGTTTTCGGTCGCCGTCAGCACACTCTGCTCTTCGTCTTCGGCCACCAGCATCGCAATCACGCTCTGGCCGTCTTCGAGGTTCATGCCGCGAACGCCGCGTGCCTGACGGCCTAGCGGGCGTACATCGTCTTCGTCGAATCGGACTGCCTTGCCGTTGTCTGAGAACAGCATCACGTCGTGCTTGCCGTCGGTCAGCGCGGCGCCGATCAGGTGGTCGCCTTCGTCCAGATCGACTGCGATGATGCCGCTCTTGCGCGGATGACTGAACTCGTCGAGCGCAGTCTTCTTGACCGTACCAAGCGCGGTGGCCATGAAGATGAAATGGTCTGCCGGGAAGGTGCGGAACTCACCCGTGAGCGGCAGCACCACAGTGACTTTTTCGCCCGGCTGCAGTGGGAACATGTTGACGATAGGTCTGCCGCGGGAGTTGCGTGAGCCCTGAGGCACCTCCCAGACCTTCAGCCAATAGACCCGGCCGCGGTCGCTGAAGCACAGCATCCAGTCGTGCGTGTTGGCGATGAACAACTGGTCAATCCAGTCGTCGTCCTTGGTCTGAGTCGCTTGCTTGCCACGGCCGCCGCGCTTCTGCGCCCGGTACTCGGTCAGCGGCTGGCTCTTGATGTAACCCGTGTGGCTGAGTGTGACGACCATGTCGGTCGGCGTGATCAGGTCCTCGGTACCGAGTTCCTGCACGTTGTGCTCGATCTGGCTGCGGCGCGCGCCCAACTTGGTCTGGCCGAACTCCAGCTTCACAGCGCTGAGCTCATCCGAGATGATCGACGTCACGCGTTCGGGTTTGGCCAGGATGTCGAGCAGGTCGGCGATCTCGGACATCACCTCTTTGTACTCGCCAATGATCTTGTCTTGCTCCAGACCGGTCAGGCGCTGCAGTCGCATCTGCAGGATTTCGCCAGCCTGGTCGTCGCTCAAGCGGTAGAGGCCATCGGCCTGCAGGCCCATGCTCGGCGGCAGGCCTTCTGGTCGGTAGGCTTCGCGACCACCTGGCGTCTGCGCGGTCGCACGCACCAGCATCTCGCGCACCATCGAGCTGTCCCAGCTCTTGGCCATCAACGCGGCCTTGGCCACTGGCGGCGTCGGTGAGGTCTTGATGGTCTCGATGAACTCGTCGATGTTGGCCAGCGCGACCGCCAGGCCCTCGAGCACATGGCCGCGCTCACGAGCGCGACGCAGCGCATACACAGTGCGCCGGGTCACGACCTCGCGCCGGTGGTCTAGGAAGACTTCGAGCAGTTGCTTGAGGTTGCAAAGCCGTGGCTGACCGTCGATCAGCGCCACCATGTTGATGCCGAAGGTGTCTTGCAGCTGGGTCTGCTTGTACAGATTGTTGAGCACCACCTCGGGCACTTCGCCACGCTTCAAGTCGATCACCACCCGCATGCCGGACTTGTCACTCTCGTCCTGGATGTGGCTGATGCCTTCGATTTTCTTCTCGTGCACCAACTCGGCGATGCGCTCGAGCAGCGTCTTTTTATTGACCTGGTAAGGCAACTCGTCGACGATGATGGTTTGGCGGGTGCCGCGGTCGATGTCCTCGAAGTGGCACTTGGCCCGCATGATCACCCGGCCTCGGCCGGTGCGGTAACCCTCACGCGCGCCCTGAACGCCGTAGATGATGCCGGCCGTAGGGAAGTCGGGTGCCGGTACGATCTCCATCAACTCGTCGATCGTCGCCTGCGGGTTCTTCAGCAGGTGCAGGCAGGCGTCGACGATCTCGTTGAGGTTGTGCGGCGGGATGTTGGTCGCCATGCCCACCGCAATGCCAGTCGAGCCATTGACCAGCAGATTGGGCAGCCGTGCCGGCAGCACGGTTGGCTCTTTCTCCGACCCGTCGTAGTTCGGCGCGAAGTCGACCGTCTCCTTGTCGATGTCGGCCAGCATCTCGTGGGCGATCTTGGACAGGCGGATTTCGGTGTAACGCATCGCCGCTGCGTTGTCGCCGTCCACCGAGCCAAAATTACCTTGGCCATCGACCAGCATGTGGCGCAGCGAAAAATCCTGCGCCATGCGGACAATGGTGTCGTACACCGCAGTGTCGCCGTGCGGGTGGTACTTGCCGATCACGTCTCCGACGATGCGAGCGCTCTTCTTGTAGGCCCGGTTCCAGTCGTTGTTGAGTTCGTGCATCGCGAACAGCACGCGCCGGTGGACTGGCTTGAGGCCGTCACGCGCATCTGGCAGCGCTCGGCCGACGATCACGCTCATTGCGTAATCCAGATACGAGCGCCGCATCTCCTCTTCAAGGCTGATGGGCAGTGTTTCCTTGGCGAAGGGCGTCATGCGGTTCTGGCGTGGCGGCGCCGTTGGAGAAGGTGCTGCCGCAAACCAAGCGGCGCGACAACCCAGGATTCTAAGGGGCCCAAAGCTGTCGCGGCGGTGCAACAGCGCGGCAGCCGCCGGCGCCGGCAAGTCCGAAAGATCGGCCCTCTCGGGTCCCTATGGCACAATGGGTGATCGGTGGTGATGGCTTGCCATCCGGGACATCTCCGGCTTTCTTGCTTCCGATTTAGACGCTTCGCAGATCCCTGCGGCTTCCCTCGAGAGGATAATCATGAAGAAATTGAACAAAGTGGCGGCGCTTTTCGCATCGGCCGCGCTCGTCGTGCCGGTCATGGCATTCGCGCAAGCAGCGGCCAACGACAACTGGCGCGCTGTTGACGGCACCGTTTGGAAGAACGGTAGCAACGAACTGTGCTGGCGCGATGCCAACTGGACGCCTGCCACAGCAGATCCGAAGTGTGATGGCGCGCTGAAGCCGCCAGCGCCCAAGGCTGCCCCGGCACCTGCGCCGGCCCCTGCCCCGGCGCCCGCCCCAGCGCCCGCCCCAGCCCCTGCTCCCGCGCCGGCGCCTGTCGTTGTACCGCCGCCCCCGGCCCCGGCGCCCGCCGCACCGGTGAGCGAGAAAGTCACTTTTGCAGCTGATGCATTCTTCGACTTCGACAAGTCGGTGCTCAAGCCTGAAGCCAAGGCCAAGCTGGATGACTTGGTTGCCAAGACCAAAGCCGTCGCGCTGGAAGTGATCATTGCGGTGGGTCATACCGACGCGGTCGGCGCTGATGCTTACAACCAGAAGCTGTCGGTGGCTCGCTCAGAAGCGGTCAAGGCCTACTTGGTGAGCAAGGGCATCGAGAAGAACCGGGTTTACACCGAAGGCAAGGGCGAAAAGCAGCCTGTGGCTGACAACAAGACCGCCGAAGGCCGCGCAAAGAACCGTCGCGTCGAAATCGAAGTCGTCGGTACCCGCGCCAAGTAAACAAGCGATGGCCTTCGGGCCGTGCGATGCAGGTCTCGCCCAAGGCGAGGCTGTTATCAGACCTCGCTTCGGCGAGGTTTTTCGTTTGTGGGCGGCGATCAGCGCAGTCTTGGCGCTTCATCAGCCATCGCCGCCGTCGCAACGGCCCGGCGCCGCCATTACGATGCAAGCATGACGACCTTGAATGCAGACCCCCAGGAACTGACCAAGTTTGGCGATCTTGCCCACAACTGGTGGGATCCCGACGGCGAATTCCGTCCTTTGCACCGGATCAACCCGTTGCGTTTGGACTGGATCGATTCGCAGGCACGACTGGCCGGCAAGACGGCGCTCGATGTGGGCTGTGGCGGCGGCATCTTGAGCGAGTCGATGGCTGCGCGCGGCGCCGATGTGCTGGGCATTGACCTGTCGACCAAACCCTTGAGGGTGGCTCAGTTGCACGCGATGGAGACTGGGCAAGAACGCTTGCGCTATCGCGAGGTGGCGGCCGAGGCCTTGGCCGCTGAGATGCCGGCCAGCTTTGATGTGGTCACTTGCATGGAGATGCTCGAGCATGTGCCCGATCCCGCTTCTGTGGTGCGGGCCTGCGCTGACCTGGTCAAGCCCGGTGGCTGGGTATTTTTCTCGACCCTCAACCGCAGCGCCAAGGCCTTCGTCCAAGCCATCGTCGGCGCTGAGCACTTGCTCAAGTTGCTGCCCAAGGGCACGCACGAATACTCGCGTTTCATTCGCCCGAGTGAATTGGCCCGTTGGTGCCGGGATGCCGGGCTTTCGAACAGGGGTTTTAAGGGTATGCAGTACAACCCAGTCACCGGGCATTACTGGCTGTCAGACGACACATCCGTGAATTACCTGCTGGCCTGCCGGTCCGCGCCATGACGACGGCTGAAACCGTGGTCTTGTTTGACCTGGACGGCACGTTGGTCGATAGTGCGCCGGATTTGGCGGGTGCAGCCAACGATTTGCGTGCCGAACGCGGAATGGCGCTGCTGCCCTATGCGGCGCTGCGGCCGATGGTGGGCTCGGGCGCCCGTGGCATGGTGGGTGTGGCGTTTGGCGTACAGCCTACCGATGTGCGATTTGCCGGTTTGCGCGATGCCTTCCTCGACCTCTACGCGGACCGACTGCTCCATCAGACTGACTTGTTCGAAGCCATTCGACCGGTGCTCGACCGGCTCGACGCTGCTGGCCGGCGTTGGGGCATCGTCACCAACAAGGCGACGCGGTTCACTGCCCCCATCGTTGCAGGCCTGGGCTTGGCGCCACGGGCGGCCGTGGTCATCGCCGGAGACACGACGCCTTTTGCGAAGCCGCATCCTGAGCCTTTGCTCGAGGCCGCGCGCCGTCTGGGCATCGCGCCGAGCGCCTGTGCCTATGTCGGCGATGACCAGCGTGATGTGCTGGCCGGTCGCGCTGCTGGCATGGTCACGCTCGCGGCATCCTGGGGTTATCTCGGTCTGGACGATCCGGTGGCCGACTGGGGCGCCGACCATGTCCTTTCTTCGCCTGTTCAGCTCTTGCAATGGCTCAAACTGGCCTAAAATTGGAACTACCAGGGGCCGACCTGGCTTCGACGTGGGTGCGGAGTCGGTTCAGGGCATGCCGAGCACCAGTTCGCTCGTAAAACCACTGGAAACAAAGTAACTGCGAACGATACCTCGTACGCCCTCGCCGCTTAAAAACCGGTGAGCTTCGCAACGGTTGGCCAATGGGCCGGGCCTGAGCCGCAAGGCAAGGGCTGCGAAGTCATACACATTGGCTGGTGCTGTGCTGCGTCATTCAGCATGGGACGAGAACCAAGTGACTGGTGGACCAGGCAGCGTGCTGCTGCGCGGCCTGGCACATGAGACTCAAATCAGACAGCTAAGCATGTAGAACTGGCCGGTGATGGCTTGCGGACGGGGGTTCGATTCCCCCCGGCTCCACCAAGTACCAAGGGCTCAGAGACCTCTCTGGGCCCTTTTTTCTGCCTGTTCCCAGGGGGAAGTGGGTCCTGCCTCAGGACTGCTGCGAGCGCCGTGCCGCCGAATTCAGCCGTTTTCGGCGCCGAGAGTCTCTCTGTTCTCTGCCTGGCTCAGGACTGTCCTGAGGCGACAC
>CANFPU010000215.1 GCA_947448955.1 Burkholderiales bacterium
CATCTTGCAGGTGCAGCAGGTTTTCCTTGGCCTGCTGGACCCGAAGCTGCATGCGCCCGCGTGCTTCTGCAGCGCCTTCGCCCACCTCGCTGGTCGTCGTGCGCATCAACTCCTCGGCGTCGGCGATCACCGTCCGTAGATCGTTCATCAGGCGGTCTTTCTGGGCCGTGCTCACGTCAGGCATTTCTCGCTCCTTGTCTAGGCAAGAGCCCAGGCTATCAAGGTCAGCGAGGGTCGCGATTGACATTCATCAAGGCGTATCGAAGGCTGTGGCGGCGCCCACCAGCGCATGTCCTCGCCCGGCCTTCAGCCCTCCATCGGTCGCGCCTTGACGCGCTTGCCCTTGACCGTGCCGGCGTTGAGGGCTCGTAGCGCTGCGTCGGCGATCTCTCGTGCCACCGCCACATAGGTCGAGAACTCGTTGACATTGATCTTGCCGATCTGCGCGGCGGCAAACCCGGCGCTGCCGGTCAGCGCGCCCAACACGTCGCCAGGACGGATCTTTTCTTTGCGCCCGCCCAGGATCTGCAGCGTGACCATCGGCGCGCACAGCGGCCCGCTGCCAGTGGGCGTGAGCTCGGTCAGCGGGTGGAACTCGCCAGCCCGGCCCTGCATCTCGTCGATACGGCCGACCCGGCCCATTTCGTCCAGGCTGGCCAGGCTGAAGGCCCAGCCTTGGGCGTCCGCGCGACCGGTGCGGCCGACCCGGTGGGTGTGCAGCTCGGCGTCTGGCGTGATGTCGACGTTGATCACCGCCTCCAGTCCGCTGATGTCGAGCCCGCGCGCAGCCACATCGGTGGCCACCAGTACCGGACAGCTGCGGTTGGCGAACTGGATCAACACCTGGTCGCGCTCGCGTTGTTCCAGGTCACCGTGCAGCGCCAGCGCGGCGATGCCCTGGGCCTGCAGCACGGCCACCAAATCGCGACATTGCGCTTTGGTGTTGCAAAACGCCAGCGTGCGCTCGGGCCGGTAGTGATTGAGCAGCAAGCCGACCGCGTGCAGGCGCTGGTCCTCGGCGACTTCATAGAAACGCTGGCGTATCTTGTTCGCGTTGGGTTGAGCGCTGAGCTTGACCTCGCGCGGGTTGCGCAGGAACCTGCGGCTGATCTGCTCGATGCCTTCCGGGTAGGTGGCCGAAAACAGCAGGGTTTGCCGGTCGCGTGGGCATTGCGCCGCGATGGCGGCGATCTCTTCGGCAAAGCCCATGTCGAGCATGCGGTCGGCTTCGTCGAGCACCAGCGTGTTCAGGCTGGCCAGTGGCAAAGAGCCGCGCTCGAGGTGGTCAACGATGCGCCCTGGCGTTCCGACGACGATGTGCGCGCCATGTGCCAGGCTGTCGAGCTGGTTGCGGATCGGCACGCCACCGCACAGCGTCAAGGCCTTGATGTTGTCCTCCGAGCGGGCCAGGCGGCGGATCTCTTGCGTCACCTGGTCGGCGAGCTCGCGGGTCGGACACAGCACCAGGGCCTGGGTGTCGGGCTTCTTGGTCTGAAGCCGGGCCAGCAACGCCAGCGCGAAGGCGGCGGTCTTGCCGCTACCGGTCTGGGCTTGGGCGATCAGGTCGTGGCCGGCCAATGCCAGCGGCAGGCTCGCGGCCTGGATTGGCGTCATCGTGGTGTAGCCCAGCGACACCAGATTGGCCAGCGCTGCAGGCGATAGCGGCAACCCGCTGAAAGCCATGTTGTTCGGCGTGGTGCCGGCGGCGGCAGAGGTCTTGGTTGCAGAGAGATCGTTCATGGGTGATTGTCGGCGATCGCTAGGCCCTGGGCGACCGGTCCAGCCGACCGGGTTGCTGGCTGGGCAGGTGAAGCCGGTGTTCAAAGTGTTTCGCGGGACGATGCACGAGTGCTGAGCCGGTCGACGATGGCGCCGTCAGCCAGATGGCGTGTCGACATGGCAGCTGCTGCGCTTCATGCTGTCGCGCAGCGCGCGCGGGCGCTTGATCGCGCCGCTGCGATCGTCGAACTCGGCCACCATCAGGTCGAGCGCGCCGAGTCGTTCCTGCGCCTCCACTGGCAGCCAAGGTGAGCCCAGGGCTGCCCATTGCGCGTCGGTGAGCAGCAGTTCGCCGGTCAGGAAGAGCTGGTGACAGCCCTCGCGGGCATCGAACGACGTGTCGACCGCCTGCCCGTCATCGGCCGGTCGACACAGCCCGTGTGCCATGGTCTGGTCGAAAACGACCAGATCGCCGGGCGTTAACGCCAAGCGTACGCTGGCATGCGGCATCACGAACTCGACATCATCGACGGCCAGTGCCAGGATCCAGAACAGGCAGCGCGACCAATGCCGGCTGACGTCGTTGTGAAAACCTGCGCCGCAGCATGCGAGGTAATCGATACGGGTCGCGACACAGCGCCGGTAGCCCTCGGGCTCCGGTCCCAGCACGCCGGTCAACTGCAATGCGCCGGCCACGCTGCCGATCCAGTCAGCCACTCGGGGCGCGGCCGAGGCCAGCGCCGACCAGCTCGTGGTCGCATAGTCGATGTCCGAGAATGCCTCGATCTGCACGCGCGACCGTCCTTCGGCCGCGAGGCCCGCCAGCGAACTGGCATCGAGAAAATCGGTACGCACGACATGCACCCGGCCGTAAGGTGCACGCGCCTCTGAGGCGTGCTGGGCCTCGTCGCTGCGAACCGCGAAGGCACGGAAGGGCTGGGGCACCAGGTGCACGCCTGCGGCGATGGTCCGGTGGGCAGCGTTGATGGGCATCGGCCGATTGTCGTGGCCTGCGCGCCGATTAGAGTGCGCACATCTCAACCCGTCGATGCGTCGACTCCGCCATGAACAGACTGCCATCGGAGCTGCACCGCCTGTACGCAGTGCAGGCGCCAGGGGGCCCGGACGCAGCTTCCGAGGATTTGCGCTTGATCGACGGCTTCGGGCGGGTGCGGGCGATGGTGCTGTCGCTCGCCAGGCCTGCCGATTGGCAAGCGCTGGCCAAAGTCTGGCAAGGCGTTCAGGTCGATCTGGACCTGCCAGCGCCTGCGATCGCGGTTTCGGGCACGGACGGTTTTCAACTCTGGTTCTCGCTTGCGCAGCCGCTGCCTGCTGCACAAGCCTGGGCTTTTCTCGAGGCCTTGCGCCTGCGTTATCTCGATGACATCAAGCCGCAACGCGTTGGCCTGATGCCGGGCTTGGATGGCGCGTTGCCGCCGCAATGGCAGCATGCCGGCGCGGTGCCGGCGCTGCAGGCTGCGAGCGGCGTTTGGTCAGCCTTTGTGGCGCCCGAGCTCGCCCCGGTGTTTGCCGACGAGCCCTGGTTGGAGACCGCCCCGAACCCCGAAGGCCAGTCCAACTTGCTGTCGCGCCTGACCAGCATCGCGAGCGCCGACTTCGAACTGGCGCTGCAAGGGCTGAGTCCAGCGCCACCGTCGACCTTTGGCGCGCCAGTCGTTGGGGCATCAAGTGCTGCGCCTGCCCGGGTGCTCGACGCCGTGGTCCGCTCGAGGGATCAGCACCAAGCGGTCGCTGGCCTGTGGTTGGATCCGAAGAGCTTCTTGCTGGCGGTGATGAACAATGACGCGGTTGAACTGCGCTTGCGCATCGAAGCGGCGAAAGCGCTGTTGCCCCACGTAGACCCGACAGGCCCAGTGCCAGGAGTTTCCCCGCCATGACCCGCGCGCATCCGCATGAACAGGATTTCAACTCCGCAACGGTGAGCCGTTTGCGCGCCGACTTGGCGGTCGCGTTGCGCGCCGCTGCGCAGCACGGCCTGTCCGAGGGCGTTTGCAACCACTTCAGCGTCGAGTTGCCCGACGGCTCAGGCCGGTTTCTGCTCAACCCGCGCGGCCTGCTTTGGTGCGAGGTCGGTGCCGATGACATCGTGATGGTCGACGGCGACGGTCAGCCGCTGGCGGGGCGCCACCCGGTCGAGCCGACTGCGATGCACATCCATGCCGCCATCCACCGCATCGCTGGCAAGGCCTGCGTGCTGCACACCCACATGCCGCAGGCCACGGCGCTGACGCTGACGGCAGAGCGCGGGCTCGACACTTGCCTGTCGCAGAACGCGATGCGATTTCATGGCCGGGTCGCTGTCGACGGCCATTACAACGGGCTGGCCCTCGATCCGTCCGAAGGCGAGCGCATCGCGCGGGCGATGCACGGCGCTGATGTGGTGTTCCTGGCCAACCACGGCGTGGTTGTCTGCGGCGAGCGCATCGACCATGCTTATGACGACCTGTACTACCTCGAGCGCGCTTGTGCGCTGCAAGTGCTGGCGATGTCGACCGGGCGGCCGCTGTTGCCGGTGGCCGCTGACTTGGCGGCGCGGGTCTGCGCGCAGACCTTGAGCGAACGGCTGCAGTCAGTGCTGTTCTTCGAGGCGCTCAGGCGCAGCGTCTGACCGTCTTACCGGCAGCGTCAGCGCTTTTGCGCGGCTGCCGATAGGTCGGGTCGACCTGAGGCGCCTGCGCCACGCTGCGCCACAGTCCGTCAGGTTTGAGTTGCTTGATCGCAAGGCAACACCCTTGCCGGCCTCTATGGTCCACGTCGCAACGGAGACATGACCATGGACCGACCCAGGCTGCCGGCAGTTCTTGCGGATGATTCGACCTACGGCCGTCCGCCGCCCAGGCTGGGCCGGATGCTGCTGGTGCTGGCGCTGGCGATGTTGGCGCTGCTGGTGTTGCAGATCGTGCTGGGCTTGCCGGGCGATCTGGGCGCCGAGGACTTTCTCGGCCACGGCCGGTCCGACCTGGCGCTGATGCGCTCGGTCGCTCAGGCCTGGGATGGGCTGTTGCTGATCAGTTGGGGCCCCGTCCGCGCGACGCTGCGTCTGGCGGCCTGGCTGTACTTCATGCTCGACACAGTCTTTCTGCTGCCGCTGTACGGCGTGTTTCTGCTCGAGGTCGCTCGGCGTATCGATGCTGAAGCCGACCGCCGTGGTTGGTCTTGGGGCCGGCACGTTGCGCTGCTGGTCGCGGTGATCACGCTGTTGCTGCTGGCGGTGGACGCGTTGGAAAACACTTCGGGCTTGGTCAAGCTCGGTCTGACCGGGATGCCGATCTGGGGGTACTGGTCCAGCGCGCTGGCGGCGCCAATGCTGGGTTGGCGGCTGTGGCAACGCGGCACTGAGGGCCGCTTGGTGTTGGCGCGTCTGCATCGGCTCGGCGGGCTTTGGCGCTGGATGCCAAAGCTGTTGCGCGGCCTGGTGGGAGCCGCGGTGTTGGTGATCATTGGTCTGCTGGCGGCATCGCCGTTCGATGACGCGCTGGGCCCGGTGCTGGCTGTTGGCGCGGCCAGTCATCTGGCCAAGCTGGGGCTGCTCGGGTTGCTGGCGTTGATCTTTCTCGCGCTCTTGCTGACCTGGGTTTACGCCAGCGACGGTCAAGGCCCAGGGCGTGCGTCCTTGCGCCGCGGCCTGGCCGACATCGTCTGGCGCACCCGTTATGTGCTCACGGCGCTGGTGCTACTGGTGGGCATGACCTTGGGTTCGGACCAATGCCGTGACGTGATGATCGGTGTGGCCGATGGCTTGTTCGTTTGGCCGCAAGCAGTTTGGGCCTGGTTGGCGCTGGCCTTGTCGGTTGTCGCGGTCTGGGCAATGTCCTTCTCTTGCTGGCTGTGGGCCCGCTTGGCCTGCCGCATGCCTGGGCCGGCCCGCGACCCTTTGCTGCCAGTGGTGGAGTCGGCATTGCGAGAGACGGCGCAAGGGATGGCGCGGTTGCTGGGCGTCTTGCCGCTGCTCGCTGCGGCGCTGCTGGCGGCGCTGGCCGCGCGCGACGCGGTCTGGGCCGGTATGCGCCTGCGCGAGGCCCAGGTCACGTCGCCACTGGTGTTGATCGTCTTCGGCCTGGCCTGCGTGCTGGGCGGCCTGCTGTTCCTGTGGGGGCGCGAGCGCGCCTCGGCGAGCACCGCATCGCCGGACTACTACGACGATCCGTCGATGCTGCCGAACTGGGTCGCTGCGATCAACGCTGCGAAATACAGCCTGGCCTGGTCTGGCGGGCCAGGTCCGGTCAGCTTGCCGCTGATGGCGCTGGCATTGGCGGTCGGCCTGCGCGCTGCGGTCGCGCTGCTGCAACCTGGCGTGCCTTTCGCCTATCCGGTGGTGTTGTTCTCGCTGGTGGGCTGGTTGGGACTGTTCGGCTGGCTGTCGATGAAGGAGCAGCGCGAGGCCAGGCCCTGGTTGCTGTTGGTGGTCGCATTGGTGGGCATCGTGGGCTTGGTCGGGCTGACCAACAACCATATGGTGCGCTTGGTGAC
>CANFPU010000216.1 GCA_947448955.1 Burkholderiales bacterium
TCGACGACCACTGGTCACCGCCCCTTCTGCTGGGCGGTGCGCTGGAAAGGTCTGGCCGACAACCGCTTGCAAGCTTCTGCAAGGTTCTGCAAGGTTCAAAAATTCCACCAGATAGGATCAGCAAAAACATTAAAAACGCCAGAGAAATTAGCCCCCTCACTGGCCACGCTGCGCAAGTACGCTGCGGCCTGTGGGCGTCGTCTTTCGCTCGGCCTGGCGTGAGTCTGCTTGATCTGTCCAAGGTCAGCCGGAGCCAGCAGCCCTCCGACATTCGGCTGTCATGCCAAAGGCTAAGAGGGTCGAAGGGTCAAAGTCAAAGGGTCCTGGCGATACGCATGCCGGTGACGTCGGTGCGGAGGACCGGCAATGTCCGGTCGCGGGCGGCCGAGCGCAGGATCCCGGGGTGACGTTCCAGGCGCTGCCGTGAAGCACCTGCCGCGTCGTTGCCTGCTGTCTGCAGTTTCGACACACTGGTGCAGTTGTCGTTGCCGGTCACCAGCGCCTGCCGTGCAGCGCGGGACGGCATCACCGCGAACATGGCAATGACCGGGGCAAGCAGCGGGGTGCGGGTTGACAAGGCGGCGTGGGCTGTTCAGGCGGCCGTCCGTAGGTTAAGCCCCAACGTACGACCTCCATCGCGAGAACTGGCACACCGAAACCCACTACCTCGCGAGACCTCAAACCTGCATGTTCATGATCTCACTGTAGGCCTGGACCAGCCGGTTGCGCACGGTGAGCGCTGCGGTGAAGCCGAGTTGGGACTTGTTCATCGCGATCATCGTCTGCTCCAGGCTGACCGTGGGGTTGTCGAGCTGTAGTTCGCGCTGCAGGTCTGCAGCCTCGAGCTGCGAATCGCTCACCGCGCGCAACGCCTCCGTCATCGCCGCGCCGAAACCTGGCGGCGCTGGGCCAGGCACAGCACTGCCCAGCGGATGACCGTCAGGCCGCAGCCCGGCACGAGCGACGGCCTGGGCAAAGTCAAAGGGCTTGAGTTCGAGCTTCATCGCAGGGGCACTTTAGGCGCTGCAGTCGACCAAGGTGGTGCGAACTGGCGCCCGAAATGCGGCTTGTTCGTCCTCTGGTGCTGGGCCTGGCAGCCCAACAATCGCCCAGCCGACCTGCACCGCAACCTCTGCCCAAACCCAAGGCTGTGGGTCGGTGGAATTCTCCGCAACGACACCCAACCTAACCTGCCCGCATGGAAGCCGCTGTCACCCCGCTGACGCCCGCCAATGCCGCCGCCATCCGGGCTGCGTCCGAACCGGCTGCACAGCCCGGCCCACCTGGGTCTCTGGCTCGCCTGCAGTTCCTGGCGCCGCGCCACAAGATTTGGCTGGCTTTGGGCAGCGCCGGCTTGCTGGCGCTGGTGCTGGTACTGGCGCTGTGGAGCCGCCAAGTCCCGATGGCACCGCTGTTTTCCCATGCGTTGCCTGAAAGCGAGGCTGGCGCGGTGATCGAGCAACTGACCAAGCTGGGTCAGCCCTACCAACTGGGCCCCTTGGGCAGCTTGATCCTGGTTCCCGCCGAGCAGGTCAACGAACTTCGCATGAAACTCGCGACGCTGGGCCTGCCCAAGTCGGCGCCCAGCGGTTACGAGTTGATGGACAAACAGAGTTTTGGCCAATCGCAGCTGCAAGAGCGCACCAACCTGCAACGTGCACTCGGCGGTCGGCTCGAACAGCAGATCGCGACAATTTCGGCCGTGCAATCGGTCAAGGTCATGGTCGCGCTGACGAGCCAGAACGGCTATTTCCGCGACCAAGACAAACCCTCGGCATCGGTCGCGCTGACACTGCAACCCGGCCGTCGGCTCGACAGCGGCCAAGTCGCCGGCATCGTTCACATGACGGCCATGGCCGTGCCCGGCCTGTCGCCCAAAGGCGTGACGGTCACCGACCAGGACGGCAACTGGTTGACCCAACCCGAGCCCGAGGGTCGGTCCGACCTGACCCAGCAGCAGCGCGCCCATGTGCGCGAAACCGAGGCCAGGCTGCTGCGAAATGTCAGGGAGGTGCTCGAGCCCGCAGTTGGCGCCGAAAACCTTCGCGCGACGGTCACTGCCGAATTCGACTTCAAGCAGATTGAATCGACCAGCGAAGCCTACACGCCCAACCAGAACCCCGACCGGGCAGCGGTGCGCAGTCAGCGCAGCGTGGAGGCCGGCGCCGGTGGCGCTGGCGCACAGCCCAGCGGCGTGCCGGGCGCCGCCAGCAACCAGATCCCGATGGCGGCTACCGCGCCGATCACCAGCGCTTCAGCGCCGCTGTCGAACACAATCCTGGGCAACAGCGCCAAGCGCGAGAGCCAGATCAACTACGAGGTCGACAAGCGCGTCGAGCTGCAACGCCATGCGGTGGGCAACATCCTGCGCGTCAACGTTGCTGTGCTGGTCAACCACCGCATCGGCACCGACGCCCGAGGCAAGCCCACCAGTACACCGCTATCACCCGATGAGATCGAAAAGCTAGGCACATTGGTCCAGGAAGCGGTGGGCTTTCGCAAGGAACGCGGAGACTCGGTTCGGGTAGTCAATATTCCATTCCGCGTCGAGCCCAAGGTCGAGCCAGAGCCAACACCGCTGTGGCGTCAGGCCTGGCTACTCGACCTGCTGCGAGCGGTCAGCGTTCCTGTCGCGCTGGTCGGCGTCGGTTTGATGTTGTTGATCGGCGTGATCCGCCCAGCGCTCAAATCGATGGCTAGCGGCCGGCAGCCCGCCACCTTGAACGCGTTGGTCGACGACATGCAGGCCTTGCCTGGCGCCAGCAGCCCACCAGCACTGAGCGCCGTCAGGGTCAGCCAGCAGCTCAGCGATGCCCGGGCCATGGCGCTGGAAAACCCGCTCGCCGTGGCCAACATCCTGCGCAGTTGGGCGGGCAGCGCTGAGGCATGAGACTGGCACGACTCACGCATTTGTCTGGCATGGGTCTGGCATGCGTAGGGCATGAACCCGGCTTGAGTCCGCAGCGCACACCCACCGCGACGGCGGCGGCACCCACCAGATCCACCCCAAACCTGAGCAGATCATGGCCGACGCTGGCATGGAAGACGCCGCCATCCTGTTGATGTCGCTTGGCGAGATCGAGGCGGCCCAGGTGTTCAAGCACCTCGCGCCGAAAGAGGTTCAAAAGCTCGGCGAAACCATCGCACGACTCAAGGTCGTACCACGCGAGCGGCTGACCCGGGTATTGGACAAATTCAGCACCGAAACCCTCGAGCAGCACACATTGGTCGCCGACACCGACGAATACGTCAGGAACGTGCTGCGCAAAGCGCTGGGCGACGACAAGGCCAATCTGCTGATCGACCGCATCCTGCAAGGCAGCGATGTCACCGGCATCGAGGGCCTGAAGTGGATGGATTCGGGCACCGTGGCAGAACTGATGCGCAACGAGCACCCGCAGATCGTCGCGGCGATTCTGGTGCATCTCGACAGCGACCAAGCGGCCGAGGTGATGAAGTGCTTCACGGAGCGCCAGCGCCATGAGGTCATGGTGCGAATCGCCACGCTCGACGGCATCCAGCCCGCCGCGCTGAAAGACTTGAACGAGGTCATGAGCAGCGTGCTCGCCGGCGGCGAGAAGATGCGAAAGGCCTCGCTTGGCGGCGTCAAGACCGCGGCCGAAATCATCAACCATCTCGGCAGCGCCCTCGAGACCAGCCTGCTCGACTACGTGCGCGAATCCGATGCCGACCTGGCGCAAAAGCTGATGGACCACATGTTCGGCTTTGACGACCTGATCAAGGTCGACGACAAGGGCATGCAGGCCGTGCTGAAGGAAGTGCAGAGCCCATCGCTGGTCCTCGCGCTCAAGGGTGCGACGCCCGAGGTGCGCGACAAAGTGTTCAGGAACATGTCCAGCCGTGCCGCTGAAATCGTGCGTGAGGACCTGGACAGTCGCGGCCCGGTGCGCGTCTCCGATGTCGAAGCCGAACAAAAAGAAATCCTCAAGATCGTTCGACGTCTGATCGAAGGTGGCCAAATCGTGTTGGCTGGTAGCGGCGCCGATGAGTTCCTCTGAACGCGGACCTCGTCAGGTACCAGCGCCGCCCAATTCGCGCGCCGGCCTGGGCTGCAGCCGATTCATCCCGCGGGAGGAACTGCAGGGCTTTGCGGCCTGGCAACCTGCCGCGTTCAACCCCGCGGCAGCGACTGGCCTCGTTCCAACCCAGCCGCCAGACCCCCAAGGCTTCAGGGCAAGGCTGCAACCGGCCTCAGCGCAGGCGGTGCCCCGTGCCGATCCCGCAGCAACCTTGGCCGCGCCCCAGGCCGGGGTGCAAGATGGGATGCCAGATGGGATGCCAGATGGGATCGCCCGCCAAATTGCCGTCGTCCGCGCCGAAGGCTACCAAGCGGGCTACAACGACGGTCTGGCGGCGCTCGAGCGCTTCAAGGCGCACCATGCCAGCCTGCTCAGCGCCCAGATCGGTCAACTGCTGGCCGCCATGGACCAGGAACTCGGCGCACTCGAACAACAGATCGCCGCCAGCGTCGCCCGAGTGGCCACCGAACTGGCGCGCCAGGTGGTTCGCAGCGAATTGAGCCTGCGACCCGCACTGGTGGTCCAGGTCGCGCGAGAAGCGGTCAGCGCCGTGTTGGCGAGCGCGCGCCAAATCACCATGGCGGTGAATCCCGAAGACCACGCGTTGGTGGCTGCGGGCTGTGAAGAAGCGCTCGCCGCCCGCGGCGCGCGCCTGCTCAGCCAGGCCTCGGTCGCGCGCGGCGGTTGCCGCATCGAATCCGACGCCGGCGTGATCGACGCCCGCATCGCCTCGCGCTGGGACATGGCCAGCCACGCACTGGGCACTGGCTTGTGCTGGGACGACAGCGAGTCCGAGGCAACGGGAATGGCAGGAGATGCCTGAGCGTGGTCACGCACCAACCACAGGGCTCATCGAGGCGGGTCGGCCTCGGGTTGACGTTGCGCCGGATCGGGTCGAGCCGATAGCGACTTCAGCGCGACAAAAGCGCTGGAACCGCTACCTCGACGACCTGGAGACTTGCGCCGAGCAGCCAGCACCGCTACCAACCCATGGCACGCTGGTGCGCATCACCGGTCTGGTGCTGGAAGCCGCCGGCTTGCGCGCCCCGGTGGGTGCCGTCTGCGATGTGCAGGGCGACGCGCTTGAACCGATACAAGCCGAGGTCGTCGGATTCCACGGCGACCGTGCGCTGCTGATGCCCACCGGCGACCTTCAAGGCTTGAGCAGCGGTGCGAGGGTCAGTCCGCGTCTGCCGGCCACGGTACCGCCGCTGTTGGGCAGCGATCTGCCCCGCTGGCGCAGGTCAGAAGACCGCGGCCTGCACCTGCCGATGGGCGCCGGCCTGCTCGGCCGGGTGGTCGATGCCATGGGCGCGCCGATTGACCGGCTGGGTCCACTGCGCCAGGTGGTCAACCAGCCGATGCTCAGACGAGCCATCAACGCGATGGACCGCGACCCGGTGCGCTGCCCACTCGACACCGGCGTGCGCGCAATCAACGCCTTGCTGACCGTCGGCCGCGGCCAGCGCCTGGGCCTTTTCGCCGGCACCGGCGTGGGCAAATCGGTGCTGCTGGGCATGATGGCGCGCTACACCGAGGCCGACCTGATCGTCGTCGGGCTGATCGGTGAACGTGGCCGCGAGGTCAAAGAGTTCATCGAGGACATCCTCGGCGCCGAAGGCCTGGCACGCAGCGTCGTGGTCGCCGCACCGGCAGACTCGCCGCCGCTATTGCGCATGCAGGGCGCAAACTACGCGACCGCGATCGCCGAGCATTTCCGCGACCAAGGCCGTCATGTGCTGCTGCTGATGGACAGCCTGACGCGCTTCGCGATGGCCCAGCGCGAGATCGCGCTGGCAATCGGCGAGCCCCCGGCGACCAAGGGTTATCCGCCGAGCTGCTTTGCCAAGCTGCCGCAGTTGGTCGAGCGGTCGGGCAACGGCTTGAATGGCGTTGGCTCGATCACCGCTTTCTACACCGTGCTCAGCGAAGGCGACGACCCGCAGGACCCGATCGCCGATGCTGCGCGCGGTATCCTGGACGGCCACATCGCGCTGTCACGCGAACTGGCCGAGGCCGGCCACTATCCGGCGATCGATGTCGAACGTTCGATCTCGCGGGTGATGAACGCAGTGGCCTCCCGCGAGCAGGTCGAGGCCGCGCGCCGCGCCCGCGCAATGCTGGCCAAAGTGAACAAGGCGCGCGACCTGATCCAGCTCGGCGCCTACCA
>CANFPU010000217.1 GCA_947448955.1 Burkholderiales bacterium
GCACTGTGATGACGGCTTCGGTGACTTCTTCGCCCAGGTAGTCCTCGGCGGTTTTCTTCATCTTGCGCAGCACTTCAGCGCTGACCTGAGGCGGCGCGATCTTCTTGCCGCGAACCTCTACCCAGGCGTCGCCGTTGTCGGCGGCGGCGATCGTGTAAGGCATCAGGTTGATGTCTTTCTGCACCTCCTTTTCGGAGAACTTGCGACCGATCAGGCGCTTGACGGCGTACAACGTGTTGCGCGGATTCGTCACGGCCTGACGCTTGGCCGATGCGCCGACCAGCACTTCACCATCTTCCTGGTAAGCGATGATCGACGGTGTGGTGCGGGCACCTTCGCTGTTTTCGATCACCTTGGTGGTGTTGCCTTCCATGATCGCCACACAAGAGTTGGTGGTGCCCAGGTCGATGCCGATGATTCTGCCCATGAAATGCTCCAGTAGAGGATGTTTGCTGTTGTTTGAGATGCGGGCCGGCCCGTGACTTTCAAGACCGCGGTTGACACGGCGGACCGGCGCTTGCTTCAGGTCACTTGGGCGCTGCCACCGTGACGAGCGCGGGCCGCAGCACCCGGTCAGCGATCAGGTAGCCTTTTTGCAGCACAGCCACCACGGTATTGGCATCCTGATCGGCTGGCACAACGCTGATGGCCTGATGTTGGTGCGGATCGAATTTGGTGCCGGCTGGCGGAGCGATCTGCAGCACCTTGTTGCGGTCGAGTGCAGCGCCGAGCTGTCGCAAGGTGGCGTGAACGCCTTCCAGCACTTGCTCGACCTTGGCCTCCGGCATCGCAATGGCGGCTTCCAAGCTGTCCTTGACCGGCAGCAGACTCTCAGCGAAGGATTCGATCGCGAATTTGCGGGCCTTGCTGATGTCTTCATCGGCGCGGCGGCGGGTGTTCTCGGCCTCGGCTTTGGCTCGCAGATAAGCATCAGAGACCTCAGCATGCTTGGCCTCCAACTCAGCCAATCGTTGGGTCAGGATTTGCTCGGCACTGAGGGTCGGAATTTCAACGCCAGGCTCTGAGGCGGTGGCGGCTTGATCGGCTGAATTTGGCACGGTGGGATGGTTCTCCGGCGTCGTCATGTCGGGGGCTTTTCGGGTTTTTCTGAAGGGATTGAACACAGTCAATTTCGATATGGGGGCCCAATCCCGCGGTTCAAGAGGGGTATTTCGGCGCTGGTGTTGGTTCTGGCGCGGCGTTCGGCAACCGACTCAGGCGCAGCGCTCAACGTCTGCGGCGGCGATGTGGCTTCAAGAGTCGTCGACCGAGGCGCTCCAGCGCTGCCAACCGTGCTGGGTGCGCTCAATATCACGCCGGTCCCGTTTGGTCGGTCGACCTTGCTCGATCGACAGCGCGGGCTCCGCTGCCAGACGCCGGGCTTCAGCAGCCCGGGTCCGTTCTTCAAGGCTCTCAGCGGTTTCCTCGTACAGCGCCTGGGCCTGCGTGGCCGGGCCTCGAACCATGCTCAAGTCCATGACCACGATGGTGCGTCGCACCGGCCCTTGGCGCATCACCACGGTGTCGCCTATCCTCAGGTCGCGCGAGGGCTTGGCTTGTTGGGCATTGACGTCAATGCGGCCCTTGTCAATTTCTTCGGTGGCCAGCGAACGGGTCTTGTAAAAGCGGGCTGCCCAGAGCCACTTGTCGAGCCTCATCCCCGCAACGGTCGCCACGGGCAAGTTTTTTGTGCTCTTGGTCATCAGGTCAGCCGATGGTGTTGTCTGAACCCAAAGCCAAAGCCAAAGCCAAAGCTAAGCTCAATTTCGGGCACCCATTGCCAGCGCGCGTTGGCGCTGTGTCGCCAAGGCCTCAGGATTTGCCGCCACGCGGGTTGGCCACCCTTGCAAGTGGCGTTCGGCCAGGTCGCCCAGCGCCGCGATCCAGTCTGGTGAGTCGTTTAGGCAGGCGATGAAATTGAATTTCTCGCCGCCGGCCGCGATGAAAGCGTCACGGGCCTCGATCGCGATTTCCTCGAGTGTCTCGAGGTTGTCCGCTGCAAATCCCGGGCAGATCGCGTCGAGGTGTTTGATGCCTTCGCTCGCGAGTTGCTTGACGCTGGGTTCGGTGTAGGGCTCAAGCCACTTGGCCCGCCCCAGACGGCTCTGAAAGGTCACGATGTAGTCGCTTGACGCCAGCCCCAGCGCCTGTGCCAGCAGCCCGGCGGTCTTGTGACATTCGCAATGGTAGGGGTCACCCAGCGCCAAGCTACGGGCTGGTACGCCGTGAAAGCTCATCACCAGCTTCTGGCCGCGGCCCTGTTTTGCCCAATGGTTTCGCACGCTCTGGGCCAGTGCAGCGACGTAGCCAGGGTCGTCGTGGTAGTGGTTGACGAAACGCAGTTCGGGCACGCGGCGCACCCGCAGTGCCCATTGAGCGACGGCGTCGATGCTGCTCGCCGTGGTGGCAGCGGCAAATTGCGGGTAGAGCGGCAACACCAGCAGCCGGGTCACGCCGGCTGATTTGAGCTCGTCCAGCGTGCGGGCGACTGCTGGTTCGCCGTAGCGCATCGCGTGGCGAACGACGAGTTGGTGGCCGCGGGTCTGCAGCAGATCTTGCAAGCGTGCGGCCTGTGCAGCGGTCCAGGTCAGCAGCGGAGAGCCGGCGTCAGTCCAGATCGAGGCATATTTGGCCGCGGACTTGGCTGGTCGCAGGCGCAGGATCACGCCATGCAAGATCAGCCACCACAGCGGCCGAGGGATCTCAACCACGCGTCGGTCCCACAGGAATTGTCCGAGGTATCGCCTCAGCGCAGCAGCAGTGGGTGCCTCGGGCGTGCCCAGGTTGACCAGCAGCACGGCGCTACGTTCGGCACTGCCGTGGGCGTAAGGGGGTTCGGGGGCGAAGCTCATGCGGACGGATTGTCGGCGATGCGCGCCGGGGGGTAGGTGCGCGCTGGGCGCAGTCGTGCTGGTTCCTGACCGGTCAAGGGTGCATCGGCAGGGTGTCGCCGAATGACAGGAGTTCGAAGCGAATGCTGGGCGCCGTGGGATCGCTGGGCGAGCCGCCCAGCCCGATCCAACCCGAGCCATGGAGCGTGCATTGGCGACGTCGCAGCGTGATGGTTTCCATGGCGTTGCCGAACCGCACATAGGTGCCGTTGTAGCTGAGATCGGTGAGCTGAAAAGCGCCGCCCTGCCAGTCCAACCGAGCGTGCGAGCGTGAAACACGACCGTCGTCGACTCGAAAATTGGCCTGTCGGCTGCGGCCCAGCATGACGGGCATGTGGGCTCCGTCAAAAACCTCTCGACTGTCGAGCCAAACCAGGCGCACCGATTCGGGCTCCATGGTTCTGGCCACCTCGCCGAACTGGGTGGCGACCGCATCGACAGCGCGACGGCGACCCAGCACGTGGACATGGACCGGTGCAGCGCGGCCACGCAAGTGCATCCAGTCAAGCGAGCGAAATCGAGGTCTGATCACCATGGACAGGCCTGCCAGGACTTCGTCGGTGACCAGCGTTTCGTTGTCGCTCGCATGGTCGATCAGTCTCGCGGCGACATTGACAGCGTCGCCAAAGCAATCGCCTGCCATCTCGACCACCTCGCCACGCGCCAGCGCGACTTGTAAGCGCAAGCTCCGCAGACCGGCGGAGGCACCATGCTCCCGACCCCGGCTGACCAGTTGGTCGAGCTCTTCGTGCATCTGTTGTGCCGACTGCAAGCCATCGGCTGAACTGTTGAACACCGCCATCAAGCCGTCGCCCAGAGTCTTCACCAGTTCTCCACCGCAAGACGGTACCGCCCGTGCCAGTGCATTGACCGTGTGCGTCACCACCGACGTGGCTTCAGCATTGCCCAGACTGCCGTACAGCGCTGTGCTGCCCCGCAGGTCGGCGAACAAAACTGTCCGTTCGGCAATGCTTGTCATGCAAAGCAGTTTAGTCGTGAAAATGTGACGCCTGGCCAGCGTGGCTGCCCTTGAATTGAGCCGCTCAACAAAGTGCCAGGGGCCAGAACTGAGGCCAACGCCCGGCGCCCAGGCGCGCCGACGGGCGCGCTCATCGGCCGGGCGTCGATACGGTAGACGGGGTCTTTTTGAGTTCGGCCGTCAGCGCAAACAAGGCGTTACGGCGTTCGGTGGCGGCCTCCGACAGCTCACCAGATTCGATCAACCACTGCAACTCATCGGCCACCGCTCGCTGGTGCAGCCGGCGCAGCACGGCTTCCACCAACAATGTGGGCGACTCCTCGTCTTCGACCTCGTGGTAGCCGGCCAACCGGTCCAGCAGCTCATGCAGCTTGGTCTGGTCGAGTTCCTCATCGATGACGGCCCCGGGTTGACTGCCGCGCAACTCATCCATCAGCGCGGACATCGTGACGGCGCCATGTTCATGCAGCACGCGCTCCAACCCGGCAAAGAACTGGTTGTAAGGCGCCGGCTGTGCGATCAAAAAATCATGCGACTCGCCAGGCAGGTCAAGCCACACTGCGGCATGACGGGCCAGCAGCCAGGCGGTGCGGTCGAGCAGCGTGGCCGCCTGGGGCGGCAGGCGCCGGCCCACCATCGGGTGCGGACGCAGTCTGCCGTTGAACTGGCGATGGTTGCGCCACCCACTGTCGTCCCGGTCTTGGTAGGCGCCTGGGTCGTCATCGTCGGCGCGGTCGTGGCCGCCTCGGCTTGACGCATTGGCGTTGGCCGCGCCCCCGGACTCGTGTCCGGTGCGTGGCTTGCCTCGTTTGGCCCAGTGGGCTTGTAGCGCCTCGACCGCGATGCCGCCCAACTGGGCCAAGGCTTGCACCAGTTGCTCGCGGAGCAGTCCGTCCGGCAGCAACTCGACCAGCGGGCCGGCCTGCGTGAGCATTCGAGAGCGACCCTCAGGGGTCGCCAGGTCGCAGTCGGCGCCAGCCTGCGCCATCAGCTGAGTCGACAGTGGCACGGCTTGGGCCACCTCGCGCTCGAAGGCCTCGGGCCCTTTTTCGCGGATGAAGGAATCGGGGTCGTGTTCGGCTGGCAGGAACAGGAATCGGACGCTTCGCAGATCGCTGGCGTGAGGCAGGGCCGCTTCCAGCGCGCGTCCCGCTGCGCGGCGTCCCGCGGCGTCGCCGTCGAAGCTGAAGATCACCGACTCGGTGAAGCGAAACAGCTTGGCCACATGCTCTGCGGTGCAGGCCGTCCCCAACGTGGCCACCGCGTTGGGATAGCCCCACTGGGCCAGCGCCACCACGTCCATATAGCCTTCGACGACGAGTGCGTAGCCCTTGGCGCGCAGCCCCTGGCGAGCCTCGAACAGACCGTAGAGTTCTTGCCCTTTGTGGAAGACCGGCGTTTCAGGCGAATTGAGGTACTTGGGCTCTCCGACGTCGAGCACCCGGCCGCCGAAGCCGATGACCTCGCCGCGCACCGAGCGGATCGGGAACATGATCCTGTCGCGAAAGCGGTCGTAGCGTTTTTGCTCTTCAGCGTCGTCTCCGCTGACGATCACCAAACCGCATTCGCTGAGCAACGGGTCTTCATAGCGCGGAAAAACTCCCGCCAGCGTGCGCCAGCCCTCGGCTGCGTAGCCCATGCCGAAGCGGGCGGCGACAGCGCCGGTCAGGCCACGCTTTTTCAGATAAGCCACCGCGCGGGGACTGGCTTTGAGCGCGCTACGGTAGTGTTCGCCGGCTTTGGCCAGGACTCCGCTGAGCGTCGCGCGCTGGGATTTTTCGGCGTCAGCGCGGGCCCGGTCTTCGGGGCTTTCCTGGCGCTCGGGCACCGCCAGCCCGACTTGCTGAGCCAGGTCGCGCACGGCGTCCATGAAGCCCATGCCGTGATGTTCGGTCAGAAATCGGATGGCGTCGCCGTGAACGCCGCAGCCAAAGCAGTGATAGGTTTGGCGCGAAGGGCTGACGATAAAGCTGGGCGACTTTTCGCCGTGGAAAGGACACAAACCCTTGTGGTTGATGCCAGCTTTTTTCAGTTCGACATGGCGCCCCACGACCTCGACGACGTCGACCCGTGACAGCAAATCCTGGACAAATCCTTGAGGTAGCACCCCAGCAGTCTATCCAAGCGCCAGATGACGACGCCCGAAATGACAACGGCCCGGGATCAGCCGGGCCGTCAGAATTCAGCGGCGGCTGGATCAGGTCGTGATCAGATGGTGAAGTCCGAGATCTTTGCACCCGCTGCCAGTGCGGCCTTGAGCCACTTGGGCTGCAGGCCGCGACCGGTCCAGGTATCGCCCGTGGCGGCATTGCGGTATTTGGCAGCAAC
>CANFPU010000218.1 GCA_947448955.1 Burkholderiales bacterium
ATCCTTGAGCTCGATGTCGACAGTGGTCAGACCCGTCAGCTTGCCACGTGATCCGGTGAAGGACTTGGTCGCGACGGCGAATGCCCGCTCGCAGCCTTCCTCGTGGCTGGAGCTGGTGCGCAACTTGGTCGGCCAGTAAGGCCAAGTCATCGGGCGGTTTTCCTCAACTGGCGGCTGAGGCATCAACTCAAACTGGGTCACGCTGGCCGCACCATGGCGGTTGCTGGTGCCCACGCAATCGCTGCCGGTATCGCCGCCGCCGATCACGATCACATGCTTGCCGTCGGCACGGATCTGGCCCCCCTTGCCCGACGGAAACTTGTCGCCAGCATTGACCTTGTTTTGCTGCGGCAGGAATTCCATCGCGAAATGAACGCCATCCAGATCACGCCCGGGCACCGGCAGGTCACGGCTTTGTTCAGATCCGCCGGTCAGGATCACGGCGTCGAACTGGGCTTGCAGCGCCTCGGCTGAGACGACCTGCTTGGCATCGTTGGTCACCTTGCTGTCCGCCGGCAGCGCGCCCACCAGCACGCCGGTCTTGAAGGTCACACCTTCGGCTTCCATCTGTTTCATGCGCTTGTCAATGTGCGACTTCTCCATCTTGAAGTCGGGGATGCCATAGCGCATCAGGCCGCCGATGCGGCTGTTTTTCTCGAACACCGTCACAGCATGGCCGACACGCGCAAGTTGCTGCGCGGCCGC
The DNA here is from genome assembly GCA_947448955.1 of Burkholderiales bacterium. Classification (GTDB taxonomy): domain Bacteria; phylum Pseudomonadota; class Gammaproteobacteria; order Burkholderiales; family Burkholderiaceae_C; genus Pseudaquabacterium. Next base: position 706 of record CANFPU010000218.1, read on the forward strand.
CAGTCCGGCCGGACCCGAGCCGACGATGGCCACCGTCTTGCCGGTCTTGAGCACAGGCACCTGCGGCGTGACCCAGCCCTCGGCCCAGGCGCGGTCGATGATCGCGTGCTCGATGCTCTTGATACCCACCGCGTCGTCATTGACATTCAACGTGCAAGCCGCCTCGCAAGGCGCCGGGCAAATGCGACCGGTGAACTCGGGGAAATTGTTGGTGCTGTGCAGCACATTGATCGCGTTGTGCCAGTCATCCCGAAACACCAGATCATTGAAGTCGGGGATGATGTTGTTGACTGGGCAACCGCTGTTGCAGAACGGCGTGCCGCAATCCATGCAGCGCGCGGACTGCGCCTTGGCCTGGTCGGCACTCAGGCCGATGACGAATTCTTTGTAGTTCTTCAGGCGCTGAGGCACCGGCGCGTAGCCCTCCTCCAGACGCTCGAATTCCATGAAGCCGGTGACTTTACCCATGATGGTCTGTCCTGTTGGTGGCGTGCTACTGATCAATGGGCGGCGACCGACTGGGCCTTGGCCTCAGTGCGGGCGCTGGCAGCGTTGATCTCGCCGAGCGCTCGCTTGTACTCGTTGGGGAAGACCTTGACGAACTTGCCACGCAATGCGGCCCAGTCATCGAGGATCTCGCGGGCACGCAGGCTGCCTGTCCAACTGTGGTGCTGCTCGATCAACGCCTTGAGCAAGACCTCGTCAGCCTCGCCTTGGTGCCAAACCGCGCGGTCCACCTGCGCCGCCTGCTCGTCGGCCGACAGCACCTTGACCAGAGAAACCATCGCTTGGTTGCAGCGCTTGGCGAACTGGCCATCCTCGTCGTAGACATAGGCGATGCCGCCTGACATGCCCGCCGCAAAATTGCGGCCCGTTTTGCCCAGTACCACCACGGTGCCGCCGGTCATGTACTCGCAACCGTGGTCGCCCGTGCCCTCAACGACCGTGGTTGCACCCGACAGCCGCACCGCAAAACGTTCGCCGGCCACGCCTCGGAAGAACGCCTCGCCACTGGTCGCGCCATAAAGCGCGGTATTGCCGATGATGATGTTCTTGGTCGCATCGCCGCGGAAATCGATCGATGGTCGCAACACAACCCGACCGCCCGACAAGCCTTTGCCGGTGTAATCGTTGGCGTCGCCGATCAGGTATTGGGTGATGCCCTTGGCCAAGAATGCCGCGAAGCTCTGACCGCCGGTGCCCTCCATCTGCATGAAGATCGTGTGATCAGGCAAACCTTCTGGCCGGTGGCGGATCAACTCGCCAGACAGCATCGCGCCGACGCTGCGGTTGACATTGCGGGTGGATTCCATGAACTGCACCTTTTCGCCGCGCAGGATCGCAGGCTGGCATTTCTCGATCAGCTTGACATCGAGCGCCCGATCCAGGCCGTGGTCCTGGGTCTCGGTGTGGAAGCGCGGCACATCGGCACTGACCTCGGGCTGGTGGAAGACGCGGCTGAAGTCCAGCCCCTTGGCCTTCCAGTGCGCGATGCCCTTCTTGGTGTCCAACAGGTCAGCGCGGCCGATCAGCTCATTGAAGCTGCGGATGCCGAGTTGGGCCATGATCTGGCGCGCTTCCTCGGCGACAAAGAAGAAGTAGTTGACGACATGCTCGGGCTTGCCAGCGAACTTCTTGCGCAGTGCAGGATCTTGCGTTGCCACCCCGACCGGGCAGGTGTTCAAGTGGCATTTGCGCATCATGATGCAGCCTTCGACCACCAGAGGCGCGGTGGCAAAGCCGAACTCATCGGCACCCAGCAAGGCCCCGATCACGACATCGCGGCCGGTCTTCATCTGGCCATCGGCTTGAACCCGTACCCGACTGCGCAGCCGGTTGAGCACCAGGGTTTGCTGGGTCTCGGCGAGCCCCAACTCCCAGGGCGTGCCGCAGTGCTTGATCGACGACCAGGGCGAAGCCCCAGTACCGCCATCGTGACCGGCGATCACCAGATGGTCGGCCTTGCACTTGGTCACGCCGGCGGCGATGGTGCCGACACCGACCTCAGACACCAGCTTGACGCTGATCGAGGCCCGCGGGTTGGCATTCTTCAGGTCGTGGATCAACTGCGCCAAATCCTCGATCGAGTAAATGTCGTGGTGCGGCGGCGGGCTGATCAAGCCGACACCCGGCACCGAGTAGCGCAGCATGCCGATGTAGTCAGACACTTTGCCGCCCGGCAACTGACCGCCCTCACCCGGCTTCGCACCCTGGGCCATCTTGATCTGAATCTGGTCGGCCGAGACCAGGTACTCGGTGGTGACGCCAAAGCGTCCCGAGGCGACCTGCTTGATCCTGCTGCGCAGGCTGTCGCCGTCCTGCATCGCATAGTCGGCTGCGATGACTTTGGTGCCAATCACGTCCGACACCTTGGTGCCCGCCATGATGCGGATGCCTTTGAGTTCCTGGCGATAGCGCGCCGGGTCCTCGCCGCCCTCGCCCGTGTTGCTCTTGCCGCCGATGCGGTTCATCGCGATCGCCAATGTCGAGTGCGCCTCGGTCGAGATCGAGCCCAGGCTCATCGCCCCAGTGGCAAAGCGCTTGACGATCTCGGCCGCCGGTTCGACCTCTTCGAGGGGTATCGCCTTGGCCGGGTCGAGCTTGAATTCGAACAAGCCGCGCAGCGTGACATGGCGTCGGCTCTGGTCATTGATCAGCTGGGCATATTCCTTGTAGGTGTCGAACTTGCCCGAACGCGCCGCATGCTGGAGCTTGGCGATCGCGTCAGGCGTCCACATGTGCTCTTCACCGCGGCTTCGCCAAGCATATTCGCCACCCGCATCCAGCATGGTCGCGAGTACCGGGTCGTTGCCAAAGGCAGCGCGATGGGTGCGCAGCGCCTCCTCAGCGACCTGGAACACACCAATGCCGCCGACTTGGCTGGCCGTGCCGCGGAAGTACTTCTGTACGAAACCCGCCTCCAGGCCGATGGCCTCGAACAGCTGCGAACCACAGTAGGACATGTAGGTCGACACGCCCATCTTGGACATGATCTTTGACAAGCCCTTGCCGATCGCCTTGACGTAGTTGTAGATTGCTTTTTCGGCCGATAGCTCACCTGGCAATTCGGCGTGCAGTGCCGCCAGCGTCTGCATCGCCAGGTAGGGATGAACGGCCTCGGCGCCATAGCCGGCAAGCACCGCAAAGTGATGCACCTCGCGCGCCGAACCGGTCTCGACGACCAGCCCAGCCGTGGTTCGAAGTCCTTCGCGCACCAGGTGATGGTGAATGGCGGAGAGCGCCAGCAGCGCGGGAATCGCCACCTGCTCGCGGCCCATCGCCCGGTCGGTGATGATCAGGATGTTGTGGCCACCCTGGATCGCGTCGACCGCTTGGGCGCACAGCGAGGCGAGCTTGGCCTCGACGCCCTCCTGGCCCCAGGCCAGCGGGTAAGTGATGTCCAGCTCGTAAGTCTTGAACTTGCCATGGGTGTGGGCCTCGATGCCACGCAACCGCGCCATGTCGTCGAAGTCCAGCACCGGCTGCGTCACTTCAAGCCGCATGGGGGGATTGACCGCGTTGATGTCGAGCAGGTTGGGTTTGGGCCCGATGAAGCTGTTCAGGCTCATCACGATCGCCTCGCGGATCGGGTCGATCGGCGGGTTGGTAACCTGGGCGAACAGCTGCTTGAAGTAGTTGAACAGCGGCTTGTTCTTGTCCGACAGCACCGCCAGCGGGCTGTCGTTGCCCATCGAGCCGATCGCCTCCTCGCCGGCGCTGGCCATCGGTGCGAGCAGGAACTTGATATCCTCCTGCGTGGTGCCGAAGGCTTGCTGGCGGTCGAGCAGAGATTCGGTGAAGGTCGGGGCGGTACGCTGGTCCAGCGGGATCGCGTCGAGCCGGATACGCACGTTCTCGATCCACTGTCGGTACGGCTTGGCGAATGCGAACTGGTTCTTCAGTTCCTCGTCGTCGACGATCCGACCTTGCTCAAGGTCGATCAGGAACATCTTGCCCGGCTGCAGCCGCCACTTCTTGACGATCTTGCGCTCGGCAAACGGCAACACACCGCTCTCAGACGCCATCACCACCAAGTCGTCGTCAGTGACGATGTAGCGCGCCGGCCGCAGGCCATTGCGGTCTAGCGTCGCACCGATCTGCTTGCCATCGGTGAAGACCATCGCCGCGGGTCCGTCCCAGGGTTCCAGCATCGCGGCGTGGTACTCGTAGAACGCGCGTCGCCGAACGTCCATCAGCTCGTGTTGCTCCCAGGCCTCGGGAATCATCATCATCGCTGCATGGGCCAGCGGGTAGCCGCTCATCGTCAGCAACTCGAGCGCGTTGTCGAAAGTCGCGGTATCGGACTGGCCTTCGAAGCTGATCGGATAGAGTTTTTTCAGGTCATCGCCCAGCACCGGGCTTTTCATCACGCCCTCACGGGCGCGCATCCAATTGAAATTGCCCTTGACGGTGTTGATCTCGCCGTTGTGCGCGACCATCCGGTAGGGGTGGGCCAGCGGCCACTCCGGGAAGGTGTTGGTCGAGAAGCGTTGGTGCACCAAGGCCAGCGCAGACACCACGCGCGGGTCGGCCAAGTCCAGGTAATACTGGCCCACCTGATCAGCCAACAGCAGGCCCTTGTAGATCACCGTGCGGCAGCTCATGCTGGGCACGTAGTACTCGCTGCTATGGGTCAGTTGCAGCTTCTGGATCGCGGCTGACGCAGTCTTGCGAATCACGTAAAGCTTGCGCTCGAGGGCATCGGGCACGATGACATCGGCGCCGCGGCCGATGAAGATCTGCCGAATCACGGGCTCCTTCTCTCGCACCGCCGGGCTCATCGGCATTTCGCGGTTGACCGGCACGTCGCGCCAGCCCAACAGCACCTGGCCTTCGGCTCTGACAGCGCGCGCGAGTTCATGCTCGCATGCCAGTCTTGACGCATGCTCCTTGGGCAGAAAAATCATGCCCACGCCGTACTCGCCCGGCGGCGGCAGCACCACGCCCTGAGCAGCCATCTCGGCACGGTAGTACTCGTCGGGCAATTGAATCAGGATGCCGGCACCGTCGCCCATCAACTTGTCGGCGCCCACAGCCCCGCGATGATCGAGGTTTTCGAGGATCTTCAAGCCCTGCTCGACGATCGAGTGCGCCCTCAAGCCCTTGATGTGAGCGACGAACCCTACGCCGCAGGCATCCTTCTCATGCGACGGCTCGTACAGGCCATGCTTCGCCAGGGCCTCGATTTCAGAACGAGACGCAGACGCTGCATTGCTGGAGATTGTTGGGCTCATCACGCAGTCCTTCACATTTCAGGGGAGTAGGAATTTACTGCAGCGCAGCAATCCATTCAAGTTAATTTAAATAGGGTCAGGCTTAATTATTGACATCACAAGCCTGGTCAGCATTAAAAAATGGGGACATATCAAAATTTTGCCGTCTCGCTGTATTAAGCAATTCCCGCGCCTGGCTGCGCAGCCGCACCGCCCTAGACGTCGCCCGCCAGGCCTTTCGGCTTGGCGCTGGGCCGACCTCTGGGTCGAGGCCGAAC
>CANFPU010000219.1 GCA_947448955.1 Burkholderiales bacterium
CGCGCCGGCAGGTAGTCGGCGGTCGCGTAGTGCTGCGTCAGGCGGTTGTCCCAGAACGCAACGTCGCCCAGTTTCCAGCGCCAGCGCACCGTGAACTCGGGCTTGGCGTGATGGGCGAACAACTGGCGCAGCGTGGCGTCGCTCTCGCTGGCCGACAGCTCGACGATGCGGGTTGTGAAGCCCTCGTTGACAAACAGGCCTTGCCGACCGCTGACCGGGTGGGTGCGAACGACTGGGTGCAGCAAGGGCGGGTGGTTGGCTCGCGCTTTCTCCCACTGCACCCGCTCTGTTGGCGTGCGGGCGAAGCGATGGGCAGGGAATGACTTTAGAAAGTCATGCTCGGCCTGCATGCCGGCGAGCATGCGCTGCCAAGGCGTCGACAAAGCCTCCCAGGCGGCAATGCCGCTGGCCCACAGCGTGTCGCCACCCGCCGCCGGCAACATCTGGGCCGAGAGAATCGCACCCATGGCCGGCTCGGCCAGAAAGGTCACATCGGTGTGCCAGTTGTCGTTGTCGGGCGGGTTGTCGTTGCTGGTGTCGAGCACGATGATCTCGGGCACGCCGGGCGCCGTCGGATAGACCGGATGGATGTGCAGTTCACCGAAGCGCGCGGCCAGTGCACGTTGCTGCAGAGGGTTGATCGGCTGATTCTCGAAGAACAGCACATGGTGCTTGAGCAGGGCGGCCTGTAGCGCATCGCGAACGCGGTCGTCGACGCCGTCGGCCAGCCGCAAGCCGCTCACCAGCGCGCCAATCGCCGGCCCCAGCGGCTGGATGGTCAAGGAGGATGGGCTCGTCATCAGGTGTCCAAGTCAGTGGCTGAATGGCCGCCATTTTCCACGGTGCAAGCGGATGTCGACGTCGAGCCCGCTGCCGGGTTCAGATCGCATCGAGCGGGTAGATCGGTCGGCGCACCTTGTTCAGTCCCAGCAACGCGTAGTCCGAGCTGCACACGCCAGTGCCGGCGCACTCGACCACCGCATGCGCCAGCGGCCTCAGCCCGGCACGCCAATGGATGCGGCTCTTGAGCATCACAAAGCGCTGGTTGGCCGGTGTGATGCCCACGGCGGTGAAAGCGGCCAGATCATTGGGCTCGACATGGTTGGAGATCACGACGATCTGAACCCGGCCGGTGTCCAGCACCGCGGTCGGCCCCATGCTGTTGAGCGTGCCGCGCGACATCGGCCCGAGGTTGCGGTATTGGCCGTCGCAGATCAGCTTGACCTGACCGCTGACACTGCGCGGCTGGCCTTTGAGGCCGATCGCTGGCATGTCGAGTTTGCCGCCCAAGCTGATCGTGACCTGCGCGCCGACGCCGGCTTGAATCATCTGCTGCACCGCCGTGGGGTCAAAAATCGCGAATGCGGCCACACCATCGAGCCCGGCGTCCAAGATCGCACCGAGCACCGTCATCGTGTCCATGGTGCCCCCCGAAGCGCAGTTGTCGCTGTGGTCCAGCAGCACCACCGGTCCGCTGCCGGCGGGTTTGGCTGCCGCCAGCGCCTGGGCGCGGGCCATCGATTCGGGCAGCGACTCGATCTGGTAGACAAACTTCTCGCGCGCGGCCCAGGCCATGTCCAGCAACTCATCGCACCAGCGCTTGGCCTGGGCGGGGTTGCCGTCGCAGACCACCACCGCCGACAAGCCTGCGTACTCGATGTCGGCGTTGGGAAATCCGACGAACAGGCTGGCGCACAGTGCGCCCTCGGCCTCCATTTCACGGCATCGTGCTTGCAGCTCGCGATTGGGTGAGTCGTCCGAGCCCTGGCGCATCACGTGCGGCAGCATCGGCCGCCTGCCAAAGGCCATCGCCGGCGCAGCCTGGCCGGCCAACATCTTGAGCAGCGCACGGCCGGCGCGCAGGCCGGTCTCGTAGACGTCGACATGTGGGTAGGTTTGGTAGCCCGCGATCACGTTGCAGTGCTCGGCCATGCCGTCATACAGGTTGGTGTGCATGTCGAGCGCGACGCCGATTGGCACGGCAGTGATCGCGCGCAGCCGGCGCAGCAACTCGCCCTCGCCGTCCTCGTAGGTCTGGGTCACCATCGCGCCGTGCAGGTCGAGCAGCACGCCATCGCAACCCTGAGCCACGGCGTCGCAAATGCACTGGACGATGTGCTCGAAGGCCGAGTCGTCCACCGGACTACTCGGCGACGCGTTGGCAGCGATTGGCACCACGTAGTCGGCGCCAGCGGCTTCGGCCAGCTCGATGAACGCGGCGATGGCCGAGCCAGTACCCCGGTAAGCGGCAATGGCCGCAGCGCCCTCGGGCGGCCTATCTGCCGCGGTGGCAAAGCGAGCCAATCCGGTGGGCACTGGCGAGAAGGTGTTGGTCTCGTGTTTCATCTGGGCTATGACGAGCTTCATCGCGAGGATCTCCTGGGTTTGAATAGGCCAATGATGCCGCAGTGACGCGATCTCAGGGCATTCCCGGGGCTGTGCAAGGCCCGCGATGGGCAAGACTCGGGGCAGGGTCCGCGCGGCGCGGGCCAGAGGAGCGATCGATGACTGAAATAGGTTTTCTGCCGGCGCACGAACTGGCACAGCAAATCAGGCGCAAGCAGATCTCGGCGCTCGAGCTGCTCGATCTCTACCTGGGCCGGATTGCGCGCCTGGGTGGCGGTCGGGGCGGCGCGGTCAACGCGCTGCCGGTGCTCGATGCCGAGCGCGCCCGCGCCCGCGCTCGCGCGGCGGATGAGGCGCTGGCCAATGGCGCATGCTGGGGCCCGCTTCACGGTGTTCCGATGACTGTCAAGGAGTCGTTCAACGTGGCCGGTCTGCCGACGACCTTTGGCTACCAGGCGTTTCAGAACAACATCGCCAGTGCTGACGCGGTGACGGTCCAGCGACTGCTTGGCGCCGGTGCGGTGATTTTTGGCAAGAGCAATGTGCCCGTCTCGCTGGCCGACTGGCAGAGCTTTAACCCGGTCTACGGCACCACCAGCAATCCCTGGGACCTGACCCGTACGCCGGGTGGCTCGTCGGGTGGTGCTGCCGCAGCGATGGCGGGCGGGTTCAGCGCGCTGGAATTGGGCAGCGACATCGGCGCCTCCATCCGCAACCCGGCGCATTACTGCGGCGTCTGGGGCCACAAGCCCACTTGGGGCGTGGTGCCGATGGCCGGGCACGAACTCCAGCCCGAGGCCTGCGCCGACAGCTTCGACATCGCCGCGGTCGGCCCGATCGCTCGCAGTGCCTTCGACCTGACGCTGGCGATGGACATCCTGGCCTCACCGCTCGAAACCATGACCACGATGGGCCGGGTGCCGCTGGCTTGGCGCGACCGGGGCCTGCCGCCGAGGCGCTGCCGGGTGGCGGTGCTCTACGACGACGCACAAGCCGAAGTCGATGCCAGCGTGCAGCAAGCACTCCGCGACCTGGTGGGTTTCCTGCGCGCCGAAGGCGTGGTGGTGACGGAAGGGGTCAAGCCAGTCGACAGCCGCGAATGTCATCAGGTCTACATCCACATGCTGCGCGCGGCCACGGGCGCCCGCTATGACGACACAGCGTATGGTCAGGCGCTGCTGCGCTCGCAGGACTTTGCAGCAGACGATGAGGGCTATGCGGCGCGCTTGTACCGTGGCATCGCTTCGTCACACCGAACCTGGATACAGGTCGAGGAAGCACGGGCGAGGATGCGCCAGCAATGGGCGGCATTTTTCGAAACCCATGACCTGCTGATCTGCCCGGTGGCCACGACGCCGGCGTTCAAGCACCACCAGCAAGGCGAACGCTGGGAGAGGATGATTCCGGTCAATGGCCACACCCAACCCAGCACCGATGCGCTGTTTTGGGCCGGCTACCCCGGCATCGTCGGGTTGCCGGCCACCGCGGTGCCGTTAGGGCTGAGCCCCGAGGGGCTGCCGGTGGGTGCGCAGATCATCGCGCCAGCCTTCGGCGATCCGGAAGGGCTGCGCTTTGCGCGCTGGCTGGAGCGGGAGTACCGGGCTTTCGTGCCGCCGCCGATGGCGTAGCGGCGGGAAAGTCAGCGCAGCTCGTCGGTCAATCGGCCGATGATCTGTCGGGCGATCGGGCTGTCGTCGGCTGCACCTTGGCTGTTCTGCATGCTGACTTGCGTCTTGGCGCCGTCGGCCTTGACCAGCACCCGGTAACGCTGAGGCCGCGCCCCGTCTTTGTCACTGCTGAAGAACTTCATGAAGAAGTTGGGCTCTTCTTTGCCGGCCAGTTTTGGATCAATGTAGCGAACAAAGTAAAGGCCGGCACTGCGGTCACGGTCTTCGACCGTGAAACCGCTGCGGTCCAGCGCCAACCCGACCTGGCGCCAGGCCCGGTCGAAAACTTGATCGATTTCCATCGTCGAGCTGGTCGCGGCCATGGCACGGGCTTTCGGCGGCGGCGCCGATGCGTTGGCCACGGTGGTGCGGGCCACCTCTTCCTTGGCGCCCAGCCTGACCATCAGCCGCGTCAGGAACTCGGCTTCGAGCTCCGGATCGGTCGGCCTGGCCTGCCAGACCGTGCTGACCCGTTGAATGCTGTCATAAACCTCGACCATGCCACGGTGGCTGATAAACACCTCGCTGCCGGTGGCGGTACGCTCGACCCGGGTGCGGTAGCGGTCGCGCTCGCTGCTGCTGAAGGCGTTTTCGAAGACCCTGCCGATGGTGCCGCGGATGAAGTCCATCGGGATCTTGGCGCGGTTCTCGGCCCAGCCGGTCTCCATCAAGCCGATCTCGGCGTTGTCCACGGCGAGCACGAAGCCGCGCTCTTTCCAGAAATTTCGCAGCAGCGGAAAAAGGGTCTCCGGCGGCAGGTTGGTGACCAGCCAGCGACTGTTGCCTTGGCGTTCGATGCGCAGGTCGCTCGAGGAGGTCGGCACCGCCACCGGCGCCGCCGTCGCCTGGACATTGCTGGTTTGGCGCATGTTGGAGGCGCTGACGACGCCAGACTGGGGCTGGTAACGGCCGTCTCGTGCAAGCTGGCTCAGGTCGGGCGGTACCTCTAGCGTATCGACCTTGCCAGCCTTGGTTCGATAGTCCAGCTTGTCGCCCGACATCAGTCCGTCCAACGACGAGCATGCGGCCAGCGTCAACGCCAGCGTCAGCGTGGCTGCGCGCAGCGAGGTGATGGCAAAAGCGGAATTCACGTTGAAGTTCTCCAAGAATCTTTCGGGCTGACCTTCAGACCGGTCTAGGCCGTGGTGCCGACGCGCAGGCAGCGGATCAGGTTTGACATCACGGGCCCGCTTCAAAGCAGCCCGGCTTCGCGCAACGCAGCATCCACGAGTGCTTGCCCGCCAGCGCTTAGCGGCGTGATGGGCAGCCGCACCGTGGGACGGCATTGACCCAGGCGAGACATGGCCCATTTGGTGGGGGCTGGGCTGGGCTCGCAGAAAAGCTGTTTGTGCAGCGACAGCAGACGGAAATGGAGGTCGCGGGCCAGTTTGACATTGCCGGCGATCGCCGCAACGCACAGTTCATGCATCAACCGCGGTGCGACGTTGGCGGTGACACTGACATTGCCATGGCCACCGAGCAGCATCAAGGCCACGGCGGTGCCGTCGTCGCCTGAGTAGATCTTGAAGCCCTCAGGCGCCTGCTTGACCAACTGCGCTGCGCGCTCAATGTTGCCGCTGGCCTCCTTGATGCCAACCACACCAGCTACCTGGGCCAGACGCAATGCGGTCTCGGGCAGCATGTCCGCCACCGTTCGGCCGGGCACGTTGTAGAGCACCACCGGCAGGTCGACAGCCTCGGCGATCGCCTTGAAGTGCTGGTAGATGCCCTCCTGTGAGGGCTTGTTGTAATAGGGCACGACCTGCAGCGTGCAATCGGCGCCGACTTCTTTCGAGAACTTCGTCAACTCGATTGCCTCGCGGGTCGAGTTGGCGCCCGCGCCGGCCATGATCGGCACCCGACCGGCCGCGTGGGCCACCGCCACGCGGATGATCTCGCAGTGCTCGCCCACCGACACCGTAGGCGACTCGCCAGTGGTGCCCACCACGACGATGCAGTCCGTGCCTTCGGCGATGTGCCAATCAATCAGGTGGCGAAGCTGCTGATAGTCGACGCTGCCGTCCTCGAACATCGGCGTGACCAGTGCGACGATGCTGCCAACAATGGGTTTCATGTCAGGTTCCTTGCGAATCGGCGATTTTAGCCGTCGCCCTGCGGGCGACCACGGTCATCGGTCGGCACAGCCTCA
>CANFPU010000220.1 GCA_947448955.1 Burkholderiales bacterium
AGATGGACTTCGCGCTGGACGTGTTGGAAGCCCGAGGTGACATGGCGCCCGACAGCCCTGAGGCCGAGGCCTTTGTGCAGAAGGTGATCAAGGACACGATCATGCACGAGGTGGGCCACACGCTTGGCCTGAAACACAACTTCAAGGCCAGCACCACGGTCACCCGTGCTCAGCTCCGGGACCAAGCCTACACCGAGCGGTTCGGCATCTCGGGCTCGGTGATGGACTACAACGCTTACAACCTCGCGCTCAAGGGCGAGGCCCAGGCCAGCCTCACCCTCAGCACGCTGGGCGCCTACGACTACTGGGCCATTGAGTACGCCTACAAGCCGCTGGATTCCGCGACCGAAGCCGTCGAGCTGTCCAAGATCGCTGCGCGCAGCAGTGAGCCTGCGCTGGCGTATGCCGACGATGCCGATGCCGGCGGCTATGGATCCCAAGACGGCATGGATCCTTTGGCCAACCGCTTCGACCTGGGCGACGACCCGCTGGCCTATTACCAGAAGCGCCTGAAGCTGTCGCAAGAGCTGTGGGCAAGGTTGCAGGACCGCCAGCCCAGTGTTGGCGACGACCCGTTGCGGCCGCGTCGCGCGTTGCTCAGCGGCTTCAGCCAGCTGTACCGTGCCGCTGAACTGGTGGGCAAATATGTTGGCGGCATGCACACGCTGCGCGATCTACCGGGCACCACCGGCCGTGCGAGCTTCAGGCCTGTCGATCCTCTCCAGCAACGCGATGCGTTGCGATTCCTGGCCAGCGGTCTGTTCAGCGCTGACAGCTTCCGCTTTCGCCCCGAATTTTTAGCCAACCTGACGGTGGACTACAACGAATGGGACCGCGGCGCCTTGCCGGACTTGTCGGGCGCGGTGGCCCGGGTGCAGACCGTGGCGATGGACCGCTTGCTCAGCGCCAGTACCGCCCGCCGTTTGATCGACTTGCCGGGCTATGTACCTGAGGCGCAGCGAAAGGGCTTGATTTCGCTGAATGAGGTTTACGAGACGCTGCAAAGCAGCATCTGGAGCGAGCTCAAGACCGGCGCAGAGATCGACCGCTTGCGACGCAACCTGCAGCGCGAGCACCTCAAGCGTCTGCAGTCACTGCTCACGCGTGGCTCGCCCAACCTGCCGCCGGACGCGCTGAGTTTGGCCCGCTTGCATGCCAACCACTTGCAGGCCGCGTTGCGAGGGGCCGCTGCCAGAACCGGATTGTCAGTGGAGAGCCGTGCCCATCTGGCGGACAGTCTGGGCCTGCTGACCGAAGCGCTGCGGGCGACGATGCAACGCAGTTGAGCGGACTCAGCCCGTGAAATAGCGCCGCCCGTCATAGCGCGGGTCGGGCTCACTGACTGGTTTGAGGATGCCATTGCAGCGTGCGATCACCGTCTGGCCGACGGTGAACAGGCCTTGCGAAAAGACCAAGCTGTTGGCCACGCGCAGCACCTGCATCCGGCCCTCGATCCAGGCGCCGACCCTTGCCGGTGCGAGGAAATCGCAGGTGACGTTGACGGTGGTGAAGTAGCGGTTGACCTTGCCTTCGATGTTGCAGCCCAGCAGCAACAGCATGTCCGACAGCGTCATCACCATGCCGCCATGGCAGGTGCCGCCGGGGTTGCAATGCCGCGTCTCAACACGCACACCGAGGACGAAACGCTCGTCTTCCATCCGACCGTACAGTGGACCAATCATGTCGATGAACGGGTTCGTCGACATGCGCATCTGCGTGAAGCCTGCGGGCAGCCCGAGGTCTTGTCCCGGCATGGCATCGGACGGTGCCGATGCTGCGTCTGGGCTGTTCATCGCGGCTTCACCTGTCCGGCACTGGCTTGCGAACAAGCCTCGCCAAGCTGCTCTGCGGCCAGGGTTGCAGGGCCGACCTCCGGGAACTTGCTCATTTGCTGACTCCAAAGAACTTGCAGTGTGTATGACTTCATCAGTATAGGGAGACGCCCGGTTCGCTATCGCCCGATCTTGTCGAGCACGGCGCGGAACTTCTCGATCGCTTGTTCGCGTCGCAGCGGCAGGTGGTAATCCGGGAACAGGGAGGGGCTCGGCTGGTAGTCGCGCAGCATCTGTTTCGCCAGGGTGGCCTTGTGCACCTCGATGGGTCCGTCGGCCAGGCCGATGTGGTAGGACTGCATCACCAGGTTCGCAAACGGCATCTCGTCCGAAATTCCGAGCGAGCCGTGCAGCAGCAGCGCCCGTGAGGCAATGTCGTGCAGCACCTTGGGCATCGCCGACTTGACCGCGGCAATGTCCTTGCGAACCTTCTGGTAGTCCTTGTGCTTGTCAATCAGCCAGGCGGTGCGCAGTACCAGCAGCCTGAACTGCTCGAGCTCGATCCATGAATCGGCCAGCTTTTCCTGCACCATCTGCTTGTCAGCCAAGCGCTCGCCCTGGGTGTGGCGGGAGATGACCCGCTCGCACATCATGTCGAGCGCACGCCGGGCCTCGCCAATCGTTCGCATCGCGTGGTGGATGCGTCCACCGCCCAGCCGCACCTGTGCCACTACGAAAGCCTCGCCTCGACGGCCCAGCATGTGGTCTGCCGGCACCCGCACCGCATCAAAATCGAGGTAGCCGTGGGTGGCCACTTTCTCTGTCGGAAAGCCCGAGTTGCGCAGGATTTTCAGGCCCGGTGTCGAGGTCGGCACGATGAACATCGACATGGTCTTGTAAGGCGATGCGTCCGGGTCGGTCACCGCCATCACGATCAGAAACTCGGCGAAGTTGGCATGCGAGGCAAACCATTTCTGTCCGGTGATCACCCAGTCGTCGCCGTCTCGCACGGCTTCGGTCTTGAACACTTTGGGGTCTGCGCCGCCCTGGGGTTCGGTCATTGCGAAGCAGGAGACGATTTCGTTGTCGAGCAGCGGTTGCAGCCAGCGCCGCTTTTGCTCCGGGCTGCCATAGTGGGCCAGAATTTCGGCATTGCCGCTGTCGGGTGCCTGGCAGCCGAAGACCGTCGGGCCGTACTGTGATCGGCCCAGCAGCTCGTTGAGCAGCGCGAGCTTGACCTGTCCGTAGCCCTGACCGCCGAGCTCGGGCCCGAGATGGCAGGCCCACAGCTTGCGCTGTTTGACCATCGCTTGCAAAGGCCGCACCAGCGCATTGCGGCGGGGGTCGCGCACGTCGCAGGGGTGGCCCAGCACCAGGTCCAGCGGCTCGATCTCGTCGTGCACAAACTGCTGGACCCAGTCGAGCTGTTGTTGGTAGTCGTCGTCGGTAGAGAAGTCCCAGGACATGCCGGTTTCCTTTGCGTTGGATGTTTTTGCGCAGACCAGTGTGCCCCAGCCAGCGCTGTGGTCGGTGTCACCAAGGGTGCGCGCAGCCTTCAGATCGCCCAGAACCCCTGAAACGCCTGAAACGCCTAACTCCCTAAAACACCCAAGAGAGTGCGCCAAGGTCCAACAGCCTAGCGCGCTGTGTCCGGTGGGATCGCGCGCCCGGACCATGGGAAAATCAATGGTTTTGCATCTAGAGGGTCACCACCTTGACCGCAGCCATCGCAATGCCAGCCCCGTTGCACACCGCGTTCTACAAGTTCGTTCGACTGGCGCAGCCCGAGGACGTGGCGCGGCTTCTGCGCGAACTGACGGCGCGCGAGCAGCTGATGGGCAGCGTGCTGGTCGCGCACGAGGGCATCAACGGCATGCTGGCCGGTCCGCCGCAGGCCGTCGCAGCGACCGAGCACGCACTGCTCACCGACCCTTGCTTTGAGGGACTTTTTGCGGGCATGGTGTTCAAGCACAGCGCCTGCAAGACCGTGCCCTTTCACAAGATGAAGGTTCACGTCAAGGCCGAGATCGTGCCGTTGGGCATCGCCGGCGTGGATGCCAGCCGCCACACGGGTGCCCTTCTGAGCCCGCAGGCCTGGCGTGAGCTGATCAAGCAAGATGACGTGGTGCTGCTCGACAACCGCAACAGTTTCGAATTCAGGCTCGGTCGATTCGATCGCGCGATCGACCCGCAGGTAGGCAATTTCCGCGATTTCCCAGCCTATGTGATGGCCCATGCGCCGGCTTGGCGGGCCGCCGGCAAGCGGGTGGCGATGTATTGCACCGGCGGCATCCGATGCGACAAGACCAGCGCCTGGATGCACGACATGGGGCTGCCGGTCTTCTCGCTGGAAGGCGGCATCCTGAACTACTTCGCGCAGATGCCCGACGCCGAGCTCGACTGGCAGGGCGAATGCTTCGTGTTCGACAACCGGGTCGCGCTGGACACCCGGCTGCAGGAAACCAGCACCTCGCTGGAGCAGGTGTACAGCGGTGCGCCCGATGGGCCTTGGCGATTGGCGCGCGCTCAGCGATTGGCCAGTGCAGGCCCTGCCGCAGTCGACACCGCCCGCGCGGCCTGACGCGGGTACGACATGTTGCCCAGCCGCGATGGCGTTGGCCCGAGCTGGGTCGGTCTGACGCCAGGCCCTTGGCTGCGCCTGATCGACTTTCTGCAAGCGCGCTTTCCTGCCGTCGGTGAGGCGCAGTGGACAGCGCGCATCGAGCGCGGTGATGTGCTCGACGAGCAAGGCCGCCGGGTCAGCGCTGGTCAGGCTTACCGGCCGCACGGCAAGCTCTGCTATTACCGCAGTCGGCCTCCCGAAGCGAGGGTCGCCGGCGATGAGGTCGTGTTGTTCGAAGACGACTTGCTGGTGGTCGCTGACAAGCCGCATTTCCTGCCGGTCACGCCGGCTGGGCGCTATCTGCAGGAGACGCTGCTGGTGCGCTTGCGGCGCAAGTTGAAGCTCGACAGCCTGGTGCCGCTGCACCGAATCGACCGCGAGACCGCCGGTCTGGTGCTGTTTGCCAAGCAAGCGGCCACACGCAAGGCTTACCACGCGCTGTTTGCCCAGCGAAGCGTTGCCAAGACTTACCAGGCGATCGCGGCCTGGCAGCCGCGGTGCGCTTTCCCGCTGACCCGAGCCAGCGTGATGCAAGCAGGCAGCCAATTCATGCAGATGTGCGAACTACAGGGGCCAGACCTCAACAACGTGATGCAAAACCTGCAGAGGTCGAACGTCGTGGTGCCCCATGCCAAAGTGCCTAACGCCGTGCCCAATCCGGTGGTGCCTAATCCGGTGGTGCCCAATGCGGTGGTGCCCAATGCGGTGACGACCATTGCCTGGCTGGAAACCCAGGCGCCCTGGGCTCGTTACGAACTGCGGCCGCTGACCGGCCAACGCCACCAACTGCGCGTGCACATGGCGGCGCTTGGCATGCCCATCCTGGGCGACCGGATCTATCCGACACTGGCCGCCGAAGGCACTGACGACCCTGCCAACCCTCTGCGGCTGCTGGCCCAACAGATTGAATTTCTCGACCCCATCACCGGCCAGGTTCGGCGCTTCGAAAGCCAGCGTCGGCTGGACTTTCCGCTGCCGGCTGAACCGATCTGAGCATCGTCAGGTCGCGGCACAGGAGTTCACGCGGTCACCGACACCTTGTCACCGACACGCAGCCAGCCGCTTTGCAAGACCCGCGCCGTGACCCCGCCATGACCACGCATCGCGTTGTAGCCGCCGCGCCCTAGCAGCGCCTCCATCTTCGAGCAAGGCTCGCAGGGCCCGGTGATCTCCAGCAGCACATCGCCCAGGCACAGCAGCATCGGCGTGTCTTTGAACAGGCTGCGTGCAGCCAACAGGTTCAGCCCCGACACCACCAGGTTGCGCCGCAGCAGCAGCGGGCTGACTGCGGCTTGGCCGGCGAGCGCGGCGATCACGGCCAGATGCTCGGCCTGCAGCAGCGTGACCTGGCGCTTGCCGCCTGCCGCCCGAGGGCCTGCCGCGCCGTTGGCCGAGGGCTTGACCGCGCGGTCGCCGACCAGCCCTTGGCCCGCCAGTGCCTCGACCAAGTCGACCGGTCGCATCGGCGCATCGCGTGCCGGACGCAGCAGGATGGCTTCAAGCCGGCCTGGGCTGGCGAACTGGCGCATCAGTTGGCGCAGGCCGGTTGGGTGATCGGTTGGGTGGTTGGTTTCGTGGTCGGTGGACGGTGCCTGAGTCATGGCTGATAAATTGACGATTCAACCTAAATCCGGCAGTTACCCCGTTGCCGGGAGCTGGGCGGGGGGTCTGAATGGGCTGAGAACCGGTGCGATCCTGTCGCTGACGTAGCGCAGCAGGATCGCCCAGGGGTCGGCCGAACGCAACTGCTCCGCAGCTGCCTTG
>CANFPU010000221.1 GCA_947448955.1 Burkholderiales bacterium
CAAGAGCTGAACCTGTCTGGGGAGGCCGCATAACATGGCAGTCATCAAGATGAAACCCACTTCACCAGGCCAACGCGGCGTGGTGAAAGTGACTCGGGACCACCTGTACAAAGGTGATGCGCACGCTCCTTTGCTTGAGCCGCAACACCAAAAAGCAGGTCGCAACAACAACGGTCACATCACCACCCGTCACAAGGGCGGTGGTCACAAGCACCACTATCGCGTGGTGGATTTCGTTCGTAACAAAGATGCAATCCCAGCCAAAGTGGAACGCATTGAATACGATCCCAACCGCACGGCCCACATCGCTTTGGTGTGCTATGCCGACGGTGAGCGTCGTTACATCATTGCACCTCGCGGCTTGGAAGTCGGCGCAACGCTCTTGAGCGGTGCAGAAGCCCCGATCCGCGCTGGCAACACCTTGCCAATTCGCAACATCCCCGTCGGTTCGACCATCCACTGCATTGAGCTCAAGCCCGGTGCTGGTGCACAGATCGCACGTTCGGCCGGTACGTCAGCAACATTGCTGGCCCGCGAAGGCATCTACGCCCAAGTGCGTATGCGCTCTGGCGAAGTTCGCAAAGTGCACATCGAGTGCCGTGCGACCATCGGTGAAGTCGCCAACGAAGAACACAGCCTGCGCCGTTTGGGCAAAGCCGGTGTCAAGCGTTGGATGGGTATTCGCCCCACAGTGCGCGGCGTGGCCATGAACCCTGTGGATCACCCACACGGTGGTGGCGAAGGCCGTACTGGTGAAGGTCGTCATGCCGTTGACCCATGGGGTAACCTGACCAAAGGCTACCGTACCCGTAACAACAAGCGCACACAGGTCATGATCGTGTCGCGTCGTAAGAAGTAAGGGGTAGCCAATGACTCGTTCTCTGAAAAAAGGTCCATTCGTTGACCACCATCTGTTGGCCAAAGTTGAAAAAGCTGTGGCTACCAAAGACAAAAAGCCTGTCAAGACATGGTCGCGTCGCTCCATGGTTTTGCCCGATTTCATCGGCCTGACCATCGCCGTTCACAACGGCAAGCAGCACGTTCCTGTGTATGTGACCGATCAAATGGTCGGCCACAAATTGGGCGAATTCGCATTGACCCGCACCTTCAAGGGTCACCCTGCGGACAAAAAAGTCCAGAAGAAATAAGGAAAGACCATGGAAACACGTGCAGTCCTCCGGGGCGTCCGTTTGTCGGTCGATAAAGGCCGTCTGGTCGCCGATTTGATTCGCGGTAAAAAAGTGGATCAAGCTCTGAACATTTTGACTTTCACGCAGAAAAAAGCTGCGGGCATCGTCAAGAAGGTTTTGGAGTCCGCCATCGCCAACGCTGAACACAACGACGGCGCCGATATCGACGAATTGAAAGTGAAAACGATCTACGTCGAACAAGGCGCAACCCTCAAGCGTTTCACCGCCCGCGCCAAAGGCCGTGGCAACCGTATCAGCAAGCCCACATGCCATGTGTATGTGACGGTCGGCAATTAATCAGGAAGAACTATGGGACAGAAAATCCATCCTACCGGTTTCCGCCTGTCAGTGAGCCGTAACTGGGCCAGCCGTTGGTATGCCAGCAACAAAGACTTCGCTGGCATGCTGGCGGAAGATATCAAGGTGCGCGAGTACCTGAAAGCCAAACTCAAGAACGCGTCTGTGTCGCGTGTCTTGATCGAGCGTCCTGCCAAGAACGCCCGCATCACCATCTTCTCGGCACGTCCGGGTGTGGTGATCGGCAAGAAAGGCGAAGACATCGAGAACTTGAAAAAAGAACTCGCTGTGCGCTTGGGCGTGCCTGTGGCGGTGAACATCGAAGAAGTGCGCAAGCCTGAAATCGATGCCCAACTGATCGCCGACAGCATCACCCAGCAGCTCGAAAAGCGTATCATGTTCCGTCGTGCCATGAAGCGCGCCATGCAAAACGCCATGCGTCTGGGTGCCCTGGGCATCAAGATCATGTCGTCTGGTCGTCTGAACGGCATCGAAATCGCGCGTTGCGAATGGTATCGCGAAGGCCGCGTGCCATTGCACACCTTACGTGCGGACATCGATTACGCCACGTCTGAAGCCCAAACCACGTACGGCATCATCGGCGTCAAAGTGTGGGTCTACAAAGGCGACACACTCGGACGCAACGACGCGCCTGCATTGGCCGAGCCCCGTGCCGACGAAGAGCGCCGCCCACGCGGTCCTCGCCGTGATGCCCGCCCAGGCGAGCGTCCAGGCGGTGACCGTCGCGGCGCACCTCGCCGTGCTGGTGGCACCAATACCGCACCCACTGACGGCAGTGACAAGCCCGCCGAAGCCGTCGGTGATAAACCCGCCGTTAAGCGCGTACGCAAAGTCGCCGCGCCAGCTGCAGCAGCTGACGGTGCTAAAGGAGAGTAAACATGCTGCAACCCGCTCGCAGAAAGTTCCGTAAGGAACAAAAGGGCCGTAACACTGGCATCGCTACACGTGGCAACACCGTGGCGTTCGGTGATTTCGGTCTGAAGTCTACAGACCGCGGCCGTTTGACGGCCCGCCAGATCGAATCCGCTCGCCGTGCGATTTCTCGTCACGTCAAGCGGGGTGGTCGTATCTGGATTCGTGTGTTCCCTGACAAACCGATTTCCACCAAGCCTGCTGAAGTGCGTATGGGTAACGGTAAAGGTAACCCCGAGTACTACGTGGCCGAGATTCAGCCCGGTAAGGTGCTGTACGAAATCGTCGGTGTGCCAGAAGAGTTGGCTCGTCAAGCGTTCAAATTGGCGGCAGCCAAGTTGCCCCTGCGTACGACTTTTGTCGCGCGCATGATTGGCCAGTAATTCAGGAGAAATGAAAATGAATACGACTGAACTGCGCCAAAAAGACGTTGCTGGCATCAAAGCTGAAATCAAGGACTTGCAAAAAGCCCATTTCGGACTGCGCATGCAAAAAGCCACGCAACAACTGGGTAACACCAACCAACTGCGCGAAACCCGTCGCAGCGTGGCCCGTGCTAAGACCATTCTTGCTGAAAAGCAAGCCGCCAAATAAGGAGTGACCATGACGGAAGCTAAAACATCCCTCAAGCGCACCTTGATTGGCAAGGTGGTCAGCGACAAGCGCGCCAAGACCGTGACGGTGTTGGTGGAGCGTCGCGTGAAACACGCTTTGTATGGCAAGATTGTTGCCAAATCAAGCAAGTACCACGCACACGACGAAACCGGTGAATTCAATCTCGGCGACGTGATTGAGATCACCGAGAGCCGTCCGATTTCCAAAACCAAAAACTGGGTCGCGACCCGTTTGGTGACAAAGGCTGCAGTGGTCTAAGCCCAAAAGGCCGATTCGCTGCAAAGCTTGTAAAAACGACTCACAATAGTGGGTCGTTTTTTTTGCCGTAACCTGGCACAAGGCAGATTATTTTTTCTGATCATTCAAAGGAGCATTTCATGATCAAAGTTGGAGACACCTTACCCGCCGCGACCTTGATGGAGTTCATCGAAGTTGAAGGCAATGGCTGCAGCATTGGCCCTAACCCGGTCGATGTGGCCAAGGCCAGCGCCGGCAAAACCATCGCCTTGTTTGCTTTGCCTGGGGCCTTTACGCCCACTTGTTCGGCCAAGCATGTACCCGGTTATGTGGCGCACTATGAAGATTTCAAGGCCGCAGGTGTGGATGAAATTTGGTGCGTGAGTGTGAACGATGCTTTTGTGATGGGCGCCTGGGCGCGTGAACAACAAAGCGGCGCCAAAGTGCGCATGCTGGCCGATGGCAGCGCTGATTTCAGCAAAGCCACCGGGCTGACACTGGACCTGACCTCACGCGGCATGGGCTTGCGCAGCAACCGCTATTCCATGTTGGTGAAGGACGGCAAAGTCGTGACCTTGAACAATGAAGGTCCAGGCAAATTTGAAGTCAGTGACGCAGCGACCTTGTTGGCCCAAGCCAAAGGCTGAGCTGGACCCTCGACCCAAAAAGAGGGCCTTGGCCCTCTTTTTTTGTTCACCCGACTGACAGACGCATCACAAATCCACCTTTAAATAGTGGGCGCCGGCGTAGGGGTTGTGATAGTAGGGCGGGACTTCGGTGAAGCCCAATTCTTCGTACAGCGCGCGGGCGGTTTCCATTTCGCTCAAGGTGTCGAGCAACACGCAGCTGTAATCGGCGAGTCGGGCCGCATCCAAAATGGCCTCGGCGAGCAAGCGGCCCAAGCCCAGGCGGCGAAACGCCGGATGCACAAACAAGCGTTTCATTTCTGCTGCATTGGCGTAGTCCACCGTGTCCAGCGGCCGCAGTGCGCAGCAACCGGCGACTTGCCCGTCCACCAAAACCAAAAGCAATGCCCCACGGGGCGGCGCGTAATCGCCGGGTAGCGTCGCCAGCTCCGCATCAAAGTCTTGAAAATCCAAACTCACCGAGAGGGACTGCGCATACGCTAAAAAAATATCGCGTACCGCCAACAGGTCCTCTGGCGTCGTAGGGGTCAGCAATGAAACAGCAGGGGTAGTCAAGAATTCAACTCAAAGTGTGGACGAATTGAGTTTACAGACATTGCGATGATGCGACTTGGGGGGCACCGGCACGCCTAAGCGCCAGGGGAGAATTGGATCAGACACCAAACCAAGCCTGCTGAAAAAACCATCAGCAACAATCCCCGCACTCTCGAACGGACGTCATCGCGGGAAGCCGGTTCATCTTGTGTAAATACCTGGTCACCCGTGACCATGGCGCGGGTCAGGTGCGCTTGCTTGAAGCGTCGATAAAACCAGATCGCAGCGATATGCACTGCCACCAGCAGCAGCAAAATCAGCTTGCCCGTGAGGGTGTGCCAGTGCGTGGCGGTGGCCGAAAGCGATGCGGAAACCCAAGGCACAAAGGGGCCCGAGGTGGAGATTTCGTCGTCACTGACCAAGCCGCTGGCCACCTGCAAAAGCAGCAGTGACAGCAAGGCCAAAGTTGACAAGGACCCCAAGGGGCTGTGGCCGGGTTTCAGGGCGTTGGGCGGGTGGCGCAGGTGAGTCCACACCACGACGGGGTTGAGACGCAAGGCTGACCAGCGCGACCATTGGCCTCCTGTAAAGCCCCACAAGATACGAAAAAGTAACAAGCTCAGTACCGTGTAACCGCAGCGAAAGTGCCACACCATGGCTTCGCCCCCCATATTGCCTGTTATCACCAGGGCCAGCACACACAGGGCCAAGGCCCAGTGAAATAGCCGTGTCGGCAAATCCCAAACGCGAACCTTGAACATGATCCTGCTCCAAAAACAGCCCGCACAGTGCGGAAAGAAGAAAAACATGAGAGACTGACGGACATCGTTACATTAGACGATGCTGATCGGGCTGTCCATTTTGAAAGCAGCCTTCAACTCATTTGGGGATCCCATGAAGAAATCATTGTCTTTGATCTTAGCCGCAGTCGCCGCGGCTTTGGCCTTGCCCGCTGCAGCTCAGTTCGCCAAGCCCGAAGATGCCATCAAATACCGCAAAGCCAGCCTCACCGTGATCGGTACGCATTTTGGTCGCGTCGGTGCCATGGTCAATGGACGCGTGCCGTTTGATGCCAAAGTGGCCGCGGAAAACGTCGACCTGGTGGCTGATTTGGCCAAATGGCCCTGGACGGCCTTTGCGGAAGGCACGGACAAAGGCGAAACCCGCGCCAAGCCCGAAATCTGGAAAGAGTCCGGTAAATTCAAAGAGGCCGCTGACAAGTTCCAAGCTGAAACTTTGAAACTGCAAGCTGCAGCCAAGACCGGAAACCTCGATGCCATCAAAACGGCCTTCGGTGCCACAGGCGCTTCTTGCAAAGCGTGTCACGACACCTTCCGCAAGGATTGATCCTGGGTTGAGCTTTTGAGGACTTCTGCGCCGCGCACCTGTTCAGCCGTTTCAGGTGGCGGCGAGTAGTTTTTCAATCCATTGGTGCAGCTCAACAAAGTTGGGCTCGCCCACATAGCGTTTCACAATCGCCCCGTGCTTGTCGAGCAGGTAGGTCGTGGGCGTGAGCTTGACGTCTCCCCAAGTTTTCGCAATTTCTCCGGTGTTGTCGATCGCCACCTTGAACGGCAACTGGCGCGTCTGCGCAAAGTTCACCACGTAGCTCGGTGGGTCGTAGCTCATGGCCACCGCCACCGTTTCAAATCCTTGCGCTTGGTATTTGCCA
>CANFPU010000222.1 GCA_947448955.1 Burkholderiales bacterium
GAGGTCTACCGCGATGGCTGCTACGTCACGCTGCGGCTGACCTCGAGCATGTACCACCGCTTCCACGCGCCGCAGGACTGCAGCGTTCAGCAGGTCACCTACCACTCAGGCGACACCTGGAATGTCAACCCGATCGCGTTGGCCCGTGTCGAAAAGCTGTTTTGCAAGAACGAGCGCGCCGTGATCCACACCACGCTGGAGCGCGGTGGTCACCCGGTCGCACTGGTGCCGGTGGCAGCGATCCTGGTGGCCTGCATCCGGCTGCACTGGCTCGACACCTTGCTGCATCTGCGTTACCGCGGGCCGAATGAACTGCCGGGTGGTGCCCGCTTCGCCAAGGGCCAGGAGATGGGCTGGTTCCAGCATGGTTCAACCATCCTGGTGTTTGCGCCGCGCGGCTTCAGCCTGGCGGCCGGCATCGCCCCTGGGACGGCGATCCGCATGGGCCAGGCCTTGATGACGCTGCCCGAAGCGGCTTGACCCGCTGGACGCGTCGCGGACGGGTTACTTCACGCCACCCAACAGCACCTGGCCGAGCTTGAAGAACACGTCGGTGTTGTCGTAGAGGCCCGTGAACAGCGTCGCGCCGCGGCCGAATGCCGACAAGGGCACGTCGGTGGCCGTGTGCGCAGCTTGCGAGCCGGGCACCTGGCCGGTGACCAGGTAGCCTGTCGTGTTGTTGCGCTGGGCTGGGCTGGCCGGGTAGGTGTTGAGCGGCGCTTGATCGGCAAAAGGTTGCTGCTCGTCGCGGGTGGGTTGCGGATTGGAAACCCAGGCCTCGTAGCGATCGGCGTTGGCGCCATAGCCGATCAGCATCTTGCGGTCGATGTCGGTGCTGGCGGGGTATCCGTCGGCCAGGATCGAGTACTCGGGGAAACGAGCGGCTTCATAGACACCGACCACCTTGTCGCGCATTTCGGCGGCGGTGCCGGCACGGCTGCGCAGCACGGCCTCGGAGACTGTGGCGGCACCGATGATCGACGCGCCCGCGCATTCATGGTCGGCGGTGACGATCACCAGCGTGTCGGGGTGGGTCGTCGCGAACTCTCTGGCCAGTTCCACGGAGCGATCGAATTCCAGCGTTTCGAGCAGCCAGCGGTCGGTGTCCATCAGGTGCGATTGTTTGTCGATCGACGCCCCTTCGACCATCAGCACGAAGCCTTTCGAGTTGTCCTTGGCCAGCACCTTCAGCGCCGTGGCGGTCATCTCGTCCAGCATGGGCTGGTCCGGGAAACCGTAGTCGGCCACCACGCTGGACTTGCCGCGCCGGCCGTTGATCTTGTCGAAGGCCACGTTCATGTTGGAGAAGGCGAACAGCCCCAGCAGTTTGTCGGGCGCGCCGAGGCGCTCCATCCCGCTGCGGTCAGGGGCGTAGGCGAAACCGGCGGCCTGGAAGTCGGCGATCAGGTCGCGCCCGCTGTCGATCTTGCCAGGGTTGGCCTTCCAGCCCGCCACCAGATCGGGCGGCAGCGTGTAGTCGCTGGCATCACGCCGCTGCGACCCGTTGACCGCTTGGGACTTGTCGGCTGCGTTGGCGTTGGGCAGGAACCACTTGCGCCCGCCGCCCATCAACACTTTCAGCCCGGTCAGGTGGCGATCATCCAGGTATTGGTCGACGATGCCGGTGCCCATGCCGCGCGACGCGGTGTGCACCGCGTTCGCGGCCGGCGTGGCGTCAAACACGTCGGACGTGGTCACCAAGCCCAGCGCGCTGCCGCGCAGCCGATGCAGGTACTCGGACAGGTATTCGATGCGCGGATTGTCGAACGCCGCGACGGTGTCGTCGGGGAACACGCCTTCCTGGTTGTTGGCGGCCTTGTTGCCGTTGACATAGCTGGCCATGCCGGGGGCTGAATCGGTGACGATCGAGTTCAGCGAGGACGTCATCACCATGCCGGTGACCGGGAACTTGTCCATCGCCAGCCGGTCCTGCGCCATGCCTTGCAGATAGCCCTTGGCCATGATGCGTGCGGCGGTGCGGTGCGAAGCGCCCATGCCGTCGCCCAGCAAAATGATGATGTTCTTGGCGACCTGGCCTTGGCCGGTCTGGATGGGAACCACCTCGAAGCTGCCCTGACGAATGCTGGTTTCGCCGCGGCTGTCCGTGGCCGTGACGCTGAGCCAGTGCAGCCCGGGTTGGCTGTTGGCATAGGCCCGTAACGAGGCCACCACGGTGCCCTCGGCCAGGTCCTTGACCAAGCCGTTCTTGACCAAGCTGGTGGATCCACTGAACTGGTCGGTGCTGCCGCCATCGTGCCGCAGATCGGCCACCGGCTGGTCGTCGACCGCGAACTGCACGCGCGTGATGCGGGTGCCCGCGCTCGGTTGGACGGTGGCCTGCAGGTCGAACTTCTGACCCGGCAGGAAGCGCGCCAGCATGGTGGCAGTGGCCAATCTTGGGTTGGACGGCGGCGTCAGGCGCGAGATGGTCGGTGCGGCCTGGGCTACGGTGGCAGCGCTGAGTGCGAACGCGAGCAGCAGCGTTTTGGCGGCCAAGGCTGAGCCGTGGTGAAGGCAGATAGACAACGGTGACATCGGATGCTCCGGCGGGGGATGGATAGGCTGGGCTGGCCAGGTCGGACCGGTCAGCCTCAAGGCCCGCGACGCGGCGTCGCCGGCGGCAGCAACTGCTGCGAAGTCTGTTCGTCGAGCATCAAGCGCACCGACGACAGGTGACCATTGGGCTCGTCGCGGGCGCCGACCGAGAGCCGCCCTTGCAACTGGATCAGGCCGCTGTAATTGGGCAGCGCGTGTTGGGCAGCCGGCCCACTCAGGTGGACAAAGATGGCTTGCGCCGGCAGGTCGTCGGCCAGCGGCTCATCCTCGTCGCCCAAGGCGACCGGTAGCGGCGACAGGATCAGCCGCCCGGCCATCGGCAATTCGGCGCTGGCCATGTAACCGACCAAGCGCACGTTCCGACCGTCGAGCGCCAGCAAGCGGGCGCTGGGCGCCAGGCCTTGGGGGCCGACCGGGCGCTGGAACATCTCGCTGAATCGCAACTCGGCCACACCCGCCGGCGGCGGGGGCAGTACACCCGACACCGCCAGCACCGACGGCGCGTTCAGCGTTGCTTGGCCGCCATGCGCCAAAACCGGCGGACAGGCCAACAGCACGGCCATCGCCAACACAGCGCGCCGCCCGAAATGCCCGTCGGCACGTGTTGGGAGGCGCGGGAAACACCAAGGTGCGGTCATCGCGTCAGTCTGGGCTGGGGCTGGGATCGAGATGCTGCGGCCCGTCCGTGACAGCCGCGTGACACATGGGGGGCAGGGGGCATGGACAAGCCCTGAGAACAGGTGTCCATCACGGACGCCCATCACTGGCGCCCATGACTGGCCCCCACCAAAGGCGCCGATCAAAAGCGCCGATCAAAAGCGCCACGGTCCCGCGCCAGCCCGACTCAAACGTAGCTGACGGCGCCCGAAGCCGTGACGGTGACCGACTTGCCCACGGCCGCGGTGTAGGTGGTCGACTTGACCGTGCTGACAAAGACGAAGTCGCCCTTGACGGCGGCGGCCGTGACCGTCATCAGCAGGTAGCCGCGGCGAATGCTGTCGCTGTAGTTCAGGTCGTCGACCAGGCCCAGGCCGGATCCCGACACCTTGGCGACGGCGCTGCCGTCCATCGAACTGGCCAGCGCGCCCAGGCCGGCGCTCTCGAAGCCCGGCGCGGTGACCGATGAGCCGGCGAACTCGACGCCGACCTTCTCGCCCGCCAGCGTGGTCAGGTTGGAGAACCAGGCGTTGTGGGAGTCGCCCGACAGCGCCACCAGTTTCTTGCCCTGGGCCTTGACGGTCTGCAGCACGGCTTCGCGGTTGCTGGGGTAGCCGTCCCAGGAATCCAGGTTGTAAGGCAGTCTGGGATTCACCGATGGGTTGAGCAGCGCGGCCTGGGTGGGCGTCAGGGCCGCCGCGCCCGCAGCAGCCCGGGTGGCTTTGGCTGTCAGGAATTCGGTGACCGCCTGGGTCGAATCGCCGCCGGTGGCGGCGATCTGCAGCACCGAGGCCGGGAACCACATCTTGGCCATGATGTCCTGGTTGCCAAGGAACTGCCAGACCGCGCCTGACTTCGACAGGCTGTCGGTCAGCCAAGCCTGTTGGGTGCTGCTGATCATCCGGTGGTTCGCGTCGGTGCCGGTGGCCAGCGCCGTGCCGTAGCGCTTCAAGCCACCGTCGGCGTCGCCGTAGCTGTCGTATTGGCGGTCGCGACCCTCGATCCGGGTGTCGAGCATGTGCAGGCTGAACAGATTGCCGAAATCGAAGCTGCGGTAGATCTTGAGCAGGTTGGCCGGATCTTGCGTGCGGATCGGCATCCACTCGTGGTAGACCTGGGCGGCGATGTTCTTGCGCGTGGTCCAGTCACCTTGGGTCGCCGGGTTGTGGTTCTCAGCGCCGCCGACCCAGGCGTTGTTGGCGAATTCATGGTCGTCCCAGGCCGTGATCCAGGGCATCTTGGCATGCAGCGCCTGCAGACTCGGGTCGGAGCGATACAGCGCATAGCGGGTGCGGTAGTCGCTCAGGCTGACCATGTCATTGGCGGGCACCGTGACACGTCCGAGCTTGACAGCGTCGGTGTTGCCGAACTGCTTGGGGTCGGCGCCGTATTCGTAAAGATAGTCGCCCAGGTGGACGGCGAACTGCGCATCGGACTTCGAGGCCGCATCGTAGGTGTTGAAGAAGCCTTCCGAGTACAGGCTGCACGAGAACACCGCAAAGCTCACCGAAGCGGCATTGGCCGCCGGCAGCGTGCGGGTGGTGCCGACCGGCGAGGCCACGCCGGCGTCGTCGATGAAACGGTAGAAATAAGTCGTGCCCGCGCTCAAACCGGACGCATCGACCTTGGCGGTGAAACCCGTGGCCTCGGTCGCACCGGCCCGGCCCGAACTGACGATGCTGGAAAAAGCGCTGTCGGTGGCCACTTGCCAGGTCATGCCGACGGGGTTGGTGCTGTAGGCGATCTTGGCGTGGGTCCAGAGAATCACCCGGGTGCTCAGCGGGTCGCCGCTCGCCACGCCGTACTTGAACTCGGCCGGCAGGGTGGCAGCGTCGCCGCAGCCGGCCAAGGTGCCGCCCAGCACCGCCGCGCCGGTGGACGCGGTAACCATGAAATTGCGACGATTGATTGAATTCGACATGTCTTGACACTCCCTCAGTTGGGAGGCGATTTCACGGCGGCGATGTGACACGCGTGTGAAGAACCGGCGATCCGGCGGGCAAGACGTTCTAGAGCACTTCCTGGCGCATCGATCACCTGTGTGGCTAGGCGTTTCGCCCACCTCAAGTCATTGCACTGGAGCGGGCTGTCACAAGCCGGATGCCCGGCCACCTTGCGCGGTGCCTCGCAGCGTTCAGGGTCCGCAGTGCAAGCGCTGGCCCTCGATTTCGCAGCGCTTCAACACCTGGCCGTCGACGCTCCAGGCGGTCAAGGACCAGCCAGTCGGGCGGCGGTCCAACGTGGCAAAGCCGAAGCCCGAGTGCGTCGCGAAGGACTGCACGATGGCGCCAGGCGCGGGCTGCGAGCGCAGCGCCGCGGCCTCGGCGATGAAGCCCTCCATCGCCGAGCCCGAATTGCCCAGCACCACGGTGCTTGGGTGGCTGCTCGCGAAGCCGAGCGCTTCGAACAAGTGCACATGGCCGTTCAGCACGAGGTCGATGCCTTGGGCGTACAGGCGCGTAGGCGCAGCCGCCTGCATCACCGACATCAGCCCCGCATTGCCGGGTTTGGGTGCGCCGCTTTGGCTGCCGGCGAAACCCAACACCGGGTGGTGGTTGAGGAAGATGCTGTGCGGCTTGGCCGCGGCCAGTTGCTCGACGCGTGCGAGTTGCGAGGCATAACGCTTAAAAACGGCGTCCTGCGCTTGGTAAGCGCGGCCTGACGCGAAGGACGAGTCGAAGACGATGAGTTGGGTGTCGGCCGAGATCGGCAGCGCGAAGGGCTCGGTGAAATCACCGTCTCGGTCTTGCTGCGGGTCCTGGCACGACAGGTTTTGCGCCCAGCCCCGACCGTCGAACAAGCGGTGCCAGCCCACGCCCGCGCGGCTGCAGGACTCGTGGTTGCCGCGGACAAACAGCCAGGGTGCGGCAGCGACCAAGGGCGCTGCGGGGCGGAAGAA
>CANFPU010000223.1 GCA_947448955.1 Burkholderiales bacterium
AGCGCCGGGGCGCCGCGAGGCGCCAGCCGGGCTCCGACGAAGTCAGAACCCGGCGATCCTGGAGCAGTTGGGCGAGAACTATTGAGCCCTGCTGATCCAGTCGGCGCGCCAGCGCCGGGGCGCCGCGAGGCGCCAGCCGGGCTCCGACGAAGTCAGAACCCGGCGATCCTGGAGCAGTTGGGCGAGAACTATTGAGCCCTGCTGATCCAGTCGGCGAGCAGCTCACTTCACCTAGCAAAAGGCCCCGCACTGCGGGGCCTTTTTCCTTCAAATCATTCAGATCACTTCAGCGACAACACCCAGTGGGCGAGCAGCTTGGCTTCTTCCGGGTTGACCTGTGGGTTCGCGGGCATGGGGATCTGGCCCCAGGCGCCGACGCCACCCTTTTGGATCTTCTCGGCCAGCTTGGCGCCAGCGTCCTTCTGATCCTTGTATTTGGCGGCGACCTCCTTGTAAGCAGGCCCCACCAGTTTTTTCTCCATCGCGTGGCAGGCCAGACAATTCTTCTTCGTGGCCAGGTCCTGCATCTTGGCCATCTTCTCTGCCTTTTCTTTCTCGGACGGCTCCTTCGCTGCCGATTCGGTTGCGAAAACCGGCATGGCCGCTGCGGTGGCCAGAAGAGCGATCAGGGCGAGTTTTTTCATGTTGAACTTTCGAGCAGGATTGGCTTCAATGGGCGGAATGGGCTGACAGTCTCTTCAACGGATCTTGGGCTCGGCGGTTGACGCGATGCGGTCAAACGGCCTTGGCCCAGTCCGAGCCAGAGGCTCGCGAAGTGATCTTCAATCGAACTTGTCGAGCACGGCGCCAAAGCTGGCACTGGCCGCGTTGTGGGCGAACTTGGCCAGCACACCGCGGGTATAGCGCGGCGCAGGTTGGACCCACTTCGTGCGCCGACGCGCCAGTTCGGCGTCGTCCACGTTGAGTTGCAGCAGCAAGCGATGGGCGTCAATCGTGATCGAGTCGCCCTCCTGCACCAACGCGATATTGCCGCCCGCATAGGCTTCTGGCGCGACATGGCCGACCACCATGCCCCATGTACCGCCAGAGAAGCGCCCGTCGGTGATCAGGCCCACGCTCTCACCGAGACCTTGGCCGATCAGTGCGCCGGTGGGTGCCAGCATCTCCGGCATGCCTGGCCCGCCTTTGGGGCCAAGGTAGCGCAACACCATCACGTCGCCGGCGACGATTTGCTTGGCCATGATCGCGGCCAGCGCCGACTGCTCGTCCTCGAACACCCGCGCCGGGCCGGTCATCACCGGGCTCTTCAGGCCGGTGATCTTGGCCACGCAACCCTCCGGCGACAGGTTGCCACGCAAGATGGCCAGGTGCCCATGCGCGTACATCGGCTGGTCTATCGTTCGGATCACCTGCTGGTCGGCGCGTGGCGCATCGGGCACGTCGGCCAGGTTCTCGGCCACCGTCTTGCCGGTGATCGTCATGCAGTCACCGTGCAGCAAGCCGGCCTTGAGCAGCACCTTCATCACCTGAGGGATGCCGCCCGCATGGTGCAGATCGATCGCCAGGTACTGGCCGCTGGGTTTCAAGTCGCACAGCACCGGCACCTTGCGGCGGATCCGTTCGAAGTCGTCGATCGTCCATTCGACTTCGGCCGCGTGGGCAATGGCCAAGAAGTGCAGCACCGCATTGGTTGAGCCGCCGGTGGCCATGATCACTGCCACCGCGTTCTCGATGGCCTTCTTGGTGACGATGTCGCGGGGTTTCAGATCGGCCTTGACGGCCTCGACCAGCACCTTCGCAGCGGTGCGGGTGGTCTCGACGATCTCGTCTTCGACATTGGCCTGCGTGCTGGCGTAGGGTAGGCTCATGCCCAGTGCCTCGAAGGCCGAACTCATGGTGTTGGCGGTGTACATGCCGCCGCAGCTGCCGGGTCCCGGGATCGCACGACGTTCGATCTGGCAGAAATCTTCTTCCGACATGTTGCCGGCCGAGAACTGCCCGACCGCCTCGAACACACTGACGATGTTCAGGTCCTGGCCTTTGTATTTGCCCGGCAGGATGGTGCCGCCGTAGACATAGATCGCCGGCACGTTGGCGCGCAGTATGCCCATCATGCCGCCGGGCATGTTCTTGTCACAGCCACCGATCACCAGCACGCCGTCCATCCACTGGCCGCCGACGCAGGTCTCGACGCAGTCGCTGATCACTTCACGCGAGACCAGGCTGTATTTCATGCCCTCGGTGCCCATCGCCATGCCGTCCGAGATCGTCGGCGTGCCGAAGATCTGCGGGTTGGCGCCGGCGGCCTTCAGACCTTCGACGGCCGCGTCAGCAAGCTTTTGCAGACCCGAATTGCAGGGCGTGATCGTCGAGTGACCGTTGGCCACGCCGATCATTGGCTTGACGAAGTCGCCCTCGGAATAACCCATGGCGTAGTACATCGATCGGTTGGGCGCGCGGGCCACGCCTTCGGTGATGTTCTTGGAGCGACGGTTGATGCTCATGGGTGGTCTCGTAGGTTTCTAGTGAGGAGGGCGGTCAGACGCGCCCGACGCAGACTTCGCGGTGCGCCGAGCCGGGTACCTGATTATTACTGTGGGCTGCGCAGCTTCTGTCGTGTCGGTGGCATGCCGGATCGGCCGTGAGCGGCAGGCTTCCAGCAGCGACAATCTGTAGCTGGCGGCAGCGCATGGCCGTCCCATCCAACGGAGTCTCCACGATGCTCGTGCATCCCCAGTTCAACCCGGTGGCACTGTCGCTGGGTCCGGTGCAGATCCACTGGTACGGCTTGACCTACTTGGTGGCATTTGCGCTGTTCATGGCGCTGGCCAATGCGCGCGCGCGCCAGCCCGCATTCGCCCGAGCTGGCTGGACCCGGCGCGAGGTCGAGGACTTGCTTTTTTGGGGTGTGCTGGGCGTGGTGCTGGGCGGACGGCTCGGTTATGCGTTGTTCTACAAGCCGGGCTATTACCTGGGCAACCCCACCGAGATCTTGGCGGTGTGGAAAGGCGGCATGTCGTTCCACGGCGGCATGCTGGGCGTGATCGTCGCGATGGCGGCGTATGCCCGCAGCCGTGGCCGCAGTTGGCTCGAGGTCACTGATCTGATCGCTCCCTGCGTGCCCACCGGACTCGCCTCGGGGCGCATCGGCAACTTCATCAACGGCGAGCTGTGGGGACGCGCTGCCGACCCAACCCTGCCTTGGGCGATGGTCTTTCCGCAATCGGGCAGCAGCCTCGCGCGCCACCCGTCGCAGCTTTACCAATTCGCGCTCGAGGGCTTGCTGCTGTTCGCGCTGCTGTGGATCTACGCCCGGCGGCCGCGCGCTACCGGCCAGGTTTCAGGCGCCTTTTTGTTCGGCTATGGCGTGTTCCGTTTTGCGGCCGAGTATTTCCGCGAGCCCGACAGTTTTCTGGGTCCGCTGGCGCTGGGCCTGAGCATGGGCCAATGGCTGTGTGTGCCGATGATCGCCGCTGGCACCGCGCTGTGGTGGTGGGCTGGCCGACAAAGCATTGGCTTGCCAGCGCGCCCAACGATTTAGGAGCATCACCATGCGACAGATCTTTCTCGACACGGAAACCACTGGCCTGAACCCCGAAAGCGGCGACCGCATTGTCGAGATTGGTTGCATCGAGATGGTCAACCGAAGGCTCACTGGCCAGAGCCGCCATGTCTACCTGAACCCCGAGCGCAAGGGCAGCGAGGAAGCGACCAAGATTCACGGCCTGACCGATGCCTTTCTCGCGGACAAGCCCAAGTTCGCCGAGGTCGCCGAGGACTTGATCGAGTTTCTGGCCGGTGCCGAAGTCATCATCCACAACGCAGCATTCGACGTCGGGTTCTTGAATGCCGAGTTGAAACGCCTGCGCCTTCAACCCTTCCATACCGTGGCGGCCAAGGTCACTGACACCTTGGCGATGGCGCGTGAGATGTTCCCCGGCAAGGCGAACTCGCTGGATGCGTTGTGCCGCCGCCTTGAAGTCGACAACACCCACCGAACCTTGCATGGCGCGTTGT
Source organism: Burkholderiales bacterium (assembly GCA_947448955.1). Lineage (GTDB taxonomy): Bacteria > Pseudomonadota > Gammaproteobacteria > Burkholderiales > Burkholderiaceae_C > Pseudaquabacterium. The sequence goes on from CANFPU010000223.1 coordinate 3,979, forward strand.
TGGACGCTGGTCTGTTGGCCGAGGTCTACATCCGGCTCACCCGCGGCCAGGATTCGCTGGTGATCCAGCAACACGATCAGGCCCCCGACACACCGCAGGAGCTGCAAGCCCGCGACCTGGCCCAATACCTGTTGCAAGTGATCGATGCAAACGCCGATGAACTGGCGGCGCACGAGGTGATCCTGAAGGAGCTGGACAAGTCCAGCAGCGGCAAAACGGTCTGGCGCTCGATGGAGACTCCAAGCGCTGTGGCATAATGTTGGGCTTACTGGGCGTCGACGCTGGTCGCTTGGTAACCCGGAATACCGGGCGGTTAGCTCAGCGGTAGAGCACTGCCTTCACACGGCAGGGGTCGCAGGTTCGAACCCTGCACCGCCCACCAGTAAAATCAAGCAGTTAGCGGCTCCTTCGGGAGCCGATTTTCATCCTGGTGTAAATCCTGGTGTAAAACCCCCAGCTTCTCAAGCGCGGCACGCTGTGGGGCTACCATCACATGAGCGTAACGCTCGGTCGTTTTTACTGATATGGGGCCCAGGATTTCGCGCACCACTTCCATCGGCGCGCCAAGCTGCAGCAGAATCGTTGCGCAACTGTGGCGCAGGTCGTGAAAATGAACCTCCGGCATGCCGGCCTTCTCGCGCTCGGCGAAAACCGCTCTTGACGCCTTCAAAATTTATCGTCAGTGGCAGGTACGCCAGCCAAGGCCGCAGCGCCGGGAAGATCGGCACCTGACGGTAGCGCAACGTCTTGGTGTGCCGGCCGGCAGCCGGATGACGTCCTCGCCGATGTCATCTGCGGCGATCTTGCAGACCTCGCCGCGCCGGCATCCGGTCAGCAGCGATATCCAGATCGCGGCGGCCACCCTCTCACTCGCGCAGTCGGCGATGGCCTTGACCAGCGTCATGTCCAGGTACAGCGTGCGCTGGTTGTTCTCAGGCAGTCTCTTGACGAGCGATGAGTAGTCGACCGGCGTGCGCCCGCGCTCCCAAGCGTCGCCCAGCGCTTTCTTGATCGCGCCGAGCGAGCGGTTGATGGTGGCCGGCGCGTAGTGCCCCGACAGGTCATCGACGATTGCTGCGACGACCTCGCGCGTCTCGGACGCCCTACGCCCCTCCAGCCACTGACCGATGCGCCAAGAGTGGTACTGGGCAGTGTCTGTGCTGCGCAGCGTCAGCGCGTGCCGGTCGGTGTAGTCAGCCAGCAGCTCGCTGAGCATCGGGTCGCCAGGTATCTGAGGTTGGCGCGTACTGGACTTGCTGTGCAGAGCTTTAATCAGCTCCGCTTCAATGCGCTTGGCGTCACTCGCACTTGCACCCTCCGCGAGGCGTCGGTGAAGGCGGCGACGGCCGACGCAAGCCTCTGCGTGCCAACGCCCATCGGCGTCCTTGCGTGTGGGCATCTGTCGCTTCCTCGTTCCGTGATCCAGGCTGTGACCGCCTGCAGGTCGAAGCGGCGGCGTGAGCCTACGAGCATCGACGGGCATCCGTTAATGACCATTCTTGCAACAGTTCGTTCGCTTACGCGCAAATGGGCCGCAAGTTCGGCGGGCGTCAGCATCGTGTGACCGCTATGCGGTCCTCCTTGGTTTTGTCACGACAGGTCGCTGTCATGCTGCTCTCTTGAGCGCGTTGATGATTTCTGTCGCCACTGGCGGGCAGACCGCATTGCCCAACAGGTGGACGGCCTCGCGGTGCAATGCCGGCAGGCGGTATCCGGCCGGGAACCCCATCGCGGCACGGCATTCGTCGGCGCTGAGCATGCGCATGCGATCGCAGTCGATCACGGCCCAGCGGTCTCGCGTCGTGATCGTGCCCAGTGGCCGCGCCAGGCTTCGCCCAGTCTGTCCGCTGCCGCTGCCGTAATAGGGGGCGACAAAGCGCTGGCCATGCTCGCGGCGACCGGCGGCTATCCTAGCCAGCGTGCGCGCGCTGCGCCCAGGCCGGTTGATCTGCGCCCAGCGGCCAGCCTCGAAATCGATCACGCTCGATGCATGCGAATGCGGGCGGGCTGCCAGCTGCAGGTCGACAGCCCAGGTTCAACTGGTCGTCGCAACACAGGTACGGCTCAACGCGTTTGAACACGCGGTGGCCCAGAATAAGTGAATTGGGTTGCGGTCTGATTTCTCTCTCTTGC
>CANFPU010000224.1 GCA_947448955.1 Burkholderiales bacterium
GACATGGTGCGCGCTGATCTTCAGCAGCCCAGGTAGTGTGAATGCGCCGAGGCCTTTCCTGTGCACTGACGCCAACATGGTGGCCTCAAGCGCGGTGAGCACGGCCTTGGTGGCTTTGGCATCGACCCCAGATTGTTCGGCCAGATGCGCGTTGAGCGATGTTTTCGTGAATGCGGTCTTGATCGGTTTCAACGCGGTCACTGGTTTGACGACCACCGTATGGGCCGTTGCGGCCGCCTTCACAGGCGCTGCCTTCTTGACGACGACCTCCGCAACGGTCTTTGCGCGCGTTTTGGCAGCTACTTTGGCGGCAGGCTTGGCCGCCTTGACCGGCGCCTCGGCCTGCAGGGGCACTGCCTTTTTTGCGGGAACTCGGGCCGCTTTTTTGGCAGGGGCAGCGGATGTTGTCTTCTTTGTGGTTGCCATGTGATTTCCCGTGTTGGGTTCAAGACGTTGCCGCGGCTGCGACAAGCAACGGTAATTCTAGGGGCGCAATCTCCCGTCTCGCGAAGGCATCAGCCACTCGGCGCAAGACGCTAGCCCGTGCCGGGCCTACGCTGCGACTCACTCCGTAGTTCACTGTATCCCATGGCCCACATTGAATCGACCTTGTCCCCAGGCAGCCAGGCCTACCGCGCCAACCGCGAGCACATGCTCGCGCTGATCGACCGCGTTCGCGAGTACGAACGACGCACGCTGGCCAAGTCGGCCGCCTCACGTGAGCGTTTCGAGAAGCGTCAGCAACTGCTACCGCGAGAGCGTTTGTCGCTGCTGCTCGACCCCGGCGCGCCATTCCTGGAGTTGTGCTCGCTGGCGGGCCTGGGCCTGGACACGCCGGATCTTGACAAGAGCGTGCCTGGTGGCGGTGTGATCGCCGGTATTGGCTTCGTCTCAGGCCGGCGCTGCATGGTGATGGCGTCGGACTCGGGCATCGACGCGGGTGCGATGCAACCCATGGGGCTGGACAAGGTGTTGAGGGTGCAGGAACTGGCGCTGGAGAACAAGCTGCCATTCGTGCAACTGGTCGAGAGCGCGGGTGCCAACCTGATGGCCTACCGAGTCGAGGACTTCGTTCGCGGTGGCAACTCGTTCCGCAACTTGGCATTGATGTCGGCCGCTGGCCAACCGGTGGTCACGGTCACGCATGGCTCGTCGACCGCCGGCGGTGCGTACCAGACCGGCTTGTCGGACTACATCATCCTGGTGCGCGGGCGCTCGCGCGCCTTCCTGGCCGGCCCACCGCTGCTCAAGGCTGCTACCGGCGAGGTCGCCACCGAGGAAGAATTGGGTGGCGCCGAGATGCACACCAGCGTTTCAGGGTTGGGCGATTACCTGGCCGAAGACGACCCCGATGGCGTGCGAATTGCGCGAGAGATCATGGCTCAGATCGACTGGGACCTGAACACGCCTGTACCGCCTGCAAGGGCTTTCAAGCCGCCGCGCTTCGACGCCGAAGAGTTGCTCTCGGTCATGCCGATGGACCACAAGCGCCCAGTGGACATGCGGCAGGTGATCGCTCGCATCGCCGATGACTCCGACTTTCTCGAATTCGGCCAGAACTATGGCTCGGCCACGGTTTGCGGCCATTTCAAGATTGAGGGCTGGCCGGTGGGCGTGATCACCAACAACGGGCCGATCGACCCTGATGGTGCGGCCAAGGCCACCCATTTCATCCAAGCTTGTTGCCAGAGCCGCACGCCTATCCTCTATCTCAACAACACGACCGGCTTCATGGTTGGCAAGGCGTACGAGGAGGCCGGCATCATCAAGCACGGCTCGAAGATGATCCAGGCCGTGACCAACGCCACCGTGCCGCAGATCACGATTTACTGCGGCGCGTCTTTCGGCGCTGGCAATTACGGCATGTGCGGTCGCGGTTTCCATCCGCGTTTCTGCTTCTCCTGGCCCAATGCCAAGACGGCGGTGATGGGCGGCGAGCAGGCTGCGGGCACGATGGTCATCGTGACCGAGGCGGCGATGCGGCGCAAGACCGGCGAGGTCGACCAGGCCAAGCTCGATGCGATGCGCGATGCCATCATCGATCGGTTCGATCGCCAAATGAGCGTGTTCACGACCAGTGCACAGTTGCTTGACGATGGCGTCATCGACCCGCGCGACACTCGCGCGGTGTTGTCCAAGGTGCTGGCGGTGTGCCGCGAGGCCGATGCGCGCGAGCCCCAGAAGATGCAGTTCGCCGTCGCCCGGCCTTGAGACCCACAGAGAAGCCTGCCCCATGACAAGCCCCTTCACGAAGATTCTGATCGCCAACCGTGGCGAGATTGCACTGCGCGTGATGCGCAGCGCCCGCGCGCTGGGCTACCGGACGGTAGCGGTCTACTCCAGCGCCGACGCCGACGCTCGTCATGTGCACGCCGCCGACCAGGCGCTGTGCATTGGCGGGCCACTGCCGGCCCAGTCTTACCTCAACATCCCAGCGCTGATCGATGCCGCCAAAAAGAGCGGGGCCGATGCGGTCCATCCGGGCTATGGTTTTCTGGCCGAAAACGCAGCTTTCGCATCGGCCTGCCGTGACGCGGGTCTGGTCTTCATTGGACCGTCTCCAGAGGCCATCTTGGCGATGGGTCACAAGGCCGGCGCCAAGCGCTTGATGATGGCGGCTGGCGTGCCCTGTATCCCTGGCTACCAAGGCGAGGACCAGAGCGCTGAACGCCTGCAAGCCGAGGCCACGCGAATCGGCTACCCTGTGATGATCAAAGCCACCGCTGGCGGCGGTGGGCGCGGCATGCGACTGGTGACCACGGCGGACGAATTTGCCGACTCGCTGCGCAGCGCTCAGTCGGAAGCCCTGAACGCTTTCGGCGACGCCGAGGTCATCTTGGAGCGAGCGATCGTCGAGCCGCGCCACATCGAGATCCAGGTCTTTGCTGACCGCCATGGGCATGCGATCCACCTCGGCGAGCGCGACTGCTCGGTACAGCGTCGCCACCAGAAGCTGATTGAGGAAGCGCCATCGCCCGCAGTCAATGCGGATCTGCGTTCGCGCATGGGCGCGACAGCGGTCGCTGCGGTCAAGGCGATCGCTTACGAAGGCGCGGGCACCCTCGAGTTTCTGCTCGACGTCCAGGGAAATTACTACTTCATGGAGATGAACACCCGACTTCAGGTCGAGCATCCAGTGACCGAGGCCATCACCGGTCTGGACTTGGTTGAATGGCAACTTCGGGTGGCCGCCGGCGAGCCTCTGCCGCTGACGCAAGACCAGGTGCACTTTTCCGGCCATGCGATCGAGGTCAGGCTCTGCGCCGAAGATGCCGATCGTGGTTTCATGCCACAGAGTGGCACGGTGGCGTTGTGGCAGATGCCGGACGCGGGCCCCGGTGCACTGCGGGTCGAGCACGCGCTGGCCAGCGGCGCTGAGATCCCGCCTTACTACGATTCGATGATCGCCAAGTTGGTCAGCCATGGCAGCCACCGCGAGGACGCGAGACGCCGCTTGATCCGTGGCTTGGAGGACGCAGTGGCGCTGGGCGTGACCACCAACCAGGTGTTCCTGACACACTGCCTGGCGCATCCGGTGTTCGCCGCTGGCGGCGCAACCACCGCGTTCATCGCGCAGCACCAGGCCGAACTGCTGCAAGCCGATACGCAAGCCTTGCAGCGCGCCAGCGCACTGGCTGCGCTGTTGTTGTTCGAGACCAATGGCGGCTTGCGCGCCGCAGCCGAGCACCGTCGGCTGACCCACACGCTACCGATCAAGCTGCACTTTGACATCAATGGCGGGACTTGCAGCGTTTCGTTAACCCAGCGCGCCGCGCAACGCTTCGACATCCAAGTTGAAAGCCAGCATTTCGAGTGGGTGCTGGTCTCGATTGCCGAAGGCGAGATCCGTTACGCCTGCGACGGTCTGGTCGAGCGCGCCGTCTATCGACGCGATGGCCACAGCCTGTTGGTGCATCAAGGTGGGCGCCCCTATCGGATCGACGACCGTACCCGTAGCGCTTCGGCCAGGCAAGGCCAGGCCACAGGCGGCGACGGCAAGCTTCGCTCGTCGATGAATGGCCGCGTCGTCTCAGTGGCGGTGGCGGTGGGTGAGCGCGTGGTGGCCGGCCAAGCCTTGGTCACGCTCGAGGCCATGAAGATGGAGCATGTTCATGCCGCACCGCTGGCTGGACGGGTGATCGCGCTGCACGTGGCAACCGGCGAGCAAGTCCCGGCGAACCGGGTTCTGGTCGAGATCGAAGCGGAGTCCCCGCAGCCAGCCTGATCTCTCGCCTGCGGTCAAAATCCGCCAGGCATCATTGCCCACACAACAGGAGAAACGATGGACTTCCAGCACAGTGAGCGCTCGATCGCGCTGCAGCAGCGCGTCCAGGCCTTCATGGACGAATTTGTCATGCCGGCGCAAGCGACTTACCTCGCCGAAGTGCGTGCCGGGGGCCATGCGGTGCCGCCGGTGCTGCAGTCGCTCAAGCGGCGCGCCCGAGATGCAGGGCTGTGGAACCTGTTTTTGAGCGGCGCCCATGGCTCAGGCCTGAGCAATCTTGAGTACGCGCCGGTCAAGGAAATCATGGGTCGGGTGATGTGGGCGCCTGAGGTCTTCAATTGCTCGGCGCCGGATGCCGGCAACATGGAGGTGCTGGCGCAGTACGGCACGCCGGCACAACAGCGCGAATGGCTGGTGCCCTTGCTGGCCGGCGAGATCCGCTCGGCATTTGCGATGACCGAGCCGGCGGTGGCTTCGAGCGATGCGACCAATATCCAGACCACGATCCGCCGCGACGGCGACGACTACGTGATCGATGGCCGCAAGTGGTACACCTCGGGTGCGATGAACGAGAGTTGCCAACTGCTGATCGTGATGGGCAAGACCGACCCCGACAACCCTGATCGCCACCGCCAGCAGTCGATGATCCTGGTGCCGCGCCATGCGCCCGGTGTGCAGGTGCTGCGCGACATGGCCGTTTTTGGTTTCGACGATGGCCCAGGCGGCCACCCCGAACTGGTGTTCAACTCGGTGCGGATGCCTGCGAGCAACATGTTGCTCGGCGAAGGCCGGGGCTTCGAGATTGCCCAGGGGCGGCTGGGGCCTGGACGAATCCATCACTGCATGCGATTGATCGGTTGTGCGCAGCGTGCATTGGAGCTGATGTGCAAGCGTGCGACCAGCCGGGTCGCCTTTGGTCGATCGCTGGCTGAGCAGGGCTCCGTGCGCGAGGACATCGCACATTCGTTCTGCGAGATCGCCCAGGCCCGTTTGCTGACCTTGCAGGCTGCAGACAAGATGGACCGCGAAGGCAACAAGGCCGCGCGTGACCTGATTGCCGCGGCCAAGATCGTCGTGCCCAGCATGGCCGCGCGGGTGATCGACCGCGCGATCCAGATCCACGGCGCTGCAGGCGTGTCGCAGGACACCTTTTTGGCCGAGGCCTACACCTATGCACGTTTCATCCGCATCGGTGACGGGCCCGACCAGGTTCACCTGTCTGCACTCGGCAAGCAACAACTGGGGCTGCACGGCGCCTCAGCGTGAGAAAAAACAACCCGTGACAAACCTCGACATCCAAGGAGAAACGACATGAAAGCCCTGCTGTGTAAAAAACATGGCCCCCCCGAATCGCTGGTGCTTGAGGAGGTGCCCGATCTGGTGCCGGGTCCGGGCGAAGTGGTGATTGCTGTGCATGCCGCGGCGGCCAACTTTCCCGACACGCTGATCATCGAAAACAAATACCAGTTCAAGCCGCCGCTGCCGTTTTCTCCTGGCGGCGAGGTCGCGGGAACGATCGCTGCGGTGGGCGAGGGCGTGGTCGGTCATGCGGTGGGCGACCCGGTGATCGGCTCCTGCGGATGGGGCGGCTTTGCCGAGCAGGTGAAGGTGCCCGTGCGCAAGCTGCAACGCTTGCCCGCTGGTGTGGCGATGGATCTGGCGGCCTCGCTGATCATGACCTATGGCACGACGCATTACGCGTTGACCGACCGCGCTTTGTTGCAGCCCGGCGAGACCTTGCTGGTGCTGGGTGCTGCGGGCGGCACAGGCTTGTCGGCCATCGAGCTTGGCAAGCTGGCCGGCGCGCGGGTGATCGCCGCGGCTTCCAGCGACGAGCGACTCGCGCTGTGCAAGCGCCTGGGCGCTGACGAGACCATC
>CANFPU010000225.1 GCA_947448955.1 Burkholderiales bacterium
ATGCCGGCCGAAATCACCTGCACCCATTTCAGCGAAAAAGGCCAGCCGGCAGGCCGCTGACGCGCCGGAGAGTTCCGGTCGTTCGGAAACGTCGCCGCCAGCAGGACTTCGACGTTCGAGGGCAGGCTGGCCGGGGCACCGGGCGGCAGGCTCAACCATTCGGCTTCAGGCAAGGCCCGTGCAAGCAGCGAGTCCAAAACCTCGCCGAACTGGCTAGCGATCACGCGTTGGCTCATGGCTTGAGCTCCCCGGCCGATTGGAGTGCCCGCCAGACCATGGCCGGTGTGAAGGGCATGTCCATCGGCGGCACACCGGCACCGCGCAAGGCGTCGCTCATCGCATTGACCAAGCCCGGCAACGAGCCCGAGCAGCCCGACTCGCCAACGCCCTTGGCGCCGAGTGCATTGAGCTTGGTCGGCACCAGGTGGTAATCCGTGCGAATGTTGGGCACCCAGCCGACGCGCGGCATCACGTAGTCCATGAAACTGCCTGACAGCAACTGCGCCGACTCCTCGTCGTAGATCGCATGCTCGCCGAACACCTGGCCTGCGCCCTGCAGCACGCCGCCATGAACCTGGCCCTGCACGAGCTGCGGGGAAACCACATAGCCCAGGTCATCAACGGCGGTGTAGGCGCTCACCTCGGTGACGCCCGTGCTCGGATCGATTTCGACTTCGGCGACGTGACAGCCGTTGGGGAAGGTGGTGCCTGAGGTCGACTCGCCACCGCAGTCCAGGGGGTGAGGCGCAGGCCCACGCAATGCCTTCGCCAGATCGAGCAGGCCGATGTGATGAGCGCCCGCATGGAAAGCACCGTCACGGAATTCAATCGCCGACTCGGGGGCAGCCAGCATCCGCCCGGCGTGCGGCCGGGCCTGCGCGATCAGGTTGCCCACCAGCACCTTGAAGGCGCTGCCGGCGCCATACAGTGAGCGCGAGCCGCCGGTGCCATTGCCCATCAGTTCATGGTCTGGGTCGCTCGCGTGGTAGCGAATCAACTCTCGGGGCACACCCAAGCCATCGGCAACGATCTGGGCAAACGAGGTCTCATGGCCCTGGCCCGAAGGCCCTGTGACGCCGTAGAGGTGAATCAAACCGTCGTCTCGGAAGAAGGCCGAAACCGCATCCTTGGGCGCGCCGCCCGCGCCCGAGGCTTCGAGATAGCAGCCAAAGCCGATGCCGCGCAGCCGCCCTTTCGCTTCGCTCGCCTGTCGCCGCGCCGCGAAGCCGGCGTAGTCGGCCAGCGTGAGCGCCTTGTCCATCACCTGGGCAAACTCGCCGCAGTCGTAAACCGTGCCATTGGCCGTGGTGTAGGGGAAGGCGCTGGGCGGGATGAAATTGCGCCGGCGCAGCATCACCCGGTCCAGCCCGTGCTCGGCCGCGGCCTGGTCCATCAGCCGCTCGATGACATAGGCAATGTCGGGGCGCCCGGCTCCTCGGTAGGCCGAAACCGGAACGGTGTTGGTGTAGACCAGCGTGGATCGAGCGTAGAGGGCTGGGACCTTGTAGACACCGCCCATGGTGACGGTGATGTTCTTGGTGCCGATCATCGACTGCCAATAACAGCTGTAGGCGCCCAGGTCGGCCTGGTTTTCGTAGCGGAAGGCCAGGATGTGGTTGTCGGCGTCGAGCGCGACACTGGCCTCGATCGTGAGCGCGCGACCGTGCCAGTCGCTGGTGAAGACCTCGCTGCGCGAGCCCACCCATTTCACCGGTCGACCGAGCTTTCGCGCGGCCAGCATCACCAACGCATGTTCTGCATAGGGGCCGCCTCGCAGGCCGAAAGACCCTCCGACGTCCTGAGCCACGACCTCGATACGGCTCGCATCAAGACCGGTGACCGCTACCAGTGAGGAGCGCATGCCCAGCATGCCCTGGGTCGGGGTGTAAACAGTGAAGTGCTCGCGCTCGGCATCGTAGGTCGCCAGGCACGCGCGCAGTTCCATCGGCGCACCGATCAGGCGTTGGCTGTGCACCCGCAACGTGGTGGTGCGGGCCGCTTTCGCGAATGCGGCGTCCACTGCGGCGCGATTGCCAGATTCAAAGACCAAGCCGACATTGCCAGGATGCGCTTCGTGGAGCAGTGGGGCGCCCTCGGCGAGCGCGGCCTGCATCGAGGCAACGGCCGGCAGTTCTTCGTAGTCCACCAGCACTTGCTCGGCGGCATCCCGCGCGGCCAATGCGGTGTCGGCAATCACCATCGCGATCGGCTGGCCAACGAAGCGCACCCGGTCGGTGGCCAGCAGCGGCAAAGGGGATTTGACCTGCGGCTGACCATCAGCACCGGTCAGCGCCATGCCGGAAGGAATGGCGTGAAAGCCAGCTTCGGCGACATCCGATGCGGTCAACACCGCGACCACGCCCGGCGAAGCGATGGCGGCAGCAACCTCTACCGAGACCACGCGCGCATGCGCCCGATCCGAACGGACCATGCAGGCATGGAGCTGTCCGGGCAGTTGCCAGTCAGCGGTGTACTTGCCCTGCCCTGTGACCAGCCGTAAATCTTCATGGCGGGCTGCGGCCAGTTCGCTGTGGCGGGGGTCGATGATCGTGTTCATCAGCGTGCCCCTCGGCTGGCGACCGCATTGATCTGCGATGCCGCCGTCTTGACCGCCGCGACGATGTTCACATAGCCCGTGCAGCGACACAGGTTGCCGGCCAGACCTTCCGTGATCTGCTCGTCGGTGGGGTCAGGATGGCGCCTGAGGAGATCCACACTGGCCATGATCATGCCCGGCGTGCAAAAGCCGCACTGCAGGCCGTGGCAGGCGGAGAACGCCTGCTGCACCGCATGCAGCCGCTCGCCCTTGGCCAGGCCTTCGATCGTGACGATGTCGCAGCCGTCAGCCTGAGCCGCCAGCAAGGTGCAGGACTTGACCGCCTGGCCGTCCAGGTGAACGGTGCAGCAGCCGCACTGGCTGGTATCGCATCCAATATGGGTGCCCGTCAGGTCGAGGGCGTCGCGCAGCAGGTCGGCCAGCAGCGTGCGCTCTTCGCAGTGCACCGAGCGTGCCTGGCCGTTGACAGTGAGTTCGATCTTCATCGGATGTCCTTGGGCTTTACGCGGTCGCGCCGATGATGTCGGCAACGGCTCGCAGGGTCATGAGTTTGACGAGGTGGGCGCGGTAATCGGCCGGTGCATGCTGGTCGGCGTTCAGCCCGTCAGCCGACATCGACAGCGCATCGACGCTGCGGGTCGAGAAGTCGGTCGACAGCGCCTGCTCGGCGGCTTCCCATCGAAAGACGCCTGGGCCTGCGCCCGTGACAGCCACGCGCACCGCATCGTCAAACTGCGCCACGAACACGCCGGTCATGGCATAGCCCGAGGCAGCCTGGGCAAACTTGGCGTAGGCGGCACGGCGCGGGCACTCGAATCGGATGGCGGTGATCAACTCGTCGGTCGCCAGCGCGGTGGTGAACATGCCCTGGAAAAAATCGTCGGCCGCAATACTGCGCCGGTCGGTGACGATCTGCGCGCGGCAGGCCAGCACGGCCGCCGGGTAGTCGGCCGCCGGATCGTTGTTGGCCACCGACCCGCCGAGCGTGCCGCGAGCCCTGACCTGCGGGTCTCCGATCAGACCGGCCAGACGGGCGAGTGCGGGGTTCGCCGACTGCGCGATCGGATCGGCCGTGAGTTCGCCGTGCCGGGTCGCAGCGCCGACGACCAGGGTCTTGCCATCGCGGCGGATACCGCGCAATTCGGCCAGGCGGGCGATGTCGATCAGGCTGGAGGGCGCGGCCAAACGATGTTTCATCGACGGCAGCAGGGTCATGCCGCCGGCCAGCAATTTGGCCTGCGGGTCGGCTTTCAGGCCCGCAACGGCGTCAGCCAAGCCGGTCGCGCGCTGATAGGTGAACGGGTACATGGTGATGACGCCTTTATCGGTTGGGTTCTTGGCGAGGGCTTCTGACGGTAACACCGCCGATGGCGATCCGCAGTGCACAGGGGATATGAAAACCAGTCCATCGCCTACGGCAGGCGGCTTGCCGAACTGAGCGCAAGTGATGCGCGACATCGACCCGGCGGCAACAAAACGCCCAAGTGTTCATGGCTTGACGCTTACACACCAGCGAGCGCGGCGCCGAGGGGATCACCCGCATGAAACGGGCGACGACTGCCCGGCCTGCAAACTGTCTCTCACTTCGGGAGCAGCTTGGAGTAGGTTTGAGTGCTGGCAACAATGACGTGTTGGGTCACAGCCTGCTCGCGATGCAGGTTCGCCGCCGCGTATTCGGGCGAACGCGTCATGTCGAGGAAAGCCTGACGCGATGGATAGCGCACCAAAACCACATAGTCCCAATGATCGGCTTGGGGGTCACCGTAGGCCACTGCTTCGCCATCACCGGCCCAAAGCACTGTGCCGCCACGCGCCTTGATCAGCGGCATGGTCAGCTCGCTGTAGCGCTTGTAAGCCGCGCGGTCGCGCAGCTTCAGCAGGTTGACCATGATCACCGGCCCGGTGTCCGGCAGGTTCGCAATCAACTCGGCATTGACTTCTTTCGGTCCGGCCATGTCCCGTTCCTTCTTTTCAGTTTCAATGATTTTATGGCGACACGCCGCACCCTGAATGCGTCAGAAGCGGCCTAAAGACATCAGGGTTTGACCTGACTTCAATCGCGCCGGTGTCAGCACCTGACCATCGATGGCAGGTCGTTCTCTGTTCGCCAAACACCGATCGTTTTCGCTGGCTCAATCGCCATTCAAACCCGGCGCAATACGGCATCGGACATCGGACATCGGCTCCTTCGACCGGCGTGTGACGACCCTGGAAATTGCGGGTTTTCACCCCAGCCAAAATCGCGATCAATGGCATCATGACGGAGACATTTCGATCTGAATCTTCCACGCAAAGACAGCCTGCATCAGACGAAGCCTCTGCCCTCGGCTCAGGCAAAGACTGGCCAATCCAAAAGGAGACCCTTCATGCCCCGCGAAGCCTTTCCGACACCTGCGCTGACCAGCCCCGACCCCATCAGGCGCGCCATCACCTTGGGCGCGACAGCAGCGTTGGCGGCACCCGGCCTGGTGCGGGCGCAGTCGCGACCTGTTGTGCGGATCGGCGTGCCGACCAAGACCTACTTTCCCACCATCATTGCTGAGACGGCGCTGCGCAAGAAGTTGTTCGACAAGGAAGGCCTGCAAGCTGAGATCACCATCTACCGCGGTGGTGCCGAAGGCTACGAAGCCCTGGCCGCCGGCGCAGCTGACATCGTTTTCAATTCGACTTCCAGCGTGGCCGCTGGCCTGACCAAAGGCGTGATGGCGCGCTGCGTGGGCAACGGTGTCCTGGGCTATTACGGCTGGCAACTGGTGGTCAAACCCGACTCTCCGATCAAAACCCTGGCCGATCTGGCGGGCAAGAAAGTCGGTATCACTTCGGCTGGATCGGGCACCGACATGCTGGCGCTCTGGGTCATGGCGGACCGCAAGATCCAATTCACCCGCGTTCCGCTGGGCGGCGGTGGATTGGTGCCAAATTTGCTGAGCGGCAACATCGACGCCACCGTACTCTATTCACCGCTGACCTATAAAGTGCTGCAGGCCAAGCAGGCCCGTTCCATTGCTGATTTTGGCGAACTGGTGCCGCCCCACTCGACCGGCTCGTGGATCGCATCGGACAAGTTCATCGCCAGCAACGGCGCCGTTTTACAGAAAGCGTTGAACGCGCTGTACGGTGGCGTTGGCTTTCTGCGCAATCCAGCCAACCGGGCAGAAGCGATCCAACTGATTGCCGAAATCGACGAAATCCCAGAGGCCATCGCCGCGGCAGAACTGGATGGCAATATCGTGAAGCTCTCGGCAACCGGTGAATTCAAGACCGAGTGGATGGAGCGCGCATTGGAGATGGGTCAACTCATTGGCATGAAGAATCTTGCGCCCGTCGCCGACATCTTCACGACCCGATTCCGGCCAGTCCCCACCGTCTGATCAACCTGGCCGAGCACCGCGCAACATGCTTCGTCGCAAACCGGCCGCGCCATGACCCGGCTTGGTATGGCCAGCCTGCGCACGGCGTTGCTGCTCGCGCTGCTTGCCGCCTGGGAGTTCCTGCCACGATCAGGCTTGATGAACTCGGAA
>CANFPU010000226.1 GCA_947448955.1 Burkholderiales bacterium
GACAGTCCGGTTGGCGCCATCGATTTTGCGGTCAAGTGCCAAAACCAGTTTCACGCCAGAAACAAGCTACCCGGCAAATTGCCGATGCGCTGGCGCTTCGGCATGAATCTGGGGGAAGTCTACGTTCTGGACAACGGAGATTTGTTGGGCGACGGTATCAACCTCGCCGCACGGCTTGAAAGCATCGCAGATCAGGGCGGTGTGGCGATCGGGGCTGAACTCTACGGCGTGGTTCACCGCAAGATCAAAAATGTGGCCTTCGAAGACCGTGGAGAAATTGAGCTCAAGAATATCTCCGAGCCGATCCAGGTCTGGGCGATCAAGATCGAAGGCGCCACCCGCACCGTCATGGCAGCCAAAAAACAGGCCTCGGCAGTCAAGAATTACGATAAAGAGATCGCGGAGCTCGAGCGCAGTGCGAACCGACTGGAGGGCCCAGCAGCCTTCAAGATTGGCAAGCTTTACGCCGACAAGACCAGCTCATCGTTCAATCTCGAAAAAGCCATCAACTGGCTGTGGGTGGCCAGATCGCTGAAGATCCCGAGCGCCACCGACGAGCTAAACCTGATCATCCCGACCCTGCCGAAGGACAAATGGCTGCAGGCCAAGACCAACGCTGAGGTCTTTCTCGACGAGCTGCAGTGGAAGGATGGCTTCCGCTGAGTGCATCAAGGCACGGCCTCAAGGGCTGACCCAACAGCGCCAGCTAGCGATCAGGTTAAATTCGCGATCAGGTTAAGTTCGCGCTCAGCTCAAAGTAGCGATCAGCTTGTTGGTTCGGGCCAGTGATTCAGCCAGCTTGCAGATCACCATGCGGTCGAAGCTTGTGGCCAGCGCGGGATGCTCCGATCGCATCCTGACCAGCGAAGCTTTGTGCAGGATGTGCACGCTCGAATCGACCACCGCCAGAATCGACGCTGTTCTCGCCGCGCCGGTGTAGAAAGCCATCTCACCGACCATGGCCCCTTTGCTCAGCTTGGCCAGTCTCAACCGGGTGTCGGCTATCACTTTGATGATGTCGAAGCTGCCATCGTCGACAAAATAGATCGCATCGGACAGGTCGCCGTCGTGGCACAGCGCTTCATCCTTGATGACACGCCTCGATTCGCAATAGCGGAGGAAGGTCTCCCGATCGGCGTCGTCTGGCAAGAATTCGAAGCAGGTCACTTCGACAGGTTCCTGACCTTCCTTGCTGATCAGAGCCTCTTCTGCGGCTTCCAGCGCATGGTCGAGCGAAGGGAAGTAATGGGTGTTCCTGCTTGCCACCGCGTCCAGCGAGATGGACTCTAGATCGTCCCTGTTACCGCGCGAGTGCACGAAGTAGAACTTCAACGGTCGGTCGCTGTAGCGGCGCAGGATGCGCTGAAACACGCCGATGGCCGAACGGTCGACGCCGCTGGCGTCACTGAAGTCGAGCACGACGCCTTCGAGTTGGTCGATGTCGAGTCCCTTGAACATCAGGTCGATCTTGCTCGCAGAGCCGAAAAACACATAGCCGCTCAGACGGTAGATTACGGTCTTGTGCCCGCTGGCCCTGATGACTTCCACCTGGTGACTCGCGCGGACCACCGAGCTCGAGAGCAACGACAAGTCGGTCACCAGGCTGGTCAGCGGAAAGTGGCTGTAGGTGATCACGAACATCACACAGGCCATCACCAATCCGGCGACAAACCCTACCAGGTAGCCGTAATTCGCAACCAGCCCGAGGATCAGCGCGATCTGCGCCAGTTCAAGCCTGGACGCAACATGACGCTGATCCCAAAGCCATTGTTTGAGCATGTTCAGGCCCAGGTAGAGCACCAAGCCCCCCAGCGCCGCCTTGGGCACATAAGCAATGGCGCCGCCTGCGCCCAGCAACACCGCCAGGCAGATGAGCGCGGCGATGACACCCGAGATCGCGCCGCCACCAGACTTCTGATTGAGCGTCGTTCTGCCAATCGAGATGATGCCGACAAAACCACCCACCAGCGCCGCAACGCCAGCTGATGCGGCGTGGGCCTTGAGCATCTGATCGAGGTCGAACTCCTTTCGGTAGCTCAGTTCAAGGCTCGCGATAGACAGCAGGATGGTCAGCAATCCGACAAAGCTCACCACCAGCATCGACGGCAAATTCTGCAGCAACGCCTTGAGGTGCGCGCTGCTGAAGTCAAGCGTCCAAGGCGGTTGCCATGCCATGTCCCGAAGCCCGGCGAAGAACCAATCTTCACGACGACACCATGAAGGGTCACAGAGTACGCTCGCCAACCCCAAATTTGCTGCCACCGTTGCGCCGACCATCACCAGCGGAATCAACAGCGGGCTGGAAATGCGGGAAGCCAGTCCGTACAAGGCCGCCACCACCGCAAGGCCAAACAAAAGCTCCGGCTGGTAGGGATCGGCGAGGAGATTGTTCAATCCAACCAACGTGAGCGGCAACTCTGAAATGATATTCAATGCACCGCTGCACATCAGCCAACCAGTCGAGGCAAGAAAACCCGCCATGACCGAGAACGGAATGTAGCGCACCAAGCCCGAGAGCCTGAACCTGGGCAGCGCATAGAACGCCATTGCGCAAATGCAGGTTGTGACGAAGACCGCCTCCAGGGCCAGGGCCAGATTGGACGCCTGTGACAACCCTAGCGATCCCAGCGCTGCCATCGTGCCGGCCATCACCGATACCGTGTTCGAATCCGGGCCGCTGATGAACGTGTCCTCTTCCGAAAACATACCGAAAAGCGCACCGATGATGGCGGTGATCAAGGCTACCGTGATGCCAAACCCGACGTATGCGACCAGCGGCCCTGAGAACAACAGCGCGCCGTAGGTGATCGAATAGATCACCGCGCTGAGGCCAACAATTGCGCCCGCCGAGGTCTGGCGTGCCAGCGTGGCGATGTTCATTTGCAGCAACCAGCCCTATCGGGCGAAGAATGCAGCGACAGACAGCGCCAGCGCATCGTTCGAATCGACGAACTGCAAAGGCTTGGCCTTGCATTGCTGACGCATGCCGATGGGGATTTCGGTGCAACCGAGGATGATGATCTCGGCTCCGCGCTCGACAAGCAAGGCGGCGGCCTCGGCAAAAACCGCCTCGGCCTCGGGCAATTTGTTGGCCTTGATCAGCGCGATGCCCGGCGAGACGAGGCGCTCGAATTCGTCATCGGTCGGCGTGATCACGCCAAAACCCATGTCTTTGAGGGTGTTGCGGTACATCCCCATCTGATGCGTCCCGAAGGTCGACAACACACCCACCGCTGTCGCCTCGGGATTCTTCTGGCGCACCTGCTCTGCGCTGGCCTTGACGATATGGAACAAGGGCACGTTGGAAACCGCGAGCAGTTCCTCGTACCAACGGTGCGCGCTGTTACAAGGAATACAAATGGCCCCAACACCTGCCTGGTTGAGAAACTTGATGCCATCCAGCAATTTAGGCAGCGGAGACGGGCCCTTGCCGAGGATGCTCTGCGTGCGATCCGGAATCGTGCAATCGCCGTAAAGCAGTACGGGGATGTGCTCTTGGTCAGTTTGTGCGGCGGTGTTTTCCACCAATTTGCTGAGGAAATCAGCCGTTGCCAATGGGCCCATGCCGCCCAACACACCTAGAAAATTTTTCATAGATCCCTCCCGCGTAGCATCAACCACTGGATCGACCACTCAACAACTTGATCTGAAAAATTCAGTAAAAAATAACTCGCAATTCTAACATCATTTAAAATTCGAATGCCGCTAATATGTCGACGCCAAGCGTCGGCCATCACGCGCACTCGCTGGGTCGGGCGGAACATGGCCTGCATCCTGGACCGGCGTGCCATGCGGCCACTTGTGCGCAAGCGCCAACCTGGCAGCAGGTGCTAAGCTCCCGCCCCCCTTGACCGGTACGACGCTGACCTGCAGCGCCGCCCATCAATCTGGAGCTTCCATGCCCGGCCTGTTGCCCAATGTCGACCCCGAGGGTCTGCTCGAGTACTCGGTGGTCTACACCGACCGTGCGCTCAACCACATGTCGCAGAAGTTCCAAGGCGTGATGCGCGACATCTCGGGCTTGCTCAAAACGGCTTACGGGGCCAACTCAGCGGTGGTCGTTCCCGGTAGCGGGACCTTTGGCATGGAAGCCGTGGCGCGTCAGTTCGCCACCGGCAAGAAATGCTTGGTGATCCGCAACGGTTGGTTCAGCTACCGCTGGACCCAGATCTTCGAGATGGGGCAGATTCCGGCCGAATCGATCGTCATGAAAGCGCGCCGCGTCTCGCATCAGCATCAGGCGGCTTTCGCGCCAGCCCCCATCGCCGAGGTGGTGGCGGCCATCCACGAACAGCGCCCCGACCTGGTGTTCGCGCCGCATGTGGAAACGTCGGCGGGCATGATCCTGCCGGACGACTACCTGCGCGCCGTGGCGGATGCAGTGCATGCGGTGGGCGGCTTGTTCGTGCTCGACTGCATCGCCTCTGGCGCGATCTGGGTCGACATGGCGGCCACCGGCGTCGACCTGCTGGTCAGCGCGCCCCAAAAAGGCTGGAGCGGACCACCCTGCTGCGCGCTGGTGATGCTCAGTGAAGCAGCGCGGCTTCGCATCGACGCCACCACCAGCACCAGTTTTGCCTGCGATCTGAAAAAGTGGCTGCAGATCATGGAGACCTACGAAGCCGGCGGCCACGCTTATCACGCGACGCTACCGACCGATTCGCTGACACAGATGCGCGACGTGATGCAGGAGACCCAGGCCCGAGGTTTCGAGACCGTTCGCGCGCAGCAACAAGCGCTGGGCGATGCCGTGCGCGCACTGCTGTTGCGCAAGGGCTACAAGAGCGTCGCAGCACCTGGGTTCCAGGCCCCAGGCGTGGTGGTGAGCTACACCGATGACGCCGGCCTGAGCAGCGCCAAGACCTTCCTGGGTCTGGGCCTGCAGACCGCCGCCGGCGTGCCGCTGCAGTGCGACGAGCCGGCTGACTTCAGGACCTTCCGCATCGGCTTGTTCGGGCTCGACAAACTGGCCAACATCGCGCGCAGCGTCGAGCATCTGGATCGGGCGCTCGATCAGGTCGCGCAACCACTGGCCGCAGCGGCCTGAGCAGACCGCAGACCGGGCGAGCCCGTCAAAGGGGTCGCGCGGCCACAGGTGTCAAAGGACGGCTTGCGCCGGTAGGATGGCGCGCCGCCCACCAGCAGGCGACGGCGTCGCGCGCTGCAGCATCCAAGTGCAAGCCGAGCTTGCTGCGGCGCCACAGCACGTCCTCGACGCTGCGTGCCCATTCGTGCTCGTACAGGTAATCGAGCTCGACCTCGAACAGCCCAGGCGCAACCTCGGCGCCCAGCCCGCCCGCCTGCAACAACATCGCCAAGCGGCTGCCATAGGCCTTGGCCCAGCGCGCCCGCAACGCCTGCGGCAACTGCGGGTGGCGATGGGCCAGCGCTGCGGTAAAACGCAGCATGTCTTGGTCGGGGCGCCGAGGCTTGCCAATCCAGTCCGACAGGTCGCCGCCTGGCAACAGTGCCGACTCGGTCCAGGCCGGCGCCTGCACACCCAGGCGCTGCACCAATTGGTCGGCAGCTTCTTCTGCCAGTTTGCGAAAGGTCGTGAGCTTGCCGCCCCAGACCGAGAGCAGGCAGCTGGAACGGTCTTCGTCGAACTCGAGCAGGTAGTCGCGCGTCACCGCGGAAGCATCGCCAGCATCGTCGTCGAGCAGCGGCCGCACGCCCGAATAGCGCCAGACCACGTCGGCCGGGCGCACCGGCTTGGCGAAGTAGCGGCTGGCCTGGTCGCAGAGGTAGCCGATCTCATCGTCATCGATTCGCGCGCTGTCGGGCGCGCCCGAAATCTCGACATCGGTGGTGCCGATCAACGTGAAGTCGCCCTCGTAGGGAATCGCGAAGATGATGCGTTTGTCCGGATTCTGAAAAATGTAGGCACGGTCATGGTCGAACAGCTTCTTCACGACGATGTGGCTGCCCTTGACCAGCCGCAGCGAACGCGCGCTCTTCACACCCGCCCGGTCGCGCAGGAACTCGCCGGTCCAGGGCCCCGCGGCATTGACCAGCGCGCGGGCCTGGACCTGCAATGGCTCGCCGCCCACGGGTTGCAGCGTGGCGAGCCAGCC
>CANFPU010000227.1 GCA_947448955.1 Burkholderiales bacterium
CAAGGCCGACGCCGCCGGCTACAGCGGCGCGTTGACCCGCGACCCCGACGTGCTCGACACCTGGTACTCGTCGGCGCTGGTGCCTTTCTCCCCGCTGGGCTGGCCGGCCAAAACGGTGGAACAAGACCTATTCCTGCCCAGCAGCGTGCTGGTCACGGGCTACGACATCATCTTCTTCTGGGTTGCCAGGATGATCATGATGACCAAGCACTTCACCGGCAAGGTGCCGTTCAAGCATGTGTACATCCACGGCTTGGTGCTCGACGCGCAGGGCAAGAAGATGAGCAAGAGCGAGGGCAACGTGCTCGATCCGGTCGACCTGATCGACGGCATCGAACTCGCACCCTTGCTCGACAAGCGCAGCACCGGGCTGCGCAAGCCCGAGAACGCGCCCAAGGTGCGAAAGGCCACTGAGAAAGAGTTTCCTGAGGGCATCCCGGCCTATGGCGCCGACGCGTTGCGCTTCACGTTTGCAGCGATGGCCACGCTGGGCCGTAGCGTCAACTTCGACAGCAAGCGCTGCGAGGGTTACCGCAACTTCTGTAACAAGCTTTGGAACGCCACCCGCTTCGTGCTGATGAACTGCGAGGGCCAAGACTGCGGCCTGAAGGAGCACACCAAAGCGGAATGCCAGCCTGGCGGGCCGGCCCATGGCTACCTGAAGTTCTCGCCCGCCGACAAGTGGATCACCAGCGAACTGCAGCGGGTCGAGGCCGCGGTGGCCACAGGCTTTGCCGACTACCGTCTCGACAACGTCGCAAACGCGATTTACCAATTCGTCTGGGACGAGTACTGCGACTGGTACCTGGAGATTGCCAAGGCGCAGATCGCCGAAGCCGCCAAGGCAGGCCGCTTGCCCGAGCAGCGTGCCACGCGGCGCACCCTGTTGCGCGTGCTCGAGACCGTGCTGCGCCTGTTGCACCCGATCACGCCCTTCATCACCGCCGAACTGTGGCACACGGTGGCAGTGGTGGCCGGGCGCAAGCCGGACGACGCTGCATCCGCGTCATCCGCTGCATCCACCATGGCCACCGTGGCCAGCGCCGCCTACCCGCAAGCCCAGCTCGATCGGGTGGACGCGGCCTCAGACGCCTGGATGGCCAGACTGAAATCGCAGGTGGCAGCCTGTCGCAGCCTGCGCAGCGAGATGGGCCTGTCACCGGCCGCTCGGGTGCCGCTCTACGTCATCGGCGAGGCCGACTTCATGGCCCAGGCCGCGCCACTGCTGCAAGCCTTGGTCAAGCTGTCCGAGGTGAAAATCTTCAGCGACGAGTCCGAGTTTGCGCAAGCCAGCAAGACATCGCCGGTGGCGGTGCAAGGCGGCGTGCGCATGGCCTTGTTCGTCGAGATCGACGTCGCTGCCGAGCGCGCCAGGCTGGGCAAGGAGATCGCCCGCCTGGAAGGCGAGATCACCAAGGCCAACGCCAAGCTCGGCAACGAGAGTTTCGTCGCGAGGGCGCCTGCGGTGGTGGTCGAACAGGAGCGCGCACGGATGGCCGAGTTCAGCCAAACGCTGGTGCGACTGCAGGACCAGGCCCGTCAACTGCCGCCGATCTGAGCCTTTCATAACGGTTCGGCTGACCGGACACCTTGGCGGCCTTCGGCTTGCAGCCTGTAACAGGCCGTGAGTCCTCTACCGCCAACGATGCGCGGTGACCCATCGTGACTTTGCCCGCACAGCGCCGGCGCGAGCGCCCCAGCGACCGTGTGAAAATGAAATTCACTCCAATGCGTAACGGATCCCCTCCATGCTGGTGAAGAAAGCGATCTTTCCGGTCGCCGGTTTAGGCACCCGGTTCCTGCCGGCCACCAAGGCCCAACCCAAGGAAATGCTGCCGGTGGTCGACAAGCCGCTGATCCAGTACGCAGTGGAAGAGGCTTATGCCGCTGGCGTTCGCGAGATGATTTTCGTGACTGGCCGCCACAAGCGCCCGATCGAAGACCATTTCGACATGACCTTCGAGCTCGAGGTCGCGTTGGAGCAAGCCGGCAAGACGGGGCTGCTCGAGGTGGTTCGCAGTGTCAAGCCGCACGACATGGAGTGCATCTACATCCGCCAGGCGCAGGCGCTGGGATTGGGCCATGCCGTGCTGTGCGCCGAACGTCTGGTCGGCAACGAGCCTTTCGCGGTGCTGCTCGCCGACGACCTGATGGTCGGCTCACCGCCAGTGCTCAAGCAAATGGTCGACCAATTCGCCGAATGGCGGACCTCCATCCTGGCGGTGCAAGAAGTGCCGGCAGATCACACCAGGCGATACGGCATCGTGGCCGGCACATCGGTCAATGACCGCATGGTCGACATCAGCTGCATCGTCGAGAAGCCTGCGCCAGAGGATGCGCCATCACGCCTGGGCGTGGCCGGCCGCTACATCTTGACGCCGGGCGTGTTCCACGAGATCGCGACCCAACCGCGCGGCGTGGGTGGCGAGATTCAACTCACCGACGGCATTGCCTCGCTGCTGCGGCGCGAAAAAGTGTTTGCCTACCGCTACGACGGGCGGCGCTACGACTGTGGCAGCAAGGAAGGTTGGCTGCAGGCAAATGTGGAGCTGGCGCTGTCGCACCCCGAGGTATCAGAGTCCTTCCGCGCGTATCTCAGGGGACTGGAACTCTGAATGCCCCAAGGGCTGCATAGCGGGGCTGCATAGCGGGGCTGCTGCATACCCGCACCCGCCACGCCTTCAGACGGTCCAGGCAATCGTCGCGGCCGTCAGCGCCGACGCAGGTAGTGAATGAACTCGTCGCCAACCGTCTGCTGCTCCAGCAACTCATGCCCGGTCTGGCGCGCAAAGGCCTGGAAATCACGCATCGAGCCCGGGTCGGTCGACAACACCTTGAGCAAATCACCGGCCTGCAGCTCGGCCAGCGCTTTCTTGGCCTTCAGGATGGGCAGCGGGCAATTCAGACCGCGTGTATCGACTTCCTTCTGCACGTCCATGGGCGAGAGCTTTCGGCTTTAAAAACGAGATTTTAGGAGCGGCGCGGCATGTCCATGTAGCGCGGCTCGATGCCGCGCCCACGCAGCCAGTCGGCCAGCGCATGGCCGGTGCCCGCAGGCCAGCACATCAGATCGGCAGGCGCATACAGCTTGTACTCAGACAGTTCCGGCGACAGCCGAATCTCACCACGCGCCAGTGCGTGGTAAGCAATGATCACCTGGTTCATTCGCTGAAAGTCGTAGACCCCAATCAGGTCCAGCGACAACACCTCGAGCGAGGTCTCCTCGGCCACCTCCCGCGTGATGCCCTCCTCGGCCGTCTCACCGGCTTCCATGAAGCCGGTGATCAACGCGAACATCCGGCCTGACCAAGCGGCATTGCGAGCCAACAGCACTTGGCCGTCCCGGTCGGCGCACTCGATCACTGCGGCCAACACAGGGGTCGGATTGTTCCAGTGCGTCCAGCTGCAGGCCGGACAACGTAGGCGGGTCTTGAAACCGCCATCTTCGAGTTGTTCGACAGGCTGCAGTTCGGTGCTGCAACTCGGGCAGAAACGGTAAGGGTTCGACATGGGACGCAATCGCTCCTATCAAATGAGGAATCAGGCCGCAGAGAGGCGGGGGGCAGGCGGGGGTCAGGCGGGGATCAAGCTGGAAAAACGCCGGTGGAGAGATAGCGCTCCCCCCGGTCGCAGACGATGAACACGATGGTAGCGTCGCGCACCTGCTGCGCGATCTGCAGCGCCACCCAGCACGCACCAGCCGCCGAGATACCCGCGAACACGCCTTCCTGGCGAGCCATCTTGCGCGCCATGTCCTCGGCATCGGCTTGGCTGACCAACACGAGCTCGTCCACCTGGGCTGCGTTATAGATGGCTGGCAGATAAGCCTCAGGCCATTTGCGAATGCCCGGGATGCGCGAACCCTCAGCCGGCTGGGCGCCAACGATACGCACCCCAGGATTGCGGCTCTTGAGGTAACGCCCCACGCCAGAGATCGTGCCGGTGGTGCCCATCGCACTCACGAAATGCGTGACGCGGCCATCGGTCTGTTGCCAAAGCTCAGGACCGGTGGTCTCGAAATGGCTGAGTGGGTTGTCACCATTGGCGAACTGATCAAGCACCCTGCCCTTGCCATCACGCGCCATCTGCTCCGCCAGGTCTCGGGCGTATTCCATGCCACCGGTTCGCGGCGTCAGGATCAATTCGGCCCCGTACGCCTTCATGGTCTGAACCCGCTCGATCGACAAGTCCTCGGGCATGATCAGCACCATGTGATAACCCCGTATGGCAGCGGCCATCGCCAGCGCAATGCCAGTGTTGCCTGAGGTGGCTTCGATCAGCGTGTCGCCGGGCGAAATGTCGCCGCGCTCCTCAGCACGACGGATCATGCTGATCGCTGGCCTGTCCTTGACCGAACCAGCCGGGTTGTTGCCCTCGAGCTTGCCGAGGATCACATTGCCACGGGCAGCACCCGCAGATCCCGGCAAGCGCTGCAGACGCACCAGCGGCGTGCCGCCGATCACATCCTCGATGGTCGGGTACGCCGGGGCAGCAGAGGGAACAGGGTTCGAACTCGACATGGGCAAATTGCACCTCCAAACCCAGATTGTGTCAGCCGCTGCTCAAGCGCGCTGTTGCCACCATGACATAATCAACGCTCTACTTCGTACCTCCCGGTGCGACCTGCCCTCGTGACGGAATCGGTAGACGTAGCGGATTCAAAATCCGCCGCCGCAAGGCGTGCCAGTTCGAGTCTGGCCGAGGGCACCACCGACAACGCTGCTTAGCACAAGCAGCACAGTCTTCGCACACCGCGCAAACCGCAAAACACTTGCGGCAGCCTGCTGCGAGACGGACTGAAACGCTGGCGCACGCTGGCACAGCGATGCGAGCACTGCGGGTGGCTGCGCCGTGAAGCAGCGGCTAGTGGTTTTCCCCAATTTCGGCACTGCTGCGGCTGTAAATGTCGTTTTGAACGACAAACCAGCAACCGCCACCAGCACAGCATCACCGCTGCGCCTGTCTACCGCTGCTGCCGCTGAACCCCACATCCACCACCTGCGCGACGGCGAAGTGGTGCTCTACCGCCGTCCCCGCAGCCGAATCTGGCAGTGCCGCTACAAGCAAGAACAAGGTGGCTGGGCTCGCATCACCACCGGCAAAACCTCGCTGGACATGGCAACTCGGGTCGCCTGCGAACAATACGACGAGGCAAGATTCCGCCAAAAAATGGGCTTGGCGCCGCAGCAGCGAACCTTTGCCAGCATTGCCCAAGCCACCGTCGCTGAACTCCAACGCGACATTGCCGCCGGCACAGGCAAGAAAGTCTATGTCGACTACTGCTCAGTCATAGAGCGCTACCTGCTGCCCTACTTTGGCGAGCGGCACTTGCAAAGCATCAAGCACGCGGACATTGCGGCGTTCGAGCGGTGGCGCAACGACAAGATGGGGCGTGCGCCCAAGTCGTCCACGCTGATGACATTTGCCAGCGCCTTCAGCCGCGTCCATCAAACCGCCGTCGACAGAGGATGGCTCGGTGAACGCGTGCCCGTGCCCAAGTTGAACACGCGTGGTGAGAAGGGACAGGCGCGCCCTGCTTTCAGCCCCGCTGAGATTGAGCAGTTGCGTCAGTTTATGGCCACCTGGCAGACACAGGGCCGCCTGCGGGTGGACGGACTACAGCGCCCCCTGCTGTGCGACTATGTGGAATTCTTGCTGCTCACCGGCATCCGGCACGGCACCGAGTCAATGGGCATCGAATGGCGGCACACCGAGTGGTGGGATGCCGACGGCGTTCGCTACCTGCGTGTTTGGGTATCCGGCAAGACGGGACCCCGCTGGCTCATTGCCAAGCACGAAGCCGTTGCGGTTCTGCGCCGCTTGCACGGCAGGCAGGTGGACATTGCCCCAAAGCCCTTCGACGCCGTGTTGGGCAAGACAGCCCTGCAAGTGTTCCGCAACGAGGGCGGCAACACACCGCGAAGTTTCAACGGTTTGTTCACCAAGTTGATGAAGGACAGCGGGCTCAAGTTGAACGCACAAGGGCAGCAGCGCACGCTCTACAGCCTGCGCCACACCTACGCCACCGCTGAACTGCTG
>CANFPU010000228.1 GCA_947448955.1 Burkholderiales bacterium
AACCAGGTCTACGGCGCAATGCGCGAACGCTCTTTCGAAATCGTGGTTGGACGCGGCGGCGGCGGGGCCGAAGCCCATCCGCATTCCAGTTTGCGCGCGCTGGTCTACAACCCCGACAACCGCGACGCCGCCAGGCTGACCAACTTCCAGGGCTGGCGCACCGGGTACGCCGATCCGACCCTCAATGGGCTGATCGAGCGTGCCCTGCTGGAGCCTGATGCTGCGCGACAACTGGACCTTTATCGCCAGGCTCAACATCGGGTCGACGAGGTCGTGGGCGGCGTGCAGCCCATCGCCCAGGTGCTCGACACCCAGGTGCTGCGCCGCGCGGTCAAGGGCTATGTGGGCCATCCCGCCGGCGCGACGCGCCTGCGCGAGGTCTACAAGGAGGGCGTGTGAAAAGTGCTGCGATCGCAAGAGGACTGGCCAGCGTGGCCGTCACGCTGCTGGGCCTGTTGTTGCTGACCTTTTTGATCGGCCGCGTGATGCCGCTCGATCCTGTGCTGGCCATCGTCGGGCCAGATGCCGATCGCTCCACCTACGATCAAGTGCATCGCCAGCTAGGCCTGGATCAACCCTTGACCATACAGTTTTGGCGTTACTTTTCCGGTCTTGTGGCAGGCGACCTGGGCCATGCCTTGCTCACCGGAAGCCCCGTCACCACCGATCTGGCACGCGTGCTGCCGGCCACCGTCGAGCTGGCCACGCTGGCCATGCTGATCGGCACCTTGCTGGGCATCCCACTGGGCGTGCTGGCGGCCACGCAGCATCGACGCTGGCCCGATCACCTGGCGCGTGTGCTGGGTCTTTTCGGCCACTCCACACCGGTGTTCTGGTTCGGCATGATGGGCCTGCTGGTGTTCTATGCCTGGCTGGGGTGGGCCGGCGGCATTGGCCGCATCGGCCTGGCCTTCGAGGGCACGGTGCCTCAGGTGACGGGTTTGCTCAGCGTCGATACCCTGCTGGCAGGGGATCTTGTGGCCTTTCGCAGTGTCTTGCGCCACCTGCTGCTGCCGGCGGGCGTGTTGGGACTGCACTCGATGGCCTACCTGAGTCGCATGACGCGGGCCTTCATGCTGGCCCAGTTGTCGCAGGAGTACATCACGACCGCAAGGGTCAAGGGCCTCACCGGCTGGCAGGTGGTGTGGGGCCATGCTTTTCGCAACATCCGCGTGCAACTGCTGACGATCCTGGCGCTGGCCTACGGCGGCCTGCTCGAAGGTGCTGTGCTGGTGGAAACGGTGTTCGGATGGCCTGG
Source organism: Burkholderiales bacterium (assembly GCA_947448955.1). Lineage (GTDB taxonomy): Bacteria > Pseudomonadota > Gammaproteobacteria > Burkholderiales > Burkholderiaceae_C > Pseudaquabacterium. The sequence continues at coordinate 1,259 of CANFPU010000228.1, forward strand.
ATTCGGCAGCTACCTCACTGGCAGCTTGCTGCTGGGCGACATGAATGCGGTGATGGGCTCCGTGCTGGTGATCGGCGTGTTGTTCGTGGCGCTCAACCTGACCGCCGATGCGCTGTACCGTGTGTTCGATCCGAGGGCCCAGGCATGAACGCGACGACGACCGCCGCATTCCAGGCCTGGCGCCACGAGGCTGGGGCCGCGCTGAGCAAGCTGGTGCGCAATCCGCTGACAGCAATGGGGGTGGCCGTGATCGGGGCACTGTTGGTCGTGGCGTTGTTCGCGCCTTGGATCGCGTCCCACGATCCGCTGCGACAGGATCTGCCGAACGCCTTGTTGCCGCCGAGCCCGGCGCATTGGTTCGGCACCGACGAGTTCGGGCGAGACCTTTTCAGCCGTCTCGTGCATGGCACCCGCATCACGCTGTTCATCGTCAGCCTGGTCACCGTGGTGGTGGGTCCGCTGGGCATGGCGGTGGGCGTGCTCTCGGGTTATTTCGGCGGCAAAGTGGATGCGGTGCTGATGCGCGTGGCCGACATCTTCCTGTCCATTCCCAGCCTAGTGCTGGCCCTGGCCTTCATCGCCGCGCTAGGCCCGGGTCTCGATCATGCGGTGCTCGCCATTGCCTTGACCGCCTGGCCGCCGATCGCGCGCCTGGCGCGCGCCGAGGCGCTGACGCTGCGGCAGGCCGATTTCATCGTCGCCGCACAGTTGCAGGGCGCGTCGCACCTGCGCGTGATGCTCAAGCACCTGGCGCCGCTTTGCCTGCCCTCGGTGCTGGTGCGCCTGACGATGAACATGGCCTCGGTGGTGCTGACGGCCGCCGGCCTGGGGTTTCTCGGCCTGGGTGCCCAGCCGCCGCTGCCAGAGTGGGGCGCCATGATCTCCGAGGGTCGCCGCTACATGCTCGACAGCTGGTGGATGGTGGCCGCGCCTGGTGCGGCCATCCTCGCGGTGAGCATGGCCTTCAATCTGCTGGGCGACGGACTGAACGATGCACTTGACCCGAGACAATCGTCATGAGCTGTCACCGCAAGGCGCGCTGGAGCAGCGAATGAGCGACCCATTGCTCCAGGTCGAAGGCCTGCAGGTGGCCTACGGCACGCCGGCCGCTCCAGTGCCCGTGGTGCAAGGCGTGTCTTTCACCCTCGGCCTCGAGAAGCTGGCCGTGGTGGGCGAATCGGGCTCGGGCAAGACCACGGTGGGCCGGGCGCTGCTGCGACTGTTGCCAAGCCAAGCCCGCGTGAGCGCGCAGCGGCTGCGCTTCGATGGCATCGACCTGCTTGGCGCCGGCGAGCGCGAGATGGCGGCATTGCGCGGCAGCCGCCTGTCGATGATCATGCAGGACCCGAAGTACTCACTCAATCCTGTGATGAACGTAGGGTCACAGATCGGCGAGGCCGTGCAGCGAGTCCAGCGCATGGGACGCGGCGAATGTCGAAGCGCGGTCGAGGCCTTGCTGGAGCGTGTGCGCATTCGCGAGCCGCAGCGGGTGGCCGCTCAGTTTGCGCACCAGCTGTCCGGCGGCATGGGTCAGCGGGTGATGATCGCGATGATGCTGGCGCAACGGCCGCAATTGCTGATTGCCGACGAACCCACTTCGGCGCTGGATGTCTCGGTGCGCCAGGAAGTGCTGGCACTGCTGGACGAGCTGGTGGCCGAGCAGGGCTTGGCGCTGCTGTTCATCAGTCACGACCTGAACCTGGTTCGCCACTTCTGCGACCGGGTGTTGGTGATGTACGCCGGCCGCGTGGTGGAAAGCCTGGCGGCAGCCGACCTGCACCGCGCCACCCATCCCTACACCCTGGGCCTGTTGAACTCTCTGCCCAGCCTGCGACATCGCCGTGCCGTGCTGCCCGTGCTGCAGCGCGACCCGGCATGGAGCCGTCCATGACTGCCTCTGTTGGCCCCTACATGCTCTCGGTATGCGGCCTCACGCTGGCTTTCGGCGAGGGCGATCAGGCGCACCCTGTGCTGCATGGGGTGGACCTGCAGGTCGCGCGCGGCCAGGCTTTCGGTCTGGTGGGCGAATCAGGCTCGGGCAAGACGACGGTGCTGCGCTGCCTGGCCGGGCAATACCGGCACTGGCAGGGCCAGGTGACGATCGACGGCCGGATCTACGACGGCGAGCGCGGCGCGGCCCATGCCCGCCGCGTGCAGATGGTGTTCCAGGATCCCTATGGCTCGCTGCACCCGCGCCACACGGTGCGCACCGCGCTGGCCGAAGCGTTGCGGGTGCACGGTCTGGGCCGTATCGACGAGCGCGTCGAACTGGCGCTGCAACAGGTGGGGCTGTCGCTGAGCTTTCTTCACCGCTATCCGCACCAGCTCTCGGGCGGCCAGCGGCAACGCTTGGCCATCGCCCGGGCGCTGATCCTCGAGCCGCCGCTGCTGTTGTTGGATGAACCCACCTCAGCGCTGGATGTCTCGGTGCAGGCCGAGGTGCTGAACCTGCTGGGCGAGTTGCGCCAGCGGCATGGTCTGACCTATCTGCTGGTCAGCCACGACCTGGCCGTCGTGGCCCACCTGTGCGAGCACCTGGCGGTGATGCAACATGGCCGTATCGTCGAGACGCTGAGCACCGACAGGCTGTGCGCCGATGGCGCGCAACACCCTTACACCCGCGCGCTGGTTGCCGCCAGCGAACCTTGACTGGCAATGACACTTCCCACATGACCACGATTACCAGCTACAGCTCCTTGCAGACCGTTAGACACTGGGGCCGACCCCTGGGGGACGTCAACAGCGTGGCGCGCGACGGCGTCCGCGCCGTGCCTGTGCTGCTGCTGCACACTGACGATGGCCGTACCGGCGTGGGCCTCGGGCCGCATGCCGGCATCGACACGCTGTTCAAGGTGATCCAGGGGCAGGACCCGCGAGGCGTTGCCGCGCTGTATAACCGCATGATTTCCAGCGTCTTCAAAGCCGGGCATGGGGGCAGCATCTTCAGTGCCATTGGTGCGGTGGATTGCGCGCTGTGGGACCTGAAAGCGCAGTTGGCCGGTGAGCCCTTGTGGCGCCACCTGGGCGCCCTCGACCGCTTCGTGCCCGGCTATGCATCGGCGCTGGATTTCGGGCTTGACGACAAGACCTTCGTCAGCGTGCACCGCGGGTTCGTGGAGCGCGGATTCACGGCCGTCAAGCTCAAGGGGGGTGCTGACGTGGTCCACGATCTGGCGCGTCTGAAGTTGCTGCGAGAGCTGTATGCCCGTCCCGGGGTGACGCCTGTGCTGATGCTGGATGTGAACGAGGTGCTGACGGCCAAGGAGGCCGTGCGCTATGTGTGCCGCATCGAGCGCGAAGTCGACCTGGCCTGGATCGAGGAGCCGGTGCGGCGCTGGGATGCGCCCGGCTTGGCCGCAGTGCGCACGGGGGTGCGGGCGGCCGTGGCCACCGGCGAGAATCTGACGGGGCTGGAGCAGTACGCGCCGCTGATCCGGGCCGACGCGGTCGACGTGGTGCAGACCTCGATGGTGTTTGGCATCAGCCACTTCCTGCGCGTGGCCGCGGCGGCTCACCTGCACAGCCTGCCGGTGAGCCTGATCAGTTACCGCGGCCACATCGTGGCGCATGCCGCCAACGCGGTGCCCAACCACCAGTACTGTGAGATCAAGGAGTTCGGCGAGCCGCCAGTGGGCCTGCATCTGGATCAGGACGTCGAGAACGGCGGCCTGCGGCTGGGAGACCTGCCGGGCAACGGCATCACAGTCGACCGTCATGTCGTCGAAGCGCTGATGCGCGAGCATGGCCAGCGCGCAGGCGGTCCAGCCTCACGCAGCCAGCCATGAAGCTTGGGTTCGCCCTGCTCGCGGCAGTCGCGCTGGCACTTCCGGACAAGGCGTCTGCCCAATCGGGTGCCGTCTACCTGGTGGGTGACTCCACCATGGCCCCCTACACCGGCTATGGCGATGCGCTGTGCGGGCGACTCAGTGCGGCCTTGCCATGCGTGAACCTGGGCCGTGGCGGCCGCAGCACCTTCAGCTATCGCGCCGAAGGCCTGTGGGACGCGCTGCTGCAAGGCCTGAAGGACCGGCCCGCGGGCAGTGGCGTAGCGCATGTGCTGATCCAGTTCGGACACAACGATCAACCCGGGCGTCCAGGCCGTTCCACCGACCTGGCTATTGAATATCCGGCCAACCTCGCACGCTACGTGGCCGAGGTTCGCGGCGCCGGCGCGGTGCCCGTGCTCGTCACGCCGCTGGCCCGTCGCAGTTTCGAGGGCGCACGCCTGACCGACCAGCTGGCGCCCTGGAGCGAGGCCATGCGCCGTGTGGCGCGTGAGCAAGGCGTTGCGCTGGTGGATCTGCATGCGATGAGCTTGGCCGCGGTTCAGCCAATGGGCCAGGCCGGTGCTGACGAGCTTGCCGAGACCGCGCCGGGCGAACGGCGCTTCGATCGCACGCACTTGGGCGCGCGAGGCGCCTGCGTGTTCGCCGAGCTGATGTCCGAGGCACTGGCACGCCAAGTCAGCGGCCTGGACCAGGCCCGCAAGCCGCAGCCCGATTGCGCGAGCCTGCTGCCGCCCGCACTGCGCTTTGCCCGCGGTGCGGCCGACATGCGCGGCTGGACGGCCACCACCGGCGGCGCGGGCGGTCAGATCCTGCGCGTGACCACTTTGGCCGCCAGCGGGCCCGGATCGCTGAAAGCAGCGATCGAGACGCCGGGCCCGCGCACGGTGGTGTTCGAGGTGGGCGGCGTCATCGACATG
>CANFPU010000229.1 GCA_947448955.1 Burkholderiales bacterium
ATAGAATACTTCTGTTTGCCTATATCTAGGTGTTCAGTGTCGCGCTTGATCGTCGCCTTGCTAAAGGTTAGATGGAAGAAAAACTTGGACGCAGTGCCTGCGGCCGTAGTGAGCAGCAATCCCAACCCACCAACACCGAGCAGCGCTGCTGCCACACCAGACCCCACATTACCCAGCTTGGCGGCGACCTCGCCGAGTCCTGATAGCTTGAACAATCCAAAGCGCTGGACGCGGTGCTGGTAGGCAAGAGAAACCGAGATCAGAGCTGCTGTTGAGGGCGCCAGCCATAGCCAATTGGACAAAGCTCTATTCGCCGAAAAACTTTCAACTCTCTGGGCGACCAGCCAGACACAGGGTGTCAACAGGACCGCGCCGGCCAAGGCGAGTGTGACTGTCAGGTGGATCAGTGCTTGTGCTTCTGCGTGCTCCTTTGGTAATTGCACGAAGTATTCGTAACGCCAGGTCATCACGCCAGCAAAAAACATAGCGAACTGCAGAAAAATGCTTTGCGCGGCGAAGTCTTCCGGAAGATATAGCCGCGTCAATATAGGCATGCCAAGGAAGCCGATAAGTTGACCAACTGCGTTCCCTACAGCTTGCCATCGGACGTCCGCCCAGAACGTGGGCTTGGTATTCACGTCGACATCTCTTGCGGTCTAGTTGTAGATGAGTGCGACGCGATATCGCGCCACAATTGTTTCGCATGGACATGCCGCACACAAACTCCCAGAGTCAGCGGGAGCAAGTACTGGGTGAATGGTTTCGCTGTCAGCGACAACAAGAGTGTTGAAGAGGTAAGCATGAACAGTAATTGTAATTCATGATCCGCGGTCAAGTGGTGGCGCTGCGTCCATAGGTAAATGCCGGGCAGGGCTGACAATACGAGGAACAAGGCAAAGCCGACTGCCCCGAGATCGACCCAGGCAGAAAGATAGCTGTGAATATACTCACCACCAAGATAGCTGCCGAAGCGACCAGTCAGCGGATGCGCGAGGATGGTATTAATACCATCCTCGCGCATCTTCTTGCGATCTAATACCGATAAGTCTTCAGAATAGTCGGTAAATATAGTAATAACTCGATAGTCCTGAAGTTCATCTTCGAACACTAGGTACACCGCAGCGAACAACAGGATCGCAAACAATGCCCACTGCAGAGCACGAGCCTTGGATTTGGCGACCAAAAACTCAAGCATTAAAAAACTGATCAAAGCTGCCGCGAACTCGGAACGTGCACCGTTCAGGAAAAGCGCAACGAATGCGAGCAGGTAGACGAAAACTCGCAAAGTGCCACGCCGGTGTAGCGAGGCAACAGTCCAGGTCAAGGTCACGAAATAGGCGAAAGCGTACCCTTGATAGGTAATGAGACTTTCACTAACACCTACACTTTCCAACGCCGCGCCAATGAGACCACCTGTCATGGAGTTATGAAGAATCATGGCACTCATAATTGCCACGAGCGTGATGAGGACTAGACGTTTTCGCGGTTCGCAGGGCGTGTGGTGGCCAAGAAAGTACAAGGCCAAAAACTGCGCAATGACGGTCGGATGGGCCTCCGAGCTGTTAAGCATATTCCTCGTCGACAGTTGCCAGGTCGTGGTCAACGCGTAGTACGCAATAAAGACGAATAGTACTTTTTCGACCGGGTCGGTTGGCACCGGGTTATTGATTTTGAAGCGCAGATGAACCGCGATCAGCCAGGGCAGTGACAGCAGACAAATTGCCGTGGAGTAGCCTGCCAAGAAGGCTGGCATCCAATCCATCGATACCAAGTAGTGGTATATGAAATAGCCAGGAAAGGTGATAATGAAAATATGCAGCACTGTGGGGAAGATCTTCGGTCGTGAGGCCGCTAGCCCGAGTCACGCAGACTGCGCGCCAATACCGACACTACTAGGGGCAGTTGGTCCTCGCTCATGTCGGCGCTCATCGGCAGGCTCATCACACGCTGTGCGGCCAGGTTGCTCAGCGGCATGCTGTCGGCCGGGCAATCGTTTTGGGCATAAGCGGGCTGCTGATGCAGGGGGCGGGGGTAGTGCACTGCCGTGGGGATGCCGGCAGCCTTCAGGGTCGCCTGCACTACCTCGCGAGCGCTGATCTTGATGGTGTACTGGGCCCAGACGCAATCGCGGTCATCAGCGACCGCCAGCAACTCGACTGGCGCGCCGCTGGCTTGGATCAACTCGGCATAGCGGGAACCAAGCCGTTTGCGTTGCTCGATCTCCCACTCGAAGCGCTCCAGCTTGCCCAGCACGACTGCGCATTGCAGCGTGTCCATGCGCCCGCCCAGCCCCAGGCGCGTGTGCAGATAGCGCTGACTCTGTCCGTGGACGCGGATCTCTCGGAAGGCCTTTGCCAGCACATCGTCGCTGGTGAACAGCGCGCCGCCATCGCCGTAGCAGCCCAGCGGCTTGCTAGGAAAGAAACTGGTCGCCCCGATGGTCGATGTGTTGCTGCTCATCCGACCCTTGTAGCGAGCGCCGAAACTCTGTGTCGCGTCCTCGATCACGGTCAAGCCATGCCGAGCGCCGATCGCGTTGATTTCGTCCATGTCGGCGATCTGCCCATACAGACTCACCGGCATGATCGCGCGGCTTGCCGACGTGATCGCCGCTTCGATCAGCGCCGGGTCGAGGTTGCAGCTGCCGGGCAGGATGTCGACGTAGACCGGCTTAGCACCGACCAGCAAGATGGCTTCGGCCGTGGCGGCAAACGTGAACGGGGTGGTGATCACCTCGTGACCGGCCCGATGTCCAGCGCCATCAACGCGATGATCAGCGCCTCGGTGCCGCTGGCTACCGTGACGCAATGCTTGGCGCCGGTCAGCGTGGCGAGCCTGGCCTCAAGATCAGCCACCTCTGGCCCCATGATGTACTGGCCATGGTTGAGCACCGCTTGGATGCGGGCATCGATGTCGGTCTTGAGCGCCCGATACTGGCTCTTGAGGTCAATGAATTCCATGGTGTCGGTCCGAAACAAGTTCACAAAGACCGTTGTGGAGTCGGTAGCGCTCACCCGTGGACGGGCATTGCGCTTGTCCATCGCCCGTTAGCGGCAAATTCAAGCGCTCACCATGAATCCTGCGCCGGCCGCCTCAATCGCTTGCCTGGGATGCAAGCCGCTCGGCGTTGTCAGCACCACACAATCAGCTTGGGTGCTGGCGAGCATTTGGCTGAAGTCAGCATGCCCTTTGGCGCCGGTCGAGGCCACTGCGGCCTCCAGTGCGGTGGCATCGGTATCGCAGACATCGATCAACTCGCATTGATCGCTCAGCTTGGCGATCGAATCGAAGTGATTCTTGGCAATGCGGCCGCAGCCGACAAGTGCAAAGCGAATCTTGCGGCCCTGAACGGGTGGTCGAAACGATTTCATGACTGCTTCCGAAGTTTATACACGCTCATCCCCAACGGAGTGGATGAACAGAATCTTGATCGCGACAACCGACGCCTAAACTTGCCTATCAGTCGGCGCCAAGCCGCCATGACGAGCGCCCTGCAAAGTGCTGCCGCATGACCCACAGACATGCCAGCATGAATCCAATACCAAGGCCTGCCAGCAGCAGCAAACTGCGCTTGGGTTTGGACTTGCGCTCGGGGATTTTCGCCGTGTCAACGAGTTGCAACTGGCCGCCATCGCGGCTTTCATCGACCTTGGCAGATTCGTACTGTCGGGCCAGCAACTCGAACAAAGCTTCGCGGTACTTGAACTCACGGTAAGCGCCGATGTAACCGGTCTGGTCGCCACCCGCGTCAGCCCGTCCTAGCTTGTTCAACTCGGCCTGCAATGCAGCCACAGTGGCTGATTGCTGCTGCACCTCAAATGAATCAGCCACCAAGCTGCGTTGAAGCACTTGAAGGCGAACCGCAGCCGCTGTCGCTTCTGCCTTCAGTTTGGCAAAACCTTCAGCGGTTGCCTTGGGTTCGGCCTTGACGGCCGAGGCGGTCACCCCACTGCCTTGCAGCGCAATTTGCGCCTGGGTCAGTTGATCCCGCGCTTGACGCAGTTGGCCTTCAAAAAAGACCCGCCTTTGCTGGGCTTCGGTCAAGGCCAGACGGGCGGCCAGCGCACGCAATTCCTCAATGTAAGCGTTGGCTAGGTCGGATGCTCGTTTCGGGTCGTGGTCATCGACCTCCAGAGAAATCAAACCGTCTTTCTTGCCCAGGTTCAGGCGGGTATTACGTGCAAGTTCGAGTTGGGCATCGATCCGCAGCTTTTCATCATAAATCTTCAACAAGTCGAATCGATCAATGATTCGATCCGCCACCGTTACACTTTGAACCAATGCCACATACTGGTCACCGGTATTTCTAATGCCGCCACCAACGCCGGCAGCTCCCGCCAAAGCTCCCAGAGAGGCCAATGCAGAGGAAGCGCCACTCTGCTGCTGCTGCGGCGGGAAAAACGATGTGCGCGCAGTGAAACTTGGCGGAATCAAATAACTTGCCGCTACTGCCAGAATCCCGGAAACGATCGTTGAAGCCGCGATCAGCAGCCATCGATACTGCAAAGCGCTGAAGATCTCTGAAAGACTGATCTCGTCTTGCCTGGAGATTTCTCCATCAGTTGTCGTTTCGACTCTCATTGACACATATTTTGATAAAAAATAATGATTTTACAACACGTGCTACTCAGCGCAGTTGCCCTAACCAAGCGCGAGGTCAAGCCGCGAACCGGACGCAAAAAATGAACCAAGAGCGGCGTGGGCGGACACGCTGGCAGGACACCATCACAAGCGCCACACCCGAAAACCGGCGCCGCGCATCGCCACCGCGTCAAAGCAAGCCTTGACGTCGATGAATGCCCCGCCTTCGCCCAGTTTTTCGCCGATCCCATCAACACCCATGGCAGCAAATTCTTGGTGCGCCACCGCGGCCACGATCGCGTCGGCGCGCGGCAGTTCGTCCCAGGCCAGCAACTTGACGCCGTATTCGTGCATGGCCTCGTCGACATCGGCCTGGGGATCGTTCACGAAGACCTCAACGCCGTAGGTCTTGAGTTCATGGATGATGTCGATGACCTTCGAGTTGCGCAGGTCGCCACAGTTTTCCTTGAACGTCAGCCCCAGCACGTTGACCTTGGCGCCTTTGATAGGGCTGCCGCTGGCAATCATCTGCTTGATGGTCTGCTCGGCGATGAACTTGCCCATGCTGTCGTTGATGCGCCGGCCGGCCAAGATCACTTGCGGGTGGTAGCCCAACACCTCGGCCTTGTGCGTCAGGTAGTAGGGGTCGACGCCGATGCAGTGGCCGCCCACCAGGCCGGGCCTGAATTTGAGGAAGTTCCACTTGGTGCCCGCAGCCTCCAGCACCTCGGTGGTGTCCAGGCCCATTCGGTCAAAGATGATCGCCAGTTCGTTCATCAGCGCAATGTTGAGGTCGCGCTGGGTGTTCTCGATCACCTTGGCGGCCTCAGCGGTCTTGATGCTGCTGGCGCGGTGAACGCCGGGCACGATTATCTTTTCATACAGCTGCGCCACCAGGTCCAGCGTCTGCGGCGTGTCGCCCGAGACGATCTTGAGGATCTTGGTCAGCGTGTGCTCCCGGTCCCCTGGGTTGATGCGCTCGGGTGAATAGCCGACAAAGAAGTCTTGCTGCCAAACCATGCCCGAGGCGCGCTCCAGCACCGGGATGCAGACTTCTTCGGTAGCACCGGGGTAGACCGTCGACTCATAGACCACGGTCGCGCCCTTTTTCATGTTCGCGCCGACGGTGTTGCTGGCACCAATCAGCGGCCTGAAGTCGGGTATGTGGGCCAGATCGACCGGCGTGGGCACGGCGATGATGATGATTTCGGCCTCGGACAGCAGGCCGACGTCGGCGGTGTAAACCGCATGCTTGGCAGCCTGCAGCGCTTCGCCGGGTAGTTCGCGAGACGGGTCGATGCCGCGCTGGCACGACTCAACCTTCGGCAGCGAGATGTCGAAGCCTATGGTTCGCATCTGCTTGC
>CANFPU010000230.1 GCA_947448955.1 Burkholderiales bacterium
AAAACCAGCGCCCATGTTGAGGGTGCTGTAGGCCTCCCGGTCATCTTGCTGAGCGTGGCGTTGGATGAACTGCAGCACCGCTGGCACGGGCGGCACGGTGTGGATTCGGTAGCTGAATGTCGCCGGATGGCGCAGCAGTTTGCGCCATCCGTGCCCCGTGATGTTGGCGCAGTAATGCGGCACGATACCAGCCGCCCACAACGCTTCGGTCACGGGCGAATACAGCACCGTGGGTGCGAGCAGCGCCTCGCCGTAGCGCAGGCCCGGCTGCTGGATCGGATCGATCTCGGTCAGCCAGCCGTCGGGCAGCCTCGACAGCAGTTTGCGGGCCAAACTCAGGCCATTGGCGTGGATGCCGCTGGCATCGAGCAGCACGATCACGTCACCCGCGGCGAGTTTGTCACCCACGCTGAGCCGTTCCTTGGGTTTGATCAGACCGGTGCATGATGCCGCCAAGTCGATCCGGCCACCCTCGACGATGCCCGCCAGCGCCGGCGTCTCACCGCCGCCCCAGGCCACTTTGCAGACGTCACAGGCCGCTTTCCAGCCGTCCACCAGCGCTTGCGAACGCTGTGCGTCTGCAAACCAATCCGAGCCGCCTGCAGCCCAATACGCTTGCACCACCAATGGCGTCGCGCCGACTGTGATCAGGTCGTTAACCGCCATCGCGATGGTGTCTTGGGCGATCCCGGCATACCAGCTGCGGCCGGTCAATGCTGCCATTTCGTCGGCCACCAACGCTTTGGAGCCCAGGCATTCGACGATCGAAGCGAGGTAGAAGGGCCCGACGTCCACCACATAGGCTGACTCTCCGCGCGAAGCCTGTATCTCGCTGAAGCCATGTCCCGTCAAGTGCCCGGCGGTGGCGGCGGCGGCGCGCTGGGCGCTGATCTTCAGCGGGTCGATCAGGTCGTAGTTGACGCCGGCCTGCTCATAGCTGAGGGTGCCTGGGTGGGAGGGTGCCGATGAACTCATCGCGCGGATTATCGGTGACGCCCTAGGCCTTCCGAAGCCCTCGGGATCGGTGCCGTTCGGCGCTTACGCGCGGGGTCCGGCCCGTAGAATCGAGCCATGAGTCATGTCGTTCTAGCCCGCAAATACCGGCCTCGCAGTTTTGAAGAAATGGTTGGGCAGACGCATGTCGTGCAGGCGCTGGGCAATGCATTGACCAGCGGCCGGCTGCACCACGCCTACTTGTTCACCGGAACGCGCGGTATCGGCAAGACGACGGTCAGCCGCATCCTGGCCAAGAGCCTGAACTGCACCGGTGAAGACGGCCGTGGCGGCGTGACGGCGCACCCTTGCGGCGCTTGCCAAGCCTGCACCGAGATCGATGCCGACCGTTTCATCGATTACATCGAACTCGATGCCGCCAGCAACCGCAGCATCGATGAAATTCGAGACCTGATCGAACGAGCCGCGTACAAGCCGAGCGTCGGTCGCTTCAAGGTCTTCATGATCGACGAAGCGCATCAACTCACGAAGGACGCGTTCAATGCACTGCTCAAGACGCTGGAAGAGCCGCCCGACTATCTGAAGTTCGTGCTCGCGACCACCGACCCCGAAAAAATGCTGCCCACAGTGCTCAGTCGCTGCTTGCAGTTCAATCTGCGACCGATGGCGCCTGAGTTGGTGCAATCGCATCTGCAGCAGGTGCTGCAGGCCGAAGGCGTGGTGGCCGACCTGGGTTCGCTGCGCTTGCTGTCGCGGGCCGCGCGCGGCTCGATGCGCGATGCGCTGTCGCTGACCGACCAAGCGATCGCTTACGGCGCTGGCACCCTCGATGAGGCCGGTGTGCGCTCAATGCTGGGCACGGTTGACCGCTCGCACGCCGCAGCACTTGTGGGCGCGTTGGCGGCGCGCGACGGTGCTGCCGTGCTGTCCACTGTTGACGCGCTGCGACAACTTGGCCTGTCGGCCGCTGGCACGCTCGAGGAGGTGGCCGCGTTGCTCTCTCAGATGGCGGTCGAGCAGGTGGTGCCTGGCGCGCTTGACGAATCCGATCCGGACACAGCCGGGGCGCGGCGCTTGGCGGCTGCGCTGGCTGCTGACGAGACCCAGCTGCTCTACAGCATCGTCGTGCATGGGCGCGCCGAGCTCAGCCTGTTGTCGGATGAATACGCCGCGTTGACGATGGTCTTGCTGCGGCTTCTGGCATTCGCGCCCAGCGGTGCCGCGCCCGCACCACGTTCCGTGCCATTGGTCGCGGCAGCGCGCGATGCCCGCACCACGGCATCTCTCAAGCCTGCCACATCGCTCCGGCCGGTCGTGTCCGCGGCTGCCGCGGTGCCGGGGGCCTTGCGGCCTGTGCCCTTGGCCAGCTCGGCAACGCCGCAGTTGCCAGTGATCTCTGCCGACCGGCCTCTGCCGCAGGCTGTGCCTGGGGTGAGGATCGAAGCGGCTCGACCGCTGCCGTTCGTCGACAGGCCTGCTTCGGCGCCCATGTCCGCCCTGACCGCCGGCGACCAAGCGCCGCCGCCCTGGGTGGATGACGTGGTGCCCGATGATGCTGTCGGCTCGGCGCTTGCCGAGCCGTCCGTCGCCCAGGAAGTCCCTGCTGATGAACCCGAGTCGCGTGCGATTCGACGTCCAAACCTGGTGCTGCCGGCGTTGCAGCCTACCGAGCTCGGCGGCGAATGGGCAGCACTGATTCGGCCATTGGTGAGCGCAGGCAGTGTGAGCGCGATGGTGCGTGAGCTGGCCCTGCAGGCCGAATTGCTGGCCGTGGTCGCAGCCGACGGAGGCGGTCGGCGCTGGCGACTGCGCGTCGAGCGCGAGACTCTTCGTGCGCCTGCGCTGGCCCTCAAGCTTGCCGCTTCACTGCAGTCTGCGCTGGGCGAACCGGCGCATTTGGTGGTCGAAGCCGGGGTGGCGCAGGACTCGATCGCCCGCCGTGATGCGGTGGCGCGCGAGGCAGCGCAGCGCGAGGCCGAACAGACGATCCAGGACGATCCGGCTGTGCGCGAACTGATGGCACAGTTCCCCACCGCGCGCATCGTGCCCGGATCGATCAAACCCCAACCTGCGGACCCCCGCGAAGCCAGGACCAACTGACCATGATGAAGAACCAACTCGCCGGCCTGATGAAGCAGGCACAGGCCATGCAAGACAACCTGAAGAAGGCTCAGGATGAACTGGCGACGATCGAGGTCACCGGCGAGTCCGGTGCCGGTCTGGTCAAGGTGCTGATCACCTGCAAGCACGATGTCCGGCGGGTCACCATCGACCCCAGCCTGCTGGCCGACGACAAGGACATGCTGGAAGACCTGGTGGCTGCCGCCTTCAATGACGCGGTGCGCCGGATCGAGGCCACCACGGCCGAGAAGATGGGCAAACTCAGTGCCGGGATGCCGCAGATCCCAGGGATGAAATTCCCTTTCTGATCGCCTCTCAAGCGCTGTGGGCTGTGATGCGCTTTGGCGGCCACAGGATGCGCTGCGCCATGTGTGCGGTCGCCCGCTCTCAAGCGGTTTTTTGCGCGCAGGTCCACCTTGGCTGAACACAGTCTCGAAGCGCTGATCGACGCACTGCGTCGCCTGCCCGGCGTGGGGGTGAAATCGGCACAACGCATGGCCTATCACCTGCTGCAGCACGACCGTGAGGGCGCGCAGCGACTGGCCCAGGCGCTCGCTGCCGCCACACTGTCGGTTCAGCATTGCCAGCGCTGTCACACTTTCACCGAGGCCCTTGTCTGCGGCACCTGCAGCGATCCTTCGCGCGATTCACGGCAACTGCTGGTGGTTGAGAGTCCTGCCGACCAAGCGGCCATGGAGCGCAGCGGCAGCTACCGTGGTCTGTATTTCGTGCTGATGGGGCGCTTGTCGCCGCTCGATGGGGTGGGTTTGGCCGACATCGGTGTCCATCCCTTGCTCGAGCGTGCGACTGACGGTGTGGTGCAGGAAGTGATCCTGGCCACCGGTTTCTCGGCCGAGGGCGAAGCAACGGCCCATGTGCTGTCGCAAGCGCTGCGTGCCTTGGGTGGCGAGCAGTCTTTGACGGTCACCCGGCTGGCGCGCGGCGTGCCGGTGGGCAGCGAGCTGGAATATGTCGACCTGTCGACATTGGCTCACGCCTTGAGCGACCGGCGCTGAGGCCAGCCGACACTCGCTACAGTTCAGTTTTGAGCAACACGCGCTCGAGCCGGTGCTGCCGGGTGAGCGAGTTGCCGAGGGCCGCTGTTGGCGGCCACCCTTGTCGCAGGTTGCGCGGGCCGGTTCACGACCATCACCACCACGGGCTGGCCAGGCTTGAAATGGCCACCGACGCTGGTGTGGTTCCATGAAGCCACCTGCGCTGCCGTGACGCGATAACGTTGCGCCACGCTGGCCACGCTGTCACCTTTCTTGCCCGCCTTGAAACTGATTCGGCGCATCGGCGGCAGATCGGGTGCCAGCGCCAGCACGGCATGTTCAGCAACATGTTCCGTCACGTCGGCCAGCGCCCGGGCGTTACGAGGCACCAGCAAGGTCGAGCCGGCCTTGACCAGCATGCCTTTGGGGATGTTGTTGATTTCGCGCAGCTGGACTTCTGCCATCCCGACCTGGCGTGCCAGCTCGGTCGGCTTCAGCGTCTTGGGCGCGACCCAAGCGGTCCAGCTCGCCAGACTGCCTCGGTGCTGAGCGATCGCCTTGACGAATTGGCTGGCGCTGTCATAAGGCAGCAGCACCTGCGGTGTGCCGGCAGCCAGGATCACCGGCTTGTTCATCTGTGGGTTGAGCTGCCTGAACTCCTCCAGCGGCAGGCCAGCCAGCCGTGCCGCCAAGTCGATATCAATGTCACGGTCAAGCGCCACTGACACAAAATACGGATGGTTCATCAGGGTTGGCAACGTCAGCGCAAAAGCTTGTGGCCGTCGCACGATGTTCTTGACAGCCTGCAATTTGGGCAAGTAGTTGCGCGTCTCGTCAGGCATCCGAAGACTGTCGTAGTCAATGGCCAGCCCGGCTTTTTGGTTGCGGGTGATGGCCTTCTGCACATTGCCTTGGCCCCAGTTGTAGGCGGCCAGCGCCAGCTGCCAGTCGCCGAACATGCCGTGCAGGACCTGCAGGTAGTCGAGCGCTGCACGGGTCGAGGCCAACACGTCACGCCGGTCATCGCGAAAGACGTTCTGCTTGAGCGAAAAATCGCGCCCGGTAGCAGGCACGAACTGCCACATGCCCGACGCCTTGGCGTTGGACAGGGCTTGCGGGTTGTAAGCGCTCTCGATGAAAGGCAGCAGTGCCAGTTCGGTGGGCATCCCGCGCTTGTTGATCTCTTCGACGATGTGGAAGAGGTAGCGTCCGCCGCGTTCAGTCATGCGCTGCACGTATTCGGGCTTGCTCGCGTACCACTGCTCCCATTTGCGCACCAGGTCGTTGTCCAGATCTGGCATCGCAAGTCCGAGTCGCACGCGGGCCCAGAGGTCGGTCTGGGCCGATGCGTCGTCCAAGTCCAGCCGCTCTGTGGGACGCAGCGGGTCGACTGCGATCACCCCGGAGTCAACAGCGGTCGCGACGGCGGCGCCAGCCGTGGGTTCTGGTCGGACTGTCGAGGGTGCCGCGATGGTAAGCACGGGCGGATTCTTGGCGGTGACGGTCTTGGTTTCTTGTGGCGCTGTCGGTGTTGCGGACTGAAGGTTCGGCGCGGTAGTGCAAGCGCATAAAAATAGTGCCGACGCCAGTAAGGCCCATCGATTGAAGCGACGAGCTGGTGCACGCGATGGATTTTCAGACGTCAAATTCATCAGAATCTGTGCTCGCCTGCGTGCAACAGCCTCGCTGCTGCGACTGCCTCGTATTGGGCTGCCACGCTGGAAGCGTTGCGCGGTCGCCCCGTCACTAGAATGCCGTCGTTCGCGAGTCCTGGGACATCCCGCGACGCCTCGGCTATATCGACAACGAGAGCCGGTGGCCCCTGGTGCGGACGGTGGTTGTGG
>CANFPU010000231.1 GCA_947448955.1 Burkholderiales bacterium
AGCGACTTATTCGCAACCTGAGGAAACGGGTGCGCCGGGTCCAGCCCCACCGGCAGCAGCAGCGGCTGCACCTGGGTCTCAAAGTAGCGAGCGACCCAGGCGCGCTGGGGCATGTTGCGCTCAGCATGGTTGATGATGCTGATGCCTTGCTGCTGCAGCGCCGGCATCACCTCATCGTTGAAAAGCGCGTATTTCTCGTCGATCAGGCCATGCGCCTCGGCCGCCACCTGACGCAATTGGTCGCGCTGCGGGTCGTCGGTGCCGGCAGCGCCGCGCATGGCTTCCAGCGCGATGGCAAAACGCACCTCGAAGAATTCGTCCATGTTCGACGACACGATGGTGATGTAGCGCAGCCGCTCCAGCAGCGGCACATCGGCGCGACAGGCCTGTGCCAGCACCCGGCGGTTGAACGCGAGGATCGCGCGCTCGCGGTTCAACAACACCAGTTCAGGGCTCGGCACTGCCATCGGATCTTTCATCGCGCGGAGTCTATGAAGGTTTCAAGTCAGACCGATGACATGGACTGTTCATGGACTGTCCATGGACTGTCCATGCGCTGTTTGCCTCAATGCGCCTGTTCCCAGTTCGGGCCAACCCCTATCTCGGCCAGCAGCGGCACGCTCCACTGCGCGACGCCAGCCATCAGCCGAGGCACCTCGGTGCGCACCCAGGCCAGTTCGTCTTCGGGCACCTCGAACACCAATTCGTCATGCACCTGCATCACGATCACCGTTCGCATGGCCTGGTCGTCGAGGGCAGCCTGCACAGCGATCATCGCCAGCTTGATCAGGTCGGCCGCGGTGCCTTGCATCGGCGCGTTGATCGCCTGTCGCTCGGCGCCAGCGCGGCGCGGACCGTTGCCGCCTCGGATCTCAGGCAGCTCGATGCGCCGGCCGAACAAGGTCTCGACATAGCCCTTCTCGGCTGCACTCGCGCGGGTCTCATCCATGTAGCGCTTGACCCCGGCAAAGCGGGCAAAGTAGCGATCGATGTAGTCACGCGCGGCCTTTTGCTCGATGCCTAACGACTGCGCCAAGCCGAAAGCGCCCATGCCGTAGATCAGCCCAAAATTGATGGTCTTGGCATAGCGCCGCTGCTCCGTGGTGACTGCCTCAACCGAGGTGTTGAAGACCTCGGCCGCAGTCGCCTTGTGAACGTCTAAACCGGCTGCAAAGGCATGCGTCAAGCCAGGATCACCGCTGATATGGGCCATGATCCGAAGCTCGATCTGGGAGTAATCGGCAGAGACGATGCTGTGCCCAGGCGGGGCGATGAAAGCCTCGCGAACGCGCCGGCCTTCGGCGGTGCGGATCGGGATGTTCTGCAGGTTCGGTTCGTTGCTCGACAAGCGCCCAGTCACGGCCACCGCCTGCGCATAGTTGGTGTGCACCCGGCCGGTGAGTGGGTTGACCATCAGCGGCAGCTTGTCGGTGTAGGTGCCCTTCAGCTTGGCCAGGCTACGGTATTCCAACAATCGCGCCGGCAGCGGGTAATCGGCGGCCAGCTCCTGCAACACCTCCTCGTCGGTACTGGGGGCGCCTGAGGCCGTCTTCTTCTTGACCGGCAGCCCCAACTTGACGAACAAGATCTCGCCGATCTGCTTGGGCGACCCCAGGTTGAAGGGCTGGCCGGCGATGTCAAACGCCTGTTGCTCAAGTTGCAACATGCGTTCGGACAGTTGCTGGCTCTGGGCATGGAGCAAGGCACAGTCGATCAACACGCCGTGGCGCTCAATGCGCTGCAACAGCCGGCTCACCGGCATCTCGATGTTGCGGTAGACCTCCAGCATCCCCGGTTGCGCAGCGAGTTGTGGGTACAACACCTGGTGCACCTGCAAAGTCATCTCGCTGTCCTCGCCGCTGTAGCGGGTGGCGCGCTCCAAGTCGACCTGGCTGAAAGAGATCTGGTTGACGCCCTTGCCGCACAGTTCCTCGTAGCTCAGACCCTTGCGACCGAGGTGACGGTCAGCAAGCTTCTCCAGGCTGTGGCCGAGGTGGGCCTCGAACACATAGCTTTCGAGCATCGTGTCGTGCTGCCAGCCACGCACCGTGATGCCGTGATTGGCCAGCACGTGGGTGTCGTACTTGATGTTCTGCCCGACCTTGGCGGCACGGGCGTCCTCGAGCCAAGGCCGCATCGCCGCCAGCACCTCGTCGATCGGCAACTGATCGGGTGCGCCCGGGAAGTCATGGCGCAACGGCACATAAGCCGCCTCGCCAGGCTGCACCGCGAATGAGATACCGACCATGCGTGCCTGCATCGGGTCCAACGAATCGGTCTCGGTGTCGAGCGCTGCCAGCGGCGCGGCGCTCAAGCGAGCCAACCAAGCGGCCAGGCGATCGCGGTCTAGCACGGTTTCATAGTTGCCGGTCGCACGATCGGGCGCCGCCGGAGCGTCCGGCTGGTCGAACAGGTCCGGCTCAGCCGAGCGGCTGGACAGGCCTGCTGTTGGTTTTTGCACCGGCGCAGCGACACCCGCATTGGCACCAAATGCAGCTTCGAGCTCCTTGCGCCAGGCCCGAAAACCGTAGCGCTGATAGAACGCCAGCAATCCGGCTTGGTCAACGGCACGCATCGCCAGCGATTCGACGCCCGGCCAGCCTTCAAGGAAAGGGCCGAGATCGCAATCGGTCACCACGGTGATCAGGCGACGCCCCTGCGGCAACCAGTCCAACGCCTTGCGCAGGTTCTCGCCCACGGCGCCCTTGATGCCGGCTGCCGCAGCCACCACACCGTCCAGCGAGCCATGTTCGGCAATCCACTTCGCGGCGGTCTTGGGGCCCACCTTTTCGACGCCAGGCACGTTGTCCACCACATCGCCGACGAGTGTGAGGTAATCGATGATGCGGTCCGGCGCGACGCCAAACTTGGCTTTCACGCCATCGATGTCGAGCCGCTCGTTGGACATGGTGTTGATCAGCGTGACCTGTTCGTTGACCAATTGGGCCAGGTCCTTGTCGCCGGTGGAGATGACCACACGGTGGCCAGCCCCAGCGCCGACCCGGGCCAAGGTGCCGATCGCGTCGTCAGCCTCGATGCCCGGCACTTCGAGCACCGGCCAACCCAACAGACGAACCACTTCGTGAATCGCCGGGATCTGGGCCCGCAAGTCCTCGGGCATCGGGGCTCGCTGGGCCTTGTAGTCCGGATACCAGGCATCGCGGAAGGTCGGGCCCGAGGCATCGAAGACACAAGCCGCGTGACCCATCGGGTGGCCGTCCTGGCCGCCACCCAGCTCCTGATCACGCAAGCGCTTCATCATCGCCACCATGCCGTGAATCGCGCCGGTGGGGAAACCGTCCGGCCCGCGCAGATCAGGCATCGCATGGTAGGCCCGGTAAAGATAGCTGGAGCCGTCAACCAGCAGCAAGGTGGGCAAAGTCGCGGCCAGGGGCGTAGGTAATTCACTCATGGGTCGAATTGTGGTCGCGGATTGGCTTTGCCGCGGTTCGGCGGGTCGGCACCTAGAATCGGGCCATGAAAATATCACTTCTGCCATTGTTGGCCGGACTGCTTGCCGTCGGTGAGTTGACGGGCTGCGCCAGTGGCATGGCCCAGCGGAACACCGGCAACGCTGAGGCCTCGGTGCAGCGGCTCGTGAGCGAAGACGACAACGTCCGCATCGATGAGTTGCGCGTGCGCGGCCAAACCCAACGCGTCACGGTGCACTCCAAGGTGCCGGGTGCACGCGACTACGACATCGTGCAGCCTGCAGCAGGCAGTGACGTGTCGAGCAAGCGCGACGCTGCCGGACAGCGGGTGTGGTCCGTGCTGACCTTCTGATCGATGGCCGTCTTCACCGAGGTATCGGCAAGCGAGGCCGCAGCATTGACCCGAAGGCTGGGCGCAGGGGAATTGCAAGCCATCGAAGGTATCAGCGCAGGCATCGAGAACACCAACTACTTCGTCAGCACCGACCAAGGGGAATGGGTGTTGACATTGTTCGAGCGCCTTCAGCCCGCGCAATTGCCGTTCTACCTCGGGTTGATGCAGCATCTTGCGCAGCGAGACCTGCCGGTGCCCGAACCGATCGCCGATTCCCAAGGCCTGCTGCTGCAGGAAGTCGCGGGAAAACCGGCGGCACTGGTCAATCGGCTGCCAGGCCAACACCAAATTGCGCCCGACTTGCACCACTGCGTGCAACTCGGTCAGGTCCTGGCCCGCATGCACCTGGGCGTGGCCGATTTCACGCTGCGACAGACCAATCTGCGTGGCCTGGCCTGGTGGCAGCAGATGGCGCCGCAGCTGCAACCTCACCTCAGCAAGGCACAGCGGCAGTTGCTGAGCGCTGAGATGAGCTTCCAGCAACAGGTGGCTGCATCGCCTTCGTACGCCGCGCTACCGCGTGGCGCAGTGCATGCCGAC
Organism: Burkholderiales bacterium; assembly: GCA_947448955.1. Lineage (GTDB taxonomy): Bacteria > Pseudomonadota > Gammaproteobacteria > Burkholderiales > Burkholderiaceae_C > Pseudaquabacterium. Next base: position 4,366 of record CANFPU010000231.1, read on the forward strand.
CTGTTCCGCGACAACGTGCTGTTCGATGGCCTGCCGGGCCATGAAAAGCTCACCGGTTGTTTCGATTTCTACTTTGCCGGCATCGACCGCTTTGCCTACGACCTGGCCGTGTGCCTGAACGACTGGTGCCTGGCTGCCGACAACGTTTCTCTGGACGAAGAACGGGCACAAGCCCTGGTTCAAGCCTACGAGCAGGTACGCCCGCTGACAGGTGCCGAAACCCGCTTGCTGCCGGCGATGATGCGCGCCGCCGCGCTGCGTTTTTGGCTGTCGCGACTTGGCGACAAGCACCTGCCACGAGAAGCCAGCCTACTCAAGCCCAAGGATCCGAGTCACTTTGAACGCGTGCTGTGCGCCAGGGTGGACCAGCCTTGGCACCCGGCGCACTGACGCCCTCAGCACAACACTCAATCACCGCATGGGACTTCGACTTCACCCCGTGGCGCCCGCTCAGGGCTGGCGATGGATACGACAAGGCTTCGCCTTGTGGTGGCGCAGACCGATCGCCTTCGCGGCGCTGTTCACCTTCTTTTTCCTGTCGGTGATGATGCTGATGGTGTTGGTCCCGGTGTTCGGCGGTCCGCTGGGCATGGCCTTGCTGCCGATGCTCAGCCTGGGCTTCATGGTGGCCAGCCGAAGCACGTTGGCCGGGGGGCCAGCGCATGCGCTGCAACTCGTCGCTGGCCTGCGCCACCCGGACCGGGCGAGGCGACGGGCGCAATGGCTGCTGTGCGGCGGCTATGCGATCGCCTCGATGACGGTGATCGCGTTGGCCGATTGGGCCGACGGCGGCTTGTTCGAGAACCTGCAGCGGCTGATCTCAAAGACCGGGGCTGACGGCAAACCGTCACCTCAGCTCGAAGCCGTGTTGGCCGATCCCCGCTTGGCACAAGGCATGCTGGTGCGGGTTGGGCTGGCCGGGCTGCTGTCAGTGCCTTTCTGGCACGCGCCGGCGCTGGTGTACTGGGGCGGACAAGGCCTGGTTCAGGCGATGTTCACGAGCACGTTGGCGCTGTGGCGGACCCGCGCAGCCTTCACGGTCTATCTGCTGGGTTGGGCCGGCTTGATGGTCGCCGTGGCGCTGCTGGTGATGGCGGTGGGCCTGCTGACCGGCGCGCGCCAGGCGATGGGGTTGCTGACGATGCCGATCGGGCTGGTCTTTTCAACGGTCTTCTATGTCTCGTTATGGTTCAGCTTCACCGACACCTTCGGAGATCCCGAGCCCCCACTCAACCCGGGAAATTCATGAGTTCTCAAATCATCACCGCTCCATTCATCAAGGTTCAAACCTTCTCATCGATGAAGCTCGGTCTGGGCGCCGCGCTGATGGCCTCGGCATTGAGCGGTTGCGCGGTGCTCAGCGTGGCCGGTGCTGCAGCTGGCGCAGCGGTCAGCGTGACAGGTGCGGTGGTATCGACCGGTGCTTCGGTCGCCGGCAAGGTGATTGAGAAGACTGTCGAAGTGGTCACGCCGGGCAAAAAATGAGTCAAAGAATCAGGCCCTCAGCCGCCATCGAAGGCGGTGCCAGG
>CANFPU010000232.1 GCA_947448955.1 Burkholderiales bacterium
CCTGCACAGCCTTGAAGTACTGGTCGACAAACAGCGATTCCCTGGCCTTGTAGCCGGTGGTCGAAGCGTTCGAAACGTTGTTGCTGGTGACCTGGATTGCGGCCGACTGGGACTTCAGGCCCGCGTAGCTGATGTCAAACAAGCTCATATCAATCTCCTTCAGGGTTTGGTGAGTTGGATCAGATCGGCTGGGTCAATCGCCCGACCGTCGGTGGTGAGAAGCTTCGAACCGGTGTCAGTGCGGGCCACGCCGCTGACCAGGCCGCGCGTCAGCGAGGTCGCGGCCACCGCGGCGCCGGCGCCGTCAGCAGCGCTGACCACCAGCTTGTAGGCGCCTGCAGGGACGCGTTGGCCGTCATAGCCAGAGCCATCCCAGGTGAAAGTGTGAACGCCCTGGGTCAACGCGCCCAGGCTCAGCTCATCGACCACCTTGCCGTCCGGCGCGGTGACAAAGACGTTGGTCTGGGTGCTGCCGGCCGCCACCTTGAGACCGAACTCTGCCGGCCCGCTAGCGCCCAGCGCCATCTGGTCGCCTGGTGCCAGCACGCTGTCGCCAATCAGCGACGAGTTGTTCATGAACGATTGCGAGTTGGCCTGTGCCAGCAACGAGTTGATGCTGGTGTTGAGCTTCTCGATGCCAGCCGCGGTGTTGAGCTGGGTCAGCTGACTCGTCATCTGCGCCGGATCCTGGGCATTCATCGGATCCTGGTTCTTGATCTGCGCCAGCAGCATCTTCATGAAATAGTTCTGCGTCTCCGCAGCCGACGTGCCCAGGCCGGGGCTTGCCGCAGCGGCGGACGCTGCGGCGGTCGGGTCATAGCTCGGGATGCCCGCTGGCAGGCCGGAAACATTCGATGTCGTCATCAAGTCCTCACCATGTCGATCACGCGCTGGATCAGCTGACGTGAGTTGTTCATCAGGTCCACATTCATTTGGTAGCTGCGCGAGGCCGCCACCATGTTGACCATCTCTTCCACCGGGTCCACATTCGACGCCTGCACATAACCCTGAGCATCAGCGTGAGGATGGCCGGGCCGGTACTGGCGCTTCAGCGCGGCACTGCTCTCGACCACCGCCGCCACCTCAACCCCCGCGGCCACCGAGCCAAACCCCGGCGTCGGGCGGAACACCACTTGACGCGCCCGGTAGGCCTCACCAGTGGCCGAGGTGGTCGACTCGGCATTGGCGATGTTCGAAGCGATCGCGTTCAGTCGCTGGCTCTGTGCGACCGTGCCGCTGGCCGCGACACGAAATGCATTGGTCAGGCTCATGGCTGACCTGTCAGCGCCATCTGGCGTGACCGAACGGTCTGGCCGAGCAACGCGGCGGCGAGCTCGAAACCGGACGTGTTCTCGGAAAAATGGGCGCGCTCGACGTCCGGGTCGACGGTGTTGCCGTCGATGCTGGGCTGCAGCGCCGTGCGGTACAGCAGCTGAGGACCGTCAAGACCGGTGTTGCCGGTGTTGAGATGCCGGGCATGGCTGCCATGGAGCGCCAGTCGAGGCTGGTACTGAACACCTTGCATCTGCTCGCGCAGCGCGGTGTCGAAAGCCACATCTCGCGCCTGGTAGCCGGGCGTGTCGGCATTCGTCAGGTTCGACGCCAGAATCTGCTGGCGGTGGCTGCGCAGCTGCAGCGCAGCGGCGTTGAAGTTCATCGGGTCGAATTGTGGAACGATGTTCACAGCGCATCCATCAGGGGTAGATGCAGTGAATATCGCAATTCGCGTGCCAGGCAATTTGCCGGCTGAAACCCTTGTTTTTAGTCCGCAGCGGCAAGATCCGTCAGACCCAGGGTGCCGCTTGTTGCCGCGGCAAGCGGCAAGCTTTGCCGCTTGCCGCTTGCCGCTTGCCACCAGTCGCTTGAAGGCGGCGTCAGTTCGATTCTTTGATCAACCGAGCGTTGAGTGGTTGCACCGGCCGCGCGTTCATCGGGTACAGACGCGAGAAGATCGCGATCTGCTCGGGCGAGATTTGCACCGGTGTCTTCATCACCATCCACAACACACCTTCGCTACAGGGTGGCGTCGTCAGCGAGCCCATGTAGGTGTAGTAGCGGCGGTCCTCTGGCAGCAACTTGATCAGGTCAAGAGGTACCGAGGGCGTCACCTCTTCATTGGGCTCGAGCGGCAGATTGTTCCAAACCGTCTGCACCACCGGTTGCGGCGAGCCGCGCGTGAGCAGCACGGCGACGACCGCCAGACGACCTTCCAGGTCTTTGTGTACCAGGTGCGCGACCATGTCGGTCTGACGGCCATTGACACGCTCCTCGGACGGCCGATGAAAGTGGAATTGGGCCAGGTCATAGCGGCGTCCCAGCACTTCGATCGCATTGCCAAGCCCGACATTGACCTGGATCGTGTGACCGTTGTCCAGCACCCTGAAACCACTCGGTTGGTAATCGAACACCACCGGGTCAAGTCCGACCTTGATGCCGTCACGGATGTCGATCGGGCTCTGGCGCTTGCCGCTGGCGCAGGTGGAGAACGCCGGGTCCAGCGTGCTCCACTTCTCAGGCGCACCAGCGCCGCTGTAAGCCCAATGCGGCAGATGCTCGGTCGCCTGTGCCGCGCGATGCGCCGCTGCCAGGTCGGCGGCGTCGGCACGTGAAGTCCGTTTGGAAGTCGCGCGGGCGGCACCCTGGGCAGGTTTGGGCGCTGCGTCGCTGGTCGTCAGAATCAGGTCGCCCGTGCCTTTCAGACGCTCGGTGAGCATCTTCTTCAGCGCTTCATCGCCTTGAGGTGCCGCCTTGGCCGACTTGGCCTCTCCTTGCGCGGCCGAATCGGACTTGGCGGACTTCGCGGACTCGGCAGCGTGAGGCGTGTCTGGCGCTGCCCCTTGGGCAGCATGCGCAGCGCCTGCTGGTTTGGGTTTGGCCGGCACCAGGGAACCCGAAGCCGGCGCCACTGCGGGCTTGGCGACCATGGGCTTGGCGGCCTCTGCTGGCGCATCACTTGCAAGGACGCCAGCATTCAGGCTCAAGGCACAGGCCAGGCCGGCGGCCCAGGCCAGCAGATGGATCGGGCGGGATTCAGATTTCATCGCGTTCTCGGTTTGTCGAAAGTTTGTCTGCGGCTGGGGCACGTGGCGGCGCCAGGGCAGGACGGGGGGGTGAGGAGGCTGGAGCCGCCCGGGGCATGTCCGCTGTCGCAGGGCTTGGCACGGCGACCGGCTTGAGCGCTGCAGTGGCTTCGCAGGACGGCCACGACAAGCCGATGGCTGGCGGCAGACTGACCGCTGCCAGCGTGCTGGGCGCGGCAGGCGCCGGCAAAGTGGCGGCATAAGGGGCGTACCACCATGCCGGTTTGGCACGCTGCAATGCGGGGGATCGGTCGAGTTGCAGCACGCAGGCACGCAGCGCCAAGTCGATGTCTCTGGGCCGGCCCAGACGACCCTCCCTCAGCCCCACTGCCATCGGTTGCAAACAGGACTGAAATTCGAGCAGACCCGAATGGGTGAATCGACCATGCGCTTCATACAGCGCCGGCAATCGGCGACTGAGGCAGGTCAGTTGCTCGCCAAATTCGGCAGCGCGCCGGCACAAGCCTTCGTCGTTGACTTGAAGCACCGCAGCAGCATCGGCAAGCCCCTGCTCAGGCAGTTGGCAGGCCTGCAATGCCTGACGCCAAGGGTCGGGCGGCTCGGGCACCACGGTCAGCGACATGCAACCGGACAGCGCCATCAACAGCAGCAAGCTGGCTTCAACGCGCACGGAGCAACCCTCGATCGACGAAATTGAGAGCGGCCGAACTGATCAGCTCGGTCAACACCGGCAGTTGCAGCGCGACCAGCGCCACCACCAACAGCGCCAAAGGCGCACTGATCGAAAAACCGACCGACATCAGGTTGAGTTGAGGCGAGATACGGTTGATCAAGCCGAGCATGAAATTGGTAAACAGGTAGAGGGCAAAGCTGCCGCAGGACATCACCAGCCCGATCGAAAACGCACTGGCCATCAAGCCCAGCAGCGCCGGCATGTTCCAACCCGCCGGCCAAGTACCAAACGGCACCGAGGCAAAGCTGGTCGCGATGCGTTCGATGAACAACAGATGCACATCGGCGATAAACAGCACCGCGACAACCGCCATGCCCAACAGTTCACCGAGCACGTTGGACGGCAGTGCGGTGTCGGGCGCGATGGTTTGGGCAAAGCTGAAACCAGCATGCATCGACAGCGATTCAGACAGCAAATCCACGGCAAGCATCGCCAGCCGAAGCGAGAAACCGCAGACCAAGCCGATCGCCAATTCGCCGAACACCGTCAACATGCCGATCTCGGCCATGTCAGGCAGTGCGACCAATGGGGCGACCACCACCGATAACAAGAGCACCGGGGCAACGCGCAGCGACAGCGGAAACGCCCGAAATGACAGCAGTGGCATCGACAGGAATAGCCCCAAAAACCGCACCGACACCAGCGCCAGCGTCGATGCCGCAGCCAGCAGGCGCAGATCAAACCCTGTCGCACTCAGCCCGGTCACCGCATTCATGTTGACGCCTGGCTCAACCGGCGATGGCCGGAATGCGCGCGATCATCTCACGCACGTAGTCGACGAACAGTCCCAGCGTCGTGGCACCGGTGAGCGCGAGCACGAGCATCACGGCCAGCATCTTGGGCACAAAAACGACTGAGGGCTCGTTGATCTGTGTGGCTGACTGCAGCGCGCCGATCACGATGCCCACCACCAGCACCGTCAGCAAAACCGGCCCAGCCAGGATCGCCGCCATGCGCATGGCCGTCAGCACCAGCTCGATGATCAAGCTCGATTCCATGGCGTCAGCGCGGCAGGAAGCTCTCGACCAAAGAGCCTGCCAACAGGCTCCAACCGTCAGCGAGCGTGAAGATGATCAACTTGAGCGGCAGCGAGAACATCACCGGTGAGACCATCACCATGCCGACCGATGTCAGGATGCTCGCCACCGCGAGGTCGATCACCACGAAAGGCAAGAAGATGACGAAGCCGATCAAGAAACCCGTGCGAATCTCGGAGATCGCAAACGCTGGTACGACCACCCGCAAAGGCACCGCTTCACGGTCGGTCAGTGGAACGCGAGACAAGCGCGAGAACAGTTGCAAATCGGTATCACGGGTGTGCGCCAACATGAACTCTTTGAGCGGCCGGGTCCCCTTGTCGAGCGCCACTTCAAGATTGATCTGCTTGCTGGCATAAGGCTGCCAGGCCTGGGTGTACATGGTCTCGAATACCGGGTTCATCACAAAGAAGGTCAGGAACAGCGACAGCGCGACCAACACCGCGTTTGGTGGCATCGACTGCAGACCCAGCGCCTGTCGCAGCAGCGAGAAGACGATCAGAATCCGCGTGAAACTGGTCATCAGCATCAGCGCCGACGGCAGAAAGCTCATCGCCGTCAACAGCAATACCGTCTGCACCGGGACGCTGTAGCTGGTGCCGCCTCCGCCGGCTGGCGCGGCGTTCACAAGTGAAATGTCTTGTGCACTTGCCAAGCCCACCATCAACAGACCCACGACCAAGCCGCCGGCCCGGCCCAGCCCAAGGCGCCAGTTCATCGGGCCACACCGCCCTCGCCGGCCGCCAATGGCGTGCCATTCTCGAACAAGCGGTCGAGCAGGGTCACGCCTTGAGGGCCCTGGGCCAGCAGATAGCGTCGGCCCTCACATTCAGCCAGCACCAAACGGTCGCGCGGACCCAGCGGCGCGAACTCGATGGCGCGCAAGCTCGCGCTGCCACGTCCTGCCACAACGGCATGGCGGCGGCGCCAGGCCAGCACCGCCGCCGCTGCGACCACGGCGGCCAGCAGCAGCAGCGAGGTGACATAGCCCGCCATATCGCTCACCGGTTGAGCTTGCGCAAACGCTCAGCTGGCGTGACGATGTCGGTCAGACGGATCGCGTAGCGATCGTTGACGATC
>CANFPU010000233.1 GCA_947448955.1 Burkholderiales bacterium
ACGACGATCGGGTTGCCACGGTCACCAAGATGAAGGGCGGGATCGACGGGGCCGAGTACGGGTTCTCGCTTTTGACCGTCGTGGTGGGCCAGGACGAGGACGGAGACGACGAGACCACTTGTGTGGTCGTAGTCCAGGACGTCATCAAACGGACCCGCCCGCGCCAAGGGCCGGAAAGTGAACGCGCACCCAGGGGTGCATTGAAGAACGATGTTTTTGAGACCGCGAAGAGGCTGCTGGCAAGGAATGGCGGCGTCCTAACCGAAGACGAGTTGATCGCGGAGGCGGCTAAAAACCGTACTTTTGACCCGGATCCCAACAAACCCAAGAAGCGCGACAAGCGCAAGAACCGTGTAAAACACGATATAGATTTGCTTGAAGAGGACGGTGCGTATTTCAGCGATCGTGGACGGCTCTTTCAGTCTGATCGTGCACGGCGAAACTGCGTCGGCGCGGAAGCGCTGGGGTGGTGCGCAAGCACCAGGTTGGAATGTAGCTCAATCGTCCACGATCAGCCTGAAACGGGCTGTCGAGGGGTTGGAATTGGCGCCGATTTTGGGGTGATTTTTCTTCAGGTTTGAGGCCCCCGCCAGGCCGCCGGAGGCACCTCGACCGGGCATGAATTCATGCTCGGTCCAGGGCGCTTGACGGCCGGTGTGACCACAAGGGTTCACGGCATATCGCCGCCACCGTCGTCGCGCATCGAGCGGGTGCCCTTGAGCTCGATCTTGTTGCTCGAGTGCACGACCCGGTCGAGGATCGCGTCTGCCAGGGTCGGGTCGTTGAGGTAGGTGTGCCACTCCTTGACGGGCAGCTGGCTGGTGATCAAGGTCGAGTGTGCGCCGATGCGGTCGTCGAGCAGCTCCAGCATGTCGTTGCGCTCGGCAGCGCCCATGGGAGAGATCGCAAAATCGTCGATCACCAACAAATCGAGCTTGGCCATTTGCGCCAAACGCCGGGCGAAACTTCCGTCGCCGTGGGCGACCTGGAGTTCGTCGAACAGCCTGGCTGCGCGCACGTACAGCACCGAGAAGCCGCCGCGCGCGGCCTGGTGTGCCAAGGCGCAGGCCAGCCAGGTCTTGCCGCTGCCCGTCGCGCCGGTGATCAGCAGATTGCGTGCGTTGCGCAGCCAATCGCCGCCGGCCAAGTTGGCGATGAGGCCGCGGTCGAGCGAGCGGCTGGCGCGCCAGTTGATGTCCTCGACGCAGGCCGAGCTGACCTTGAGGTTGGCTGCCTTGAGCAAGCGGACCACGCGCCGGTCATCGCGCCAGGCGAGCTCGCGTTGCACCAGCAGCGTGAACCGTTCGTCGAAGGACAGCGTGGCCGCGGCGTTGCTGGTGGCTTGCTCCTCGACGGCGCGGATCATGCCGTCCAGGCGCAGTTGGCGCAGTTGGTCCAGGGTGTGTTCGTTCAACATGGGAGGGTCTTCCTTCGTGGGTTTGAGGGGGGTGGTCTTGGGTGGGCGGGGGTGGACGGGGGTCGGCCCCGGGATTGGCTGCACGGCCACGCGCGCCCGGGCTCAGTGGTGGTAGTAGTCGGCGCCGCGAACGTTCTCGTGCACGATGGCCGCCGGGCTGTCGGCCACGAACAGCGCGCCCTGGCGGTCCAGGCCGCACTTGAGGATGTTGGTCACGCTGCGCAGGGTGGGTGCACGGATGGCCATGGCCCGCGTGCAGGCGCCCTCCAGTCGTTCGGCGGTGTAGCGGCGCACGAGGGCGAGCAAACCCAGGCAGGCCCGGTAGCCCTGCTCGGGATGCGGGCGATGCTCGAGCTGCCAGGTCACCACCGCGGCGGTGCTCACGCCGATGCGCTGACCCCAGGCGATGAGCTTGGCCGGCGTCCACTCCAGGTGCGCGCGGTGCGAGGCCGGCATGTGGTCGGGCACTGTGGAAAAGTGCCCGCGCACCGCGCTCAACGCATGGCTGGCCACGCGCTGGTTCGCCGCGAAGCACTCCAGCAAACTGCCGGTGACGCGCACATCGATCTTGGTGCCCACCAGGCGATGGGGCACGCTGTAGTAGTGAGCCTCGAACTCGACGTGGTAGTCGATGTTGACCTTGACCTCCTTCCAACGGCAGATGGCAAACCGAGCGGGCGGCAGCGGCCGAAGCGCTGGGGCGTCAAGCGAGTCGAAGGCGCTGCGCCGGCAGCCGGGCAGCTTCTTGAAGGGCCGCTGGTTGAGGTCTGTGAGCAACTCGGCGATCGCCCGGTTGAGTTCGGCCAAGCTGAAGAAGCGGCGGTTGCGCAGGCGCGCCAAGATCCAGCGCTGAACCAGCAGTACCGCGCCTTCTACTTTTGGTTTATCGCGGGGATGACGAGGCCTGGCAGCGAGCACTGCGCAGCCGTAATGGCGCGCAAACTCCTCGTAGGTTCGGTTGGGCTCGGGATCGTAGCGGTCGGGCCTCTTGATCAGCGCGCGGGCCTGGTCAGGCACGATGAGCCGGGGTGCGCCGCCGATGAATTCGAGCGCCAGCACCTGGGCGCCGATCCAGTCCTCGGTCGTCTGGCGCGGGGTGGCGCAGGCGAAGGTGTAGTTCGATGCGCCGAGCGTGGCCACGAAGATCTGGGCCTGGGTGATCTCGCCGGTGACCGGGTCGATGATGGGCACCGAGCCGCCGGCGTAGTCGACGAACAACTTCTCGCCGGCGACATGGATCTGGCGCATCGAGCGCTGCTGGCACTTGGCGAACTCGCGGTACTTGATGCAAAAACTGGTGTACTTGTAAGCCAGCGCGTTGTCGCGCGCGTACTCCTCCCACAGCAGCATCAGTGTGACGCCGGGGCGCTTGAGCTCCTGGTGGACCAGTCCGAAATCGGGGGCGAGTTGGTGGCTGGACCGCGGCACCGCCGGGCGATACAGCTTCGCCTCTAGTTCCTCGTCGGCCAGGGTGTCGGCATGCGCCCAGTCCACGCTGGCAGCGCGCGCCAGCGAAACGTACTTGCACACCGCACTCTTGGAAATCTTGAGCACCCGGCCGACCTCGGCGTAGCTCAGCCCAGCCTGCAAATGCAAGCGCAATGTCTCTCGAATTTGTCGCATCGTGACTCTGTTGGTTGGCATCGGCTCGGTCCGCAAAAAGCGGCCAGCCTAAGCCGGTCAGAAAATCACTTGCGCGCCACCCCCATCGTCCACGATCGCGCTGAAATGCCGTGCACGATCAGTCTGAAACGCCGTCCACGATCACGCTGAAACCGCGTCCACGATCAACCTGAAATGCCGTCCACGATGGGCTGAAATACTCAAGGACGGATTTCTACGCAGGATGGAAGGTCGCCTGATTGAGCTTGCCTAGACACCAACCGCCGGTATGGCAAACGAACGTGCAAAAAATTGCTGTCCGGTATGTCCGGTGTTGTCCGGTGTTGTCCGGAGCGGCCCGGTCGGACAACGGGCAAGGCTACAAGTGTCCGGTGTCCCCCACTTCTCTCTATAGAAGTGGGGGACACCGGACAGGAGCCAGGATAAGGGACAGACCTAGATTTTGGGTTTGTGTAAAAAATTCATCAAAGCTGGCGGATCACAAGGGAGCGGTTGTGCTGACCTTGAATCGAGCCAGAGCAGTTGAGGGGTGGGTGAGATCGAAACTGGCTCGACATCCGGGTGAGCTTGAACACTGGGCAAGGTCAAATCGCGATTGATGCCGACGGTTTGTCGTTCAACAATGAGCGCCGACACCCAGGGGGTCTTTCGGCGTTGCTGTTCGGGCCGAGGCGCAGGTCGGCCAAGCGATGGCAGGCGTCGCGGTCAAGCGCCGGCGCGCGCGGCCCTCGGAGGCTGGCATCGATGGCGTCGGCGAGCGCCGCGCAGCCTGAATCCCGGGCGATAGGCGCCGGCCTGGTCGGTGCCCGTGCGCTGGCCTACCGGCGGGTTTACCGGGGGGCAAGAGTGCAAGCCGGTGCAGTTGCCCTGCGCCGAACACCCGCACAAGCTCGGCTGCCAGCCCTACTTGTTGCGCGCACCGGGTCACGCGGGGCCCGACAAATCTGCGACGATGAACACCAGCACCACCGGAGAGAACACGCCGGCGATCCTGGGAGATGCGCTCTATCCGCCGCCCCGAGTTCTCACAAGCGCCGCCCGCCCGTGTTGATGGCACTCCAGATGGGATCTGCGGCGCTGGCGATGACCGCCGCCGCGGTGAAGCGGCAGCGGTGCAACTGCGCGACAGCGCCGCCCTGGTGGATTTCCCCGTGACCTTGGTCTGTCAAGCTCGATCCCCACACCCGTGGTGGCGCTGCCGAAGGGGGTGGATTGATCGCCAATCAGAACGCTGTAACTAGAGGTTAACGCCTCAAACGGGTCGGCGCCCAGACCAGAAATTAGATCGAGATGCCCTGAGCGGGCGCGCGCGCGAGCCCCAACGCCGGCAAGCAGACCGGAGCCGGGCGGCGCTCTGTTGAGGGGGGCTCAAGCAGGCACACAGGCGCCGTCACAGCGACTACAGGGGCGCATCCAGCGCCAGCTATGCCTATGGGTACACCCCGAACTGCGACGCGCTCAGATCCGTGTGGGCCGCAACCAGCGCGGTGAAGTAGCCGGCCTGATTGATGTCCAGGCTCTGCGCGCCGGGCGCACCGGCGTAACTGCCATCGACATCGCCCCGCAGCACCCCAACGAGGCCGACATGGATGGGGCCGGACCCTGTCAAGGTGGCGCTCAGTGTCGGTACCGCCCCGGGGTTCAGGTTGGCCTTGCCGGGCACAGTCGTGTCCGCCTCGCTGAAGAACAGCCACTGCGGGTCCGGCGAGGGCAGGCCGACCACGTGCTTGAGCACCGCGATCGCGTCGCTGAGTTCGACCTTGCCGTTGCCGTCGAGCCCGACGATCATCTTCAGGATCGCGATGGCGTCCTGCAGGTTGACTGCCTGACTGGTGGCGGCGGCCTAGGCGCTGAACTAGAGCAGCTTGTCGATCAGGGCATGTGGATCCAGGCCAACGACCTCGCAGAGGCGTAGCGTCTCGATGAGGTCAAGGCGCCGCTCACCACTTTCCACCTTGGCTACGTACGACTGTGGTCGGCCAAGCTTGACGCTGACATCGACCTGCCGCATCTCGGCGCGCAGGCGCGCTTGGCGCAACTCCTTGCGCACCAACGCCCTGCGGTCTTGTTCCAGCAACATGCGCCATGGTCAATCCCATTGCGGGATATCCCATTTGGGGATATGGTGCAAGCGCGTAAAGCGTTCGAGCTGCTAAGACGCAGGCGGGAGTGCCTCAGGTCGGGCCGGTGTTGCCTATGACTCAGCAACCTCGCGACGGTGGCCTTGTGGTCCGAAGTGATCGTGCAAGCACGGCGCGTAGCCAAAGCGACGGGCGCGGATGAATGCGTAACCGTTTAGCGGATGTTCAGGTCTGGCGGAAAGTGTCGATTGATTAATCTCTTGGAGAATAAAATTTTTAAATTTATAAAACTTGTTATTACGATGGCGCTAGTGACCCTACTTTTCGCATGCGGCGGCGGCGGAACAACTCAGTCATATCAAATTATATTTGACGGAACGGTGTCTGGATTAACATCAGGCCAAAAAGTTGTACTACTTGCTAGCATACCGAAAACCTCACAGTCTGTATTGATATCATCATCCGGCGGTGCGTTTAACTCATCAATAACGCTTCCTGCGCCATATACCTTTAGCGACGCAGGATTAGCTACTGTTGTCGTGTCTAGTCAGCCATCCACCGGAAACTGCACGGTAAGTTTTGCAGCAACTACAAATATTACGGTTGTAAGCTCTTCCCATCAAGTTATTATCATCAAAAGCTGAACTTGTAGGTTGTTCCGAAATTCGAAATGATGTGATCAACATCCGCCTCTAGCTCTACAGAATTTCGACATTTGACAGCCATCCAAGTATATTTCATCTTGTGCCA
>CANFPU010000234.1 GCA_947448955.1 Burkholderiales bacterium
GAAGCCGTGGAGATGGCCAGGCGATTCTTGTCCTACCTGCCGATGAGCGTTTACGAAGCGCCGCCGCGCGCGCCCGTCGATCCGACCGACCCGCCCGACCGTCGTGACGAAGCGCTGTTCACGCTGATTCCGCGCAAGCGGACAACAACCTTCGATATTCGGCGCGCGATTCGGCTGATGGCCGATCGCGATTCATTTTTCGAGATCGGTTCGCTGTGGGGCACCGACCAGGTCACGGGTTTTGCCCGTTTCAACGGTCATCCGGTGGGCGTGATCGCTTCGGACAGCCGACATGTCAATGGTGGCGCGCTCACGGCCGACGGTTGCGACAAGCTGCGCCGCCATCTCGATCTGTGCGACCTGTTCCATCTGCCATTGCTCAACCTCGTCGACAACCCCGGTTTTGCGGTCGGCATCGCGCATGAAACCGCAGGCACGATCCGCAAGGGCGGCGAGTGGATGATCGCGTTCGCGCAGGTTGACATGCCGATCTTCACGGTGCTGATGCGACGCAGTTTCGGTGTGGCTGGCAACAACTATGCGACCCCCAACGCCAAGGTCTCGACGCGCGTCGTCTGGCCGGCAGCCGATGTCGGCGGCATACCGCCCGAGGGCGGGATCGAGGCGGCTTACAAACGCCAACTCGCTGAATCAGCCGACCCGGTTGCGCTGCGTGCCGAAATCAATGCCCGCATCGAAGGTGCGCGCGGTCCGATCGGGCCGCTGAACCGTTTCCAGATCGAGGAGATGATCGATCCGCGCGACACCCGTCAGCGGGTTTGCGATTGGGTCGAAGACGCGTACCGCATCGTCTCCCAGCCATCGCGGCTGGTCTCTCGAGGCCTGCAGTTCAGGCCTTAGGCGGCGCGGCCTGATCGCCGCGTCGGCGAGTCAGGCGCGCAGCGCATAAAAAGCCAGCGCCGGGCTGCGGATGTCCAGGCGCTCAAAATGGCCAAAGCCAGCGCGCCGCGCCAGATCGCGCGCGCGCTTCTCACCCCAGCAAGCACCGAGGCCCGGGCCGCCCAGCGACAGCGACTGTGGCACGCAGTGCAGGCAGCTCATGCCATAGAGCATGCGTGCGAACGGGTTGGCCAGGTTGTCGGCCAGGTCGTCGGCGACCTTGGGCTCGACCATCAGGTAGGTGCCGCCCTTGCTCAGTGCGCTGCGCAGGTGAACCAATGCACCCAGCGGATCGGGCAGGTCGTGCACGACGTCGAAGCTGGTGATCAGGTCCCAGCCCGGTGCGGTGGGCAGGTTTTCAACCGCCATCACCTGGAAGGTCAGCCGGTCGCCCCAGTCCACGCTGGCAGACCTTGCCCTGGCCAGATCGATCGATCGCGGATCCAGGTCGATGCCCAAGACCTGTGCCTCGGGGAATCCGCGCGCCAGCGTCATCGGCACCACGCCCATGCCGCAGCCCACATCCACCGCCCGGCCGCCCGCTGCCAGCTTGGCGACCACTTCGGGCATTGATGGCAGCCAGCCCTTGACCAGCCGCGACTCGTAGACCGTGCGGTTCATCGCGCCCAGCGCTTGCGGCAGGTCGCTGCCGAAGTCTGCGAATCGCACACCGCCGCCGCTCTTGAAGGCTTCGGCCAATTGCGGCACTGCCGCAGCCATCGCCGGCAGGCCTTGGAACAAGCCGCCCAGGTAGTACTCGGATTCGGGGTCCGCCAGAAACTGCGCATGTTCATCCGGCAGCGTGAAGCTGCCACTGTCGGCGTCATGCTCGACATAGCCTGCGCCGGCCATCACTGCCAGCCATTCCTCGGCATAGCGTTCTGCGACGCTCGCCCGGTCGGCCAACGCAGCGGGTGTCAGTGGCCCCGCGCCAGCCATCGCCTTGAACAAGCCGGTGCGGTCGCCGACCAGCAACAACGCGCCGGCCAGCGCAGTGCTGACATCGCCGACCAGCTTGAGCATGAAATTGTTGGCGCGCTGTTTGTCCATGGTCTGAGAACTCGGGGTTGAAGGTGCTGCAGGCAGGCGACCAACAGGCGGCCAACAGGTGTGGCCAACAGGTGTGGCCAACAACCGGCAGTATCGGGCCATCATGCCCGGCGTTGCAGCGTTGGGCCGGGCGTGTAAACCCGCATCGATGCGGCGTGTGGGCCGAGCTTTGGTGCATCATCAAGCTAGGATCAACGAAGGACGACACCCCATGCAACAGGACCATTTCCGTCAGGATGTGCTGTGAACGACGCGCTTGGACAGCCGGTTGCTTGCACGTCTGCGGCGGCGATTGAAGCCTATGACCGCGCCATCGATCATCAGTTACACGCTTGGACAGGTGGCTTGGAAGCGCTGGATCAAGCACTGCTGCTAGACCCGGGTTTTGCATTGGCCCACGCTGCACGCGCGCTCCTCCTGCAATCGCAGGGACGTGGTCCTGAGGCGCGTGAGGCGCTGGCGATATCGCAGACCTTGGGCGGCACGCTGAGCGATCGCGAGCGTTCGCACATCGGGGTGATGGCCGATTTGCTCGCAGGCCGTTCGGCGGCGGCGCTGCATGCCGTGATGGCCCACGCCAGCCACTGGCCTGGGGATGCCCTGGTGATGTCGACCGCGCTAGGTGCTTTTGGGCTGATCGCTTTCAGCGGCCGGGTTGACCACGATCTCGAGCGTCTGAATTTTGTGCGTCGCATCGCGCCTCACTACGCCGACGACAACCCTTGGATGTTGACCCATCGGGCTTGGGCCCACATCGAGACCGGCATGGCCGATGTCGGGCTGCCGATGGTCGAGCGCAGCCTGGTCTTGCGCAGCGCGAACGGCAATGCGGCCCACGTGATGATGCATGGTTGCTTCGAGCGCTCAGAGCCTGAAAAAGCGCTGGCTTTTGTCGAGTCCTGGATCGAGCAATACCCCGAGACGTCGATGTTGTTCGGCCATCTGCATTGGCATGCAGCGCTTGGTGAGATCGAACTGGGTCTCATCGATCGGGCAGTGTCACGGATGATCGACATCATCGAGCCGCACCTGGCCCACAGCCTGCCGCTGGTGGGTTTGACCGACACGACGGCGCTGCTGTGGCGGTTACGCCTGACCGGCCGCAGCGATCTGTCGTGGATCAAGGCCGGTCGGTTCGCAGCGGCTCGATTCCCGAGTGGCGGCAATGTCTTCGTCGAACTGCATCTGGCCATGCTGGCCGCCGGTACTCGAGACACTGCGGCTTTGCAGGCCTGTACCGTCCGTTTGCAACGCCTGGCCGATGCCGGTCACGCCGCTGCGCCTGTGGCCCTGCGCTGGGCCGAAGGGCTGGGTTGTTGGATCTCGGGCGACCACGCTGGCGCAGCCCAGCAGATCGCGACTTGCCTGCCCGAGGCCGCTCGCCTGGGTGGCAGCCACGCTCAGCGGCGCGTCATAGACCTGACGCTGGCCTCGCTGCCAGCCTGATGTTGCCGTTGGTGTATTGGACGGGTGCCGGTCAGGTGCCGGTCGCGTGCCGGTCGTGTGCCGGCAGGGACGGTCGCCCCCAGGCGGCGGCCGCACCGGGTTCAAAGTCCGCCGTTTTGCTGCGCCACCATCATGTAGAGCATCGGTATCGACAGCATGGTGTTCAGTCTCGAGATGATCATCGCTGTGCGGGCCGCCTTGGGCTTGGCATCGGCTTGGTCAACGGTCACGATGCCGAGTGCTATTTTCTGATTCGGCCAGATGATGAACCAGACATTGAATGCCATCACGAGCGCAATCCACATGCCGATGCCGATCGCTACGTAAGGCACTTGCAGACTCAAAGCCTTGGTCAGATAGCCATTCATTGAAGCCACCAGCAACCCGGTGACGACCGTCGCCAACGCGGCATAGCGGAACCAGAACAAAGCGGTCGGCGCAATCACTTTGCTGATGGCTGGTTTTTGTTCGTCCGGGATCTTGGGCATCGATGGCATCTGGACGAAATTGAAGTACCAGAGCAGGCCGACCCACATCACCCCGCACAACACATGCAGCCAGCGGATGAAAAATGCGCCCCAGGCATGGTCGATCTTGGTGGGCTGATGGGCGACCAGCAAAATCAGCACCAGCAGCACCAAGCCTGCGATCACGGTGTACAGCAAAGACTGAACAATCTTCATCATCATCGCGCCAGTTCTATTGGGACACTTCTATTGGGATGGACGTGCGGGATGGACGAGCGGGATGGACGAGCGGGATGGACAAGCGACGAACCTCGCCGGCAGGCCGCGAATGTTGGCCAAGATTTTGGTCAAGCCGAGACGCTTTGCCGATCTGTTTCGACCTGTTCTTCTGCCGGACTCGTGAACTGGGCCAGCAACTCATACGACCTCAGTCTTGCGCGGTGGTCGTGTACAGCACAGGCGACGATCAACTCGTCGGCACGGGTACGCTCAATGATGGCGTCGAGTTGGCGCCGTGCAGTGCTCGGCGACCCGACCGCGGTGGCCGCGAGCATGCGCTGCACGCCCGCTTTCTCGCGCGGGTTCCAGAGGGTTTCCATCACCTGCGGATCGATCGGACGCGGCAGTGGACCCCGCACACCGCGCTGCATGCCCAGGAACCGCAGTTGCAGCGAGGTGAAGATCGCTGCGGCGTCTTCATCGGTGTCGGCAACGATCACGTTGACGCCGACCATCGCGTGCGGCTTGGGCCAAGCGGGCGACGGCCGGTAGGTCGAGCGGTAGATCTCGAGCGCCTGCAGCAGCATCTCGGGTGCAAAGTGTGACGCAAAGGCAAACGGCAGGCCCAGGTAGGCCGCCAGTTGGGCGCTGTACAAGCTCGAACCCAGCAGCCAGATCGGCACATGGGTGCCCATGCCGGGGATGGCCCGCACGGCTTGGCCGGGCTGGGCCTGGCCCAGGTAGGCCTGCAACTCGAGCACGTCCTGCGGAAAGCTGTCTTCGTGGGTTGCCAGGTTTTGGCGCAGCGCCCGTGCGGTCAGCCCGTCGGTGCCCGGTGCCCGGCCCAGACCCAGATCGATGCGGCCCGGGTAGAGCGTCGCGAGTGTGCCGAATTGCTCGGCGATCACCAGTGGTGCATGGTTGGGCAGCATCACCCCGCCCGAGCCGACGCGTATGGTCTGGGTGCCGCCCGCCACATGACCGATCAGCACTGCGGTCGCTGAACAGGCCACGCCGTCCATGTTGTGGTGCTCGGCCAGCCAGTAGCGGCGGTAGCCCCAGTATTCGGCGTGGCGGGCCAGATCGAGGGTGTTGCGCAGCGAGCCGGCGGCGTCGCTGCCTTCCACGATGGGGGCGAGGTCTAGAACGGACAGTGGGATCATGGTGGTCATCATGCTACGTCTGGCGTGGGCTTGTCGGCGACGGGGTCAAATCGGGCTTGAAATCGGCAATCCTCGAGGCGTCCTGCGCTGACGCTTGTCGAGGCCCATCATGCCGGCGCAAGATGGGCTTGGGTTCATCAACCAAGTACGAACCGAGTTCATCATGTTATGGGTTTCGATAGCTTCTGCTTGTTTCAGTGCCTGTTTCAGCGCCTGCTTCAACAACACACTGCGCCGAGCTTTCGCGCTCGCCTGGCGTGGGCTGGTGGTCATCGCGCTGACCTCGGCGGGTTTGGGCGCCTGCCAAGCCCAGCACAGCCGCGCGGCGACGAGTGATGAAAGTACCGAGGACGATTTGCTGGCCCGCATCCGTAGCGCCATCGGTGATGCCAGTTGCACCAGCGATGCGCAGTGCCGCACGCTGCCGATCGGTGAAAAAGCCTGCGGCGGTCCACAGACTTGGCTGGCTTGGTCCGCTGCCAGCACCGCGCCTGCGCCGCTGCAGGCATGGGCCAGCGAGCTGGCGGCGCTGGCGCGACACCGAAACCAGGTCAGCGGCAGGATGAGCAACTGCCAGTACAACGCTGACCCCGGGGCGGTCTGTGAAGGCCGAC
>CANFPU010000235.1 GCA_947448955.1 Burkholderiales bacterium
CCCATGATTTAAAAATAAAGTTACGGTCGCATATTATATTTTATATCTCAAATAAATTCAACAACAACGGCATTTTTTTCGAATAAATATGGTAAATAATTTAGCGGGAAGAGCTTATGAGAACGCGCTGATTTTTCAGCCAACCCCACATCCAACCCCCCAAAGATTTCGCGCTTGGGTGAGGCGGTAAAAGTTGGGAAGCGAACTGTCCGCCAAGGTTGGACGCGGGCTCAACCGGGAACAGAGCAGCGAGCACTTGTCTGGCTGTTGCTGGTCAAAGGCCAGGACGACAGCGCAAGCGACGCGCCAAGATTCGATACGGCGCCCGCAGTCGGCGCGACATTGTCAAGAGCTGACCTCGAAGATATTGTTGAAAGACCCGGTGTAGTCCGACGCGTTGCCGTTCCTTCAGAGATAGCCAGGGACCTGGGTCAGCAACGAAGTTCGCCTTCGAGTGGCCAGCCTAAGCTGGCCAGAAAATCACTTGCGCGCCACCCCCATCGTCCACGATCGCGCTGAAACGCCGTGCACGATCAGTCTGAAATGCCGTCCACGATAGGCTGAAATGCTCAAGCTTCTCTCGCGCTCGCGAGAAGATCAAGGTGTTGGCGGGGATGCCGAAAGATAGGACTTGACTAAATATACCTGTCTTGATATATATCGGACATGGTCCGAATTCCGTACAGCACCTCGCGAGAAAGGCCACTGCACTGGGTTGGCTCGTCCAAGAAGGACTACCAGGCGTTTCCCACCGAGGTGCAGGACGACATGGGCTATGCGCTCGGCCTGGCACAACTAGGCGGCAAGCATCCGCACGCCAAGCCCTGGAAAGGGGAGGGCGGCGGCGTATTCGAGATCGTTGAGGACCATCGCGGCGATACCTTCCGCGCCGTCTACACGGTGCGCTTTGCCGACGTGGTCTATGTTCTGCACGCCTTCCAAAAGAAGTCGAAGACGGGCATCAAGACACCGCAGGAAGATGTCAGCCTCGTTGCCGAACGGCTCAAGCGAGCTCAGCAAGACTATGAAAGGACACGATCAACATGACCACGATCACCCACGGCTCCACCAACGTCTTCCGTGACCTTGGCTACAGCGACGCCTCTGAGCGGCAAATCAAGACCCGCCTGGCACTGGCCGTCAACGATTTACTCAAGGGCCGCAAGCTCAAGCAGCGGGAAATCGCACCGCTGCTGAGCATTCCGCAGCCAAAGGTCTCGGCCCTCAAGAACTACCGGCTCGACCAGTTCTCGGTCGAAAAGCTGATGGAGTTCCTAACCGTGCTGAATCAGGATGTCGAGATCATGATCAGACCGCATGTGGTCGCTCACGAGGCCGGACATATCTCAGTGCTGGCCGTGCAATGAGCACCGCCGTCGGCATCAGAAGGCAGCATCGTCGGCGAGTTCTATTTCAAGCAAGGGGCGACGACGACGGTCAAGCCTGAGCTGGTCGACAGCGCCGCGCAGGTCGAGCAGCAAGGCTGGGCGGCGGCGCAGAGCGGCAACACGGTTGCGGGCTATACGGCCCTGGGGCAACCCCTACGCCATCGCCTACGGGCTGATCGGCAGCTTACTGGCTCGGTCGGCAACTCACGGTGCCGGCCACTACCGGTCGGTCGCCGCGTGCGCCCAGTCGGGTCCTCGGCGAGCAGCTGATCGGCAGGTTTCCGGCGACGGGGCAGTCCAGCGGGCAGACGGAAGGCCGGATCACGGCATTCAAAGCAGGTTGCATCTCGGTCTCCGCGGGGACGGCGCGCTTTGAAGGCGCTTTCGATTGGACTTGAATTTCAGTATGCCATTCAAGCGCGCGCACGATGACGTGGTGATATTCAACACTGCCGCGACCGAGTCGAAGGGCATGCATATGATGGCGCTTAGCTGGTGGTCGAAAACCTCAGGCTGCACCTGCGAAGCTGGCCAAGGGAACGATCAACTGCTTCGGCTGTCCTCCATACGTCTCGAAGCCATGGTGCCGGTAGAACGCAACAGCCGCATCGTCCTTGGCATCGACGACCAGCGCAAAGACGGCGACCTCGGAGCGCAGCGCGCGCAGGGCCGCGTCCGCGAGAAGCGCGCCGCCGAGCTTGCGCCCCTGAAAGGACAGGTCGATCGCCAGGCGCCCAACCCTGGCGACCGGGACCGATGGATACCTTGGTAGTCGCTTCGACAAGCTCTCGGGCAAGTCGGTCAGCGGCACGCTGGCTGCGGCCAGGGTGTAGTAGCCTGCGACGGCGTTCGTCTCATGCTGGACTGCGACATAGCACGCACTGGCACGACGGCGCGCATCCTGCGTTGCCTGCGTTCGGAAGTACTCATCCAGCGCTGCGACGCCGCATGTAAATCGGGTTCGCTTATGCTGCGCCCCCAGGACCTCAAGTCGAAAATCTCCGGTCACTTCGATGCACGAACGAGCCGCTTGTGCGCCTGAAGGGCTCGCTTCATCGCTGGCGCCAGCGGCGGCGGGTTCAACAAGGCCTCGGCGAAGCGCTGCTGATCGTCGACCGACAGGCGGATGATCTGCGCTTCCTCGATCGTCCGGTGAGCGTCTTTCAGAGCGGCAGCGACCAGAAAGTCACTGAGACTGCGACCCTGGATTTCGGCGGCGCGGCGAACAACGGCCAGTGCATCCGGCGCAATGCGCGCTTCGACGCGTGCGGTGCGACTGGAGTCGGTGATGGGCAACATTGCGGTGTCTCCTTCGTTGAAAATGTACGTTGAATCAACGTACATTGTCAATGAAGACGACAAACTTTTTGCAATGAGTCGGCGTAATCCGGCCATCCAGAGTCGGCATATTCTGGCTAGTTGACGGGGCGCCGAAGTGCGTTTCGAAGCACTCAGTTGAAGGCTCGACCCATTGCGGCCGGTTCGAGCATGAAAGCTTGCGCTGCCGTGCTGCCATGAGTCGGCCTCGGGGCGCCCGCAGGCCTGCTTTCGGATGTGGCGTGTGGTGGCGGTACTCCTGTAGGCATCCTAAAAATTTCGATCGTAAGTCATTGATATATATGAATATGTGAATCCAACCCTCTCCGCCACAAGCCCCTCTAGGGGCTTTTTTTACGCCTGTACTTTCTACGAACGGGAACATGATCACACGGGACCCAACACCTAGGCAGGCAGCACCGCGAGCAACGCGAAGGTGATCAACAGACGCGCGAGGACCCCTCGGCCGGGTCGACGGAACGACTTCGGTTAATATTTTAAGTAGGACTGGGTGCTATACTTCGTCATGCCAAGAAAGTCCTCCACGAGAGCATTCAAAACGGCCTGGTTCGGCAAAGCTGTACAGGAGCTTTTTCCATGACGAGTAAAGCCAAGTTCAAGAGTGACGCCTTCGAGGCCATCTACAGCGCTGCGCAAGGGCTGCGCCGTGCCGGCACCATCGACAAGGCGACCATGCGTGATTTCGACGAGTCCTGCCTCGCGTCGCCGGCGGAGATCGCACCTGAGGCGATCAAGCGAATTCGGGAGGGCGCACACGTCAGCCAGCCGGTGTTTGCGCGCTTTCTGAACACCAGCGAGTCCACGGTGCAGAAATGGGAGGCCGGAACCAAACGGCCGAGCGGCATGGCGCTCAAGCTGCTGGCCGTCGTCGAAAAGCACGGGCTCAAAGTACTGGCCTGAGCATCAGGCCAGCACGCCGACAACCACTGCCTTCACCTGCTACATCGGCATCGACTATTCCGGTGCGCAGACGCCCGAGTCCAGCCTGAAGGGGCTCCGGGTCTATCGCGCCGATGGCGCTGCCGCAGCGCAAGAAGTGGCGCCGCCACCGAGCCCGCGCAAGCACTGGACGCGACGCGGCATCGCCGAGTGGCTCGCGGACCGCCTGGCCGAGGATGTCGCGACGATCGTCGGCATCAACCACGGGTTTTCGTTTCCGCTGCGTTATTTCGAAGTGCACCAGCTGGAGCCGGACTGGCCCAAGTTCCTGGAGGACTTTCAGCGCCACTGGCCCACGGATGCCGAGCACACCTATGTCGATTTCGTGCGCGACGGCCTGGCTGGTAACGGCGCAGCGCGCGCCGGCAACACCCGCTGGCGCAGGATGACCGAACAACGTGCCGGCTCGGCCAAGTCGGTGTTCCATTTCGACGTCCAGGGCTCGGTCGCCAAGTCGACCCATGCCGGCATCCCCTGGCTGCTGTACCTGCGCAGGCAACTCGGCAGCCGCCTGCATTTCTGGCCGTTCGATGGTTGGTCAATCCCCTCGGGGAAGTCTGCCGTCGTCGAGGTCTACCCATCGCTCTGCAAGCACGCCTTCCCGGCCGATGACCGCACGCCCGACCAGCACGACGCGTATGCAGTGGCGTCGTGGCTCAGTGAAGCCGACCGGTCTGGTGCAGTTGCCCAAGGGACAGGCTTTTCTGATCGTCATCGTGACGGGCGTGCTGGCGCGGGTGCAGTGGGCGTTCTACAAGAAGCAGTTGTGGGTCGGGTGGCGGCAGTGAGTTGCGCCGCAGGCCATCAACAACGCGAATTTCTGGTCTTCGCCAGCCCTCCCCACGAGGTCTCGCCTCGTGAGCCGCAAGCAGGGATGGGGTTCCAAGAGCCTCAGGCCCCTGGCCACCGGAGGTTTGCTGATGCAGTCAGTCAGTCTTGCCCCTTGCCTGCCAAAGCCTCAAAATCGGCCGCACCACACACGGGAACGAAACGCCACCATGAAAATCACCTACGCCGCCGCCAGCCCCTATGTTCGCAAGGCCCTGGCCTGTGCGATTGCCCGCGGGATTGATGGGCAGCTTGAGAAATGGACAATCGCCACGTCCGACGCGGCGTTGCGGGCGATCAACCCGCTCTCGAAGGTGCCGACTCTGGTGCCGGACACCGGGGCCGCGCTCTATGACAGCCCGGTGATTTGCGAATATCTTGACAGTGTCGGCAGCGCGCCGCAGCTGTTCCCGGCCGCCGGTCCGGCGCGCTGGACGGCGCTGCGGTTACAGGCGTTGGGCGACGGCATCATGGATGCGAGCCAGCCGCGCCGGCGCGAGATTGCCTTGCCGCAGGATGAGGGGCGGACCGACTACATCGCCCAGCAGCGCGGCAAGGTGGCGGCGGCGGTGGATGCGCTGGAGGCCGAGGCGGGCAGCTTTGGCGATCTGACGACGATCGGCGAGATCACGGTGGCCTGTGCGCTGGGGTATCTCGATTTCCGCTTCGCCAACGAGCCCTGGCGTCCCGGCCATCCGAAGCTCGACGCCTGGTATGCCCGCGTGGTCAAGCTGCCGGCGATGGCGGGGACGATGCCGCCGGCTGGCTGAGGAACAAGCGTGGCGGGGCGCTAGACCTCGTCACGCCCAGCGGCGAATTCGGCGTCACGATGGATCTCAGCGACCTTCAAAGACCGACTCACACGCCGTCGAGGGCCGTGTTTGGGCCGCCTGGCGTCATGAATGCCCGTTCGTGACGCGCTGTAGAGAGGGCCGCTCTCGGCCAGGAACGATCGCTCATAAAGCCGACTCGAGCGGTCGGTTCTGCGGCAAAGCCGCCCATCACGTGTTGGCCGTGCCGAAAGCCGCGCAGACGGCGACTCGCGGCCTTTCGGTCTCTCAGCGCGAAAGCTTGAACTTACGCCTCGTTCATCCACGCTGGGATGTCGCGCTGTTCCTGCAGCACACGCCAGACGTCTATGTGCTCGTCGCACTCGACGTAGAAGATCAGGTAGGGGTAGCGCCCGAGTGGCCAGAATCTCAGGTCTGCGAGCCCGAGTTGGTGCGCATAGCGCGGCGACCCCGACGCCGGATGGCGCGCGAGATGGGCGAAGGCCTTCTCGAGTTCGTCGACGAACCCCAGGGCCACCTTCGCGGTGGCTTCGA
>CANFPU010000236.1 GCA_947448955.1 Burkholderiales bacterium
AGAAAGCTTGCGCGCGGTCGGGTTCACAGGCTGGCCACTCATGATGACTTGCCCGGGATTGCGGCGCCTTGGCCCGCCACCTTGCCCCCAACCTCGAAGAAGGTGTAGGACAGCGTGATCGTGGTCACATCCTTCGGCAGCTTGGCGTCAACATAGAACACCACCGGCCACTGCTTGGTCTCGCCAGGCTTGAGCGTGTATTCGTTAAAACAAAAGCATTCAACTTTGTTGAAATGCGGACTGGCCTGCATAGGCGCATAGCTGGGAATCGCCTGCGCGGCCAGCGTCCGATTCTGGATGTTCTTGAACTCGTACATCACAGTGACCATCTCGCCGGGATGAACTTGAAGCGAATTTACCGCTGGCTTGAAATCGAACACACCCCGGGCGTTGGCATCAAATTCGACCGTGATGCTGCGCGACCGATCGACCTGGGTGCTAGCTTTGCGACTGCTCGTCCCGCTGCCCGTCACCCGCTCGCTGATCGACAACACGTTGATGCCCAGCGCATCACAGATGCTGCGGTACATCGGCACCAAGGCATAGCCAAAGCCGAACATAGCTAGCGCGATCACACCGAGCTTGCCCATCATGCGGCGGTTGTCGCGGTGCAGGCGGGCAAGCAACGAAGAAAGTGCCATGTCGGGTCAGCGAATGCGTAACGCCAGTCGCTCAACGACCAAGCAAAACCATCTTGGTCATGAAACCAAGAAAGAACACCAAAGCCACCGACGCCAGCACCCAACCCATCCGGCGATTGGCTTTGCGCTGCGTGTCGGAAACAGGCATCACTTCAGTCCGGCTCAAGCCAGCACCTTGGTCGCCGTGACGTCGAGCTTCGGCGGCGTCTCGAAGGAATGGAACGGGGCAGGCGATGCCAGTTCCCATTCCAGACCTTCAGCACCCTCCCAGGGTTTTTGCGGCGCCTTGGCGCCCTGGCCACGCATCATCGGAATGACCACGAAGAAGAAGAAGTAGACCTGCATCAGCCCAAACCCGAAGGCGCCGATCGAAGCGAGCATGTTGAAGTCGGCGAACTGCATCGGGTAATCGGCATACCGGCGCGGCATACCGGCCAGACCCAAGAAATGCATCGGGAAGAAGGTGACGTTGAAGGTGATCAACGAACCCCAGAAGTGGATCTTGCCGCGGATCTCGGAATACATCACCCCGGTCCACTTCGGACCCCAATAGTAGACCCCGGCAAACAACGCGTACAACGAACCTGCCACCAACACGTAGTGGAAATGGGCGACGACGTAGTAGGTGTCCTGCAACTGGATGTCAATCGGTGCCATCGCCAAGATCAGACCCGTGAAGCCCCCGATCGTGAACACAAAAATGAAGCCCACAGCCCAAAGCATCGGTGTCTCGAAGGTCATCGAACCGCGCCACATCGTCGCGATCCAGTTGAAGATCTTCACGCCGGTAGGCACCGCGATCAGCATCGTCGCGTACATGAAGAACAGTTGACCGGTGACCGGCATGCCCGTCGCGTACATGTGGTGGGCCCAGACGATGAACGACAGGATCGCGATCGACGCGGTGGCGTAAACCATCGAGGTATAGCCAAAAAGACGTTTACGGGCGAAGGCAGGAACGATCGCGCTGACGATGCCGAAAGCCGGCAAGATCATGATGTAGACCTCCGGGTGACCGAAGAACCAGAAGATATGCTGATACATCACCGGGTCACCGCCGCCGGCCGGGCTGAAGAAACTGGTGCCGAAGTGGCGGTCGGTCAGTGTCATCGTGATCGCGCCTGCCAACACCGGCATCACCGCGATCAGCAGATAGGCGGTGATCAGCCATGTCCAGCAGAACAGCGGCATCTTCATCAACGTCATCCCGGGCGCGCGCATGTTCAGGATGGTCACGATGATGTTGATCGAGCCCATAATCGACGACGCCCCCATGATGTGCATCGCGAAGATGCCGGCATCCATCGACGGGCCCATCTGCAGGGTCAGCGGCGCATAGAGCGTCCACCCCGCAGCCGGCGCGCCGCCAGGCATCGCGAACGACGACACCAACATCAGCGCGGCCGGGATCAACAGCCAAAAGCTGAAATTGTTCATCCGCGCAAAAGCCATGTCGGCGGCACCGATCTGCATCGGGACCATCCAATTCGCAAAACCAACGAAGGCCGGCATGATCGCGCCAAACACCATGATCAACCCGTGCATCGTGGTGAAGGAGTTGAACAGCTGAGGGTTGAAGAACTGCAGCCCGGGCTGGAAGAGTTCAGCGCGGATACAAAGCGCCAGAATGCCACCGACGATCAACATGGCGAACGAGAACAACAAATACATCGTGCCGATGTCCTTGTGGTTCGTCGCAAACACCCATCGCCGCCAGCCCGGGAGAGGGCCGTGGTCATGGTGATCGTCGTGGGCGTGATCGTGGTCGTGGGACCCGTGGTGGTGGTCGAGGACGGCGCTCATGGGCGTTGCCTTTCAGCGGTCAGTGATAGCGGTTCTTGGGAAATTCGAATCAAGGCTTGCGCGCTGCGACAACGTCAGCGGGCTGCACGATCTGGCCGGTCTTGTTGGACCAATTGTTCTTGGTGAAGGTGACGACGGCGGCGATCTCGGTATCAGACAAACCCTTCCAGGCCGGCATCGCGCCATTGTTTTGGCCGTTGAGCAGCACCATCACCTGTTTGATCTTGTCCGCATCATTGACCACCGCAGCGCCGTCAATCGGCTTGATCGGGCCTGCACCCTTGCCGTCAGGCCGGTGGCAGACCGCGCAGTTGGCGTTGTAAACCTTCTCGCCGCGGGCGGCCAGCGCGTCCAGTGCCCAAACCTTGGTCGGGTCGTCAGCCTTCGCAGCAATCTCCTTCTTCTTGCCGTCCACCCACTTCGAGTAGTCCTCGGCTGACAACACTTTCACATGGATGGGCATGTAGGCGTGTTCCTTGCCGCACAACTCGACGCACTGCCCATAAAAATCACCGGTCTTTTCGGCCCGGAACCAGGCGTCGCGCACAAAGCCAGGGATTGCATCTTGCTTCACGGCAAACGCGGGCACCATCCAGGAGTGGATCACGTCATTGGCGGTGGTGATGATGCGGATCTTCTTGTTGACCGGCACCACCAACGGGTTATCGACCTTGAGCAGGTAATTGTCACCGGACGGCCGTCCCGAATCCGACATGTTGCGATGCGCGACATCCAGCGTAGAGACGAAACCGATGCCTTCGCCTTCGCCCTTGAGGTAGTCATACCCCCACTTCCACTGCATGCCGGTCGTCTTGATGGTCAGGTCGGCATTGCTGGTGTCCTTCATCGCGACCACGGTCTTGGTCGCTGCCATCCCCATCCCCACGACGATCACGAAAGGCACGATCGTCCAGGCGATCTCCACACCGACGCTCTCGTGAAAGTGGGCTGACTTGTGACCCACCGACTTGCGGTGCTTGATGATCGAATAGAACATCACACCGAAAACCGCGAGAAAGATCACCAGGCAAACGATCAACATGTAGTTGTGCAGGCCATGGATATCACTGGCGATCCGGGTCACCGCAGGATGCAAGTCAAGCTGATTCTTGGCCGGCCCTCCAGCAAGATCACCCGCCATCGCGGTCTGGGTTGCAACGACTGCACCGAGGCATGCTGCCCCCCGCCAAGCCCGAGACATCAACTTGTTTGTTGTCTTCATCATCATGTTTTAAGTTCGTGATCCACAACCTGTTCACTGGCCGCGCGAGCCAGGCGCAAGGCCCGCCGCAATTCCTGCGCCAGCGCAACCCGCAACTCCGGGCGAACGTGCCGACCCACCCGCACGCTGCGACCTTCACCAGACAACTCCACCAGCGACCCATCATCGGCCAATGGTTCCACCCGAACCCATTCGGCGCGGAACCGTGAATGCTCAACGCTGGAACCGAATCGTTGCTCGACCGTCAGTTCCCGGTCGCACAGCATGATCAGTTCGCGATCACCCGCATGCCGCGCAACGATCAGCAAGGCCACGCCCAGCGCGACCAATTCAAGCAAGGTGTAGAAACCCACCGCCACCACACCCTGCCACCAAAAACCCGCCGCGACCAGCAAAGACAGTCCGCACAGCATGGCGTAAGCGGTCAACAACTGCCGCGGCGTGATCGAAACATTGCGGCGAAGATCAAAGGACCAAGCCAAAGGCAGCAGATGCTCGCGACCAAATCGCCAGCCAACATCAGGCGTCGGCGCAGACGGCGCAGGCCAAGGGCGATGGGCGAAAGTGACAGACATGGTGGGCGGCAGTGTGTTGAGACCTTTGAGTTCCGACTTCAGCCGCAAATGGCAAAGCTCAGAACCATGACGTGTCGCAGTGCTTACAAGGGCTCGCAAATCCTCGATGTCGGCAACGTGTTTCAAGTCAACGAGAGATTCTAGCTGAGTGGTAACCCCTACCTCACTGCCATTGGTCAGCGGTGGCGTTTGGGCAGCGTCGAGCGCAATGAATCCAGCGAGACCATCACGGGCTCGCCGCGCGCGGGCCTCGGAGCGGCCTTGTATGCGTGGCCATAGACCAACTCGAAACTCATGCCAATACGGCCTTGCGGATCAGCGCACCGCGCCAAGGCCTGCAGGAGGCGTTCACGCCAACGTGGGGTGCGCAGGCCCGCCGGTCGACCCCGTCCCAGATGCCCGCCCAGGCCACGCAACTCGGCCAGCAATGCCTCGGGGCTGCTCCAGGTCAGCCGCAAGGTCTCCTGATCCATCACCGGGTCGGCAAAGCCGGCCTGCACCATCAAGTCGCCCAGGTCATGCATGTCGGCGTAGGCAGGATGCGGCACCGGCCAATCCAGTTCGGCATAGACCGCTCGCAATTCACGCAAAGTGTCGGGGCCAAAGGTCGAAAACATCACGAAACCGTCGACCGCTAGCGCCCGGTGCCACTGCGCCAGCGTAAATGCGGGATCGGCGCTGGCGTGAAGGTTAAGGTTGGACCACAGCATCTGCGAGTGACCCACAGGCACATCGGCCTCCAAGCACACCGGAATTTGGCGTCGCCGCCGGCCCCAAGCCCACCAAGGCGAATGCAGGGCCTGGCGGCTGCGTTCCGCCAGCGCGACTGTGGGTTCCACGACGCTACGTCTGGCCTGCGGCCAGATCGCCGCCACCGCCTGCGCACTGGCGCCGGTGAAACCCCACCAGTCGAGCCAGGTCTGCGGTGGTTGTTTGATCACCGGCAGGCGCTCGGCCATGCGGCGTGCCAGTTCTTGATGCAGCCATGGTGGATCCTCGGCGCGGGCCTGTCGCCGAAGCACATGGGCCAGTGCAGCAGCGTCAATAGCGGGCGTTCTGGAGGTGTCATCGGACATGGGACGGGCAGTATATTGATGCCATGCGATGGCAGATGCCCATTCCAAGCCGGCGGACCGCACCGCGAAGTTGGTTGAGCATGCCGCGGCCCTGCCTGTTGTGCGGCAGTTGGGATCGCGGCAGTCTGTGTCAGCGATGCCTGGCGCGCTTTGGCAGTGCCCGGCACACCGTCTGCCCAAGCTGTGCGCTACCTTGCTTCAGTGGCCTGATCTGCGGCACCTGCCTGCGCGATCCACCGCCCTACGCGCGCTGTGTCGCCGCAGTGGTCTATGAATTTCCATGGGATCGGTTGCTCAGTCGCTTCAAATTCAATGACCAACCCGAGCTGGCCGGCTTGCTGGCCCAGCTGATGGTCGAAGCCGTTAACCACGCCAGCGCGGC
>CANFPU010000237.1 GCA_947448955.1 Burkholderiales bacterium
GACCAATGTCGAGTTCTCGCTCAACGCCGACATGAGCCGGGCGATGCAGGAGGTGCGCGACCGACTGTCCGCCACTCAGGGCAGTCTGCCGCGCGACGCCAAGGCGCCGACGGTGGCGCGCTTCAACAACGACAACAGCCAGCCCATCGTCGTGCTGGCATTGCTCAGTCCGACCCGCAGCGCGCGTGAACTTTCGCTGGTGGCCGACCAGCAGATCGACAAACGCTTGCAGCGTGTCGAGGGCGTGGCGCGCATCGACATCTCGGGGCTGGCCGCGCGCGAGGTTCGGATCGATCTCGACCCCGCTCGCATGAGAAGTTATGGCATCACGCCGGCTGAGGTGGCCACTGCACTGCGCGAGGCCAACGCCGACCAGCCCGTCGGTCTGCTGTCCAACCGCAGCCAGGATGCGATCCTGCGTGTCGAAGGTCGGGTGCGCGATCCACGCGACTTCGCGGCCCTGGTGGTGGCACGCCGCGGCGGCCTCGCGCTCACGCTCGGCGACCTGGGATCGCTGGTCGAGCGCGAGAAAGAACTCGATTCAGCCGCTCGCATCAACGGCCAGCGCGCGGTCAGCTTCAATGTTTTCAAGCAGCAGGACGCCAACATCGTGGCCACTGGCGATGCGGTCAAAGACGCGATGGCCGAGCTGCGCAAATCGCTGCCACCGGACATGGAGTTGCGCCTGATCTACGCCAACAGCGACTGGGTCAAACAGTCGCTGACGGGCCTGAAGCGAACGCTGGTCGAGGGCGCGCTGCTGACCGTGCTGATCGTCTTTTTGTTCTTGCATTCCTGGCGCTCGACCATCATCACTGGGCTCACGTTGCCGATCGCCGTGATCTCCAGCTTCATTGCGGTCTATGTCTTCGGCTTCACCTTGAACTTCATGACGATGATGGCGCTCTCGCTGTGCATCGGCTTGCTGATTGACGACGCGATCGTGGTGCGCGAGAACATCGTGCGCCATGTTGGCATGGGCAAAAATCACCACCAGGCTGCTTTAGAGGGCACGCAGGAGATTGGCCTGGCAGTGATGGCCACCACTTTTGCGCTTTGCGCGGTGTTCGTGCCGGTGGCCTTCATGGGCGGCATCATCGGCAAGTTCTTCTACCCCTTCGGTGTCACGGTGGCGGTGGCGGTGCTGGTCAGCCTGTTTGTCAGCTTCACACTCGACCCGATGCTGTCGTCGGTGTGGCACGACCCGCCTGCGGTGCGCATGAAGAACCTGCCCGTGATCGGCGCGATGATCCGCGCCACCGACCGTGGCATGGACTTGTTGCACCGGTTGTACGAGAGCTTGATTCGCTGGGCGTTCTCGGCGCGCCGCTGGCCATTGCCACTGCCGGCCTGGGGCCACGGTTTTGGTCCGGATGCCAAGCGCGACAAGTCCAGCCGGCGCCAGTGGCGTCGCGCCACGATCACGCCGCGCGGCGTGGTGCTGAGTGTGGGTCTGGCAAGCTTCGCTGGGGCGATCGCGCTCGCGCCGCTGGTGGGCAGCGAGTTCATCCCCGAGGTTGACCAGGGCTTCACCCAGCTCGCGCTGCGCATGCCCGAGGGCTCCAGCCTGGAGCGCAGCGACGCCAAGGTGGCGCAGGTCGAGGCCATCGTGCTGGCGCTGCCCGAGGTCGCCTCGGTGTCGACCTTTGTTGGCGGTGCTGGGCAGCGCAACCAGGCGTGGCTCAACATCTCGCTCAAAGACCGCAAGGACCGCAGCCGCAGCCAAAAGCAGGTCGAAGCCTTCATCCGCAGCCAGGTCGCCACCATCCCTGGGACCGATGCCGCGCTGGGCTTCAATCGGCCGATCTATGTGGCGATCCTGGGTCCAGAGGCCGAAGGGCTGGCGCGGGTGGCCACAGAGTTTGCCGACAAGGTCAGGAAAATTCCTGGCACGGTGGACGTCGAGTTGTCGGTGCGACCTGGGCTGCCAGCTTACGCGGTGCGCCTGAAGCCTGCGGCGGTGCGTGAACTCGGCTTGACCGCGCCAGCGCTTGCCGCCAGTCTGCGCGCCTATGTCAACGGCGAGATCGCAACTTACTGGACCACGCCCGACGGCGATCAGGTTGAGGTCGTGCTGCGTCTGAACCAGGCTCAACGAGAGCGCATCGATCAGATGCGGAACTTGCCGGTGGCGTTCTCGAAGGAAGGCGTACCGATCACGCTCGACAGCGTGGCCACGATCACCCCGGTGTACAACCCTGAGATCATCCGGCGTCAAAATTTGCAACGCCGCGAGGCGGTGTTTGCCGGTGTCAGTGGTCGCTCGGCTGGCGAAGTCGGTGAGGACGTGCAGAAACTGGTCAAGGCCACCGCACTGCCTCAGGGCTACAGCTTCGACATTGGTGGGCAGACCAAGGATCAACAAGAGGCTTTCAGCGCGATGCTGGGGGCGATGGGGCTGGCGGTGATCTTCATCTACATCGTGCTGGCCAGCCAGTTTGGCAGCTTCTTGCAGCCGATCGCCATCATGGCCTCGCTGCCGTTGGCGCTGATCGGCGTGATGATCGCGTTGTGGGTCTCTCGCAGCACACTCAACGTGTTCTCGATGATCGGGCTGGTGATGCTGATGGGTCTGGTGACCAAGAACGCGATCCTGCTGGTGGACTTCGCCAACCACGCGCGCAAGGCCGGCGCCACGGTGGTCGACGCCTTGCTGGCGGCCGGCCTGACGCGGATGCGGCCGATCATGATGACGACCGCCGCGATGGTCTTCGGCATGTTGCCGCTCGCCCTCGCGCTGGACGAGGGCGGCGAGTTGCAGGCGCCAATGGGGCGGGCCATCATTGGCGGCGTGATCACCAGCACCTTGCTCACCCTGGTGGTGGTGCCGGTGATCTACAGCTACCTGGTACGGGATCGTCGGCCGGCCGCGTCCCTGGAGGGCTTCCCCGCGGCGGAGGTGGTCGGCGTGTCACAGTCGCCCCAGGCGATCGCCGAGCACCACTGACCGCGGCACCAAGCCACAGACTTCGAAGGCGCGGTCAGGGCTCGGCGAAGTCGGCCATCGGCGGGCAACTGCAGAACAGGTTGCGGTCGCCCCAGACGTTGTCGACCCGGCCCACCGGTGCCCAGTACTTGCCGCGCCGCAAGGCGGTGATCGGCCAAGCTGCGTCCTCGCGGCGGTAGGCATGCGTCCATTGATCCGCGCTGACGGCTTGCGCCGTGTGCGGCGCGTGCTTCAGCGGATGGTCGTCGCGCGGCCAGTCACCCTTCTCCACTTTGCGAATCTCGCCGCGGATGGCGATCATTGCGTCGCAGAGACGGTCGAGCTCGACCAGTGGCTCGCTCTCTGTCGGCTCGACCATCAGCGTGCCGGCCACCGGAAAGCTCAGCGTCGGGGCATGGAAGCCGTAGTCGATCAAACGCTTGGCGACGTCCTCGGCGCTGACACCCGAACTGTCCTTGAGCGGGCGCAGGTCGAGGATGCACTCGTGCGCCACCCCGCCGCCGCGAATGCTGGCATGCCCGCCCGAAAAGTGGATGCTGTAATGCCCGGCCAGCCTGGCCGCGACATAGTTGGCCGACAGGATCGCGCCTTCAGTGGCGGCGGTCAGGCCGTCGGCACCCATCATGCGCATGTACATCCAACTGATCGGCAGCACAGCCGCGTTGCCCAAGGGCGCAGCCGAAACCGCACCGACGCCGCCCGTCACGCCGCCAGTGATATGTCCCGGTAGGAACGGCACCAGATCCTCGACCACGCAGACCGGCCCCACACCCGGGCCGCCGCCGCCATGTGGGATGCAAAAAGTCTTGTGCAGGTTGAGGTGGCTGACATCGCCGCCGAACTCGCCTGGCGCGGCCACGCCGACCAGCGCGTTCATGTTGGCGCCGTCGACATAGACCCGTCCGCCATGCTGGTGCACCAGCGCGCACAGCGCCTTGACCTGGGAGTCGAACACACCATAGGTGCTGGGGTAGGTGATCATCACCGCAGCCAGATTCGCGCTGTGGCGCTCGCACTGGGCCTGCAGGTCGTCCAGATCGACATTGCCCTGGACGTCGCACTTGACCACCACCACCTGCATGCCGGCCATCTGCGCTGACGCCGGGTTTGTGCCATGGGCCGATTCCGGGATCAGACAGATGCTGCGTTGAGATTCGCCGCGCGAGGCGTGCCAGCCGCGGATCGCCAGCAGGCCGGCATATTCGCCTTGTGATCCGGCGTTGGGCTGCAAACTGATGCCGGCATAACCTGTGGCCTGGGCGAGCCAGGCGCAGAGATGGTCGTTCAGTTCAGCGTAACCCGCGCGCTGGTCTGCCGGCGCGAATGGGTGGATGTCGGCGAACTCGGGCCAGGTGATTGGGATCATCTCGCTGGTCGCGTTGAGCTTCATCGTGCACGAGCCGAGCGGGATCATGCTGCGGTCCAGCGCCAAGTCTTTGTCCGACAGGCTGCGGATGTAGCGCAGCATCTCGGTTTCGCTGTGGTGACGATTGAACACCGGATGGGTCAGAAATTCGCTGCTGCGGCGCAGCGCGGGCGGAATCAGCGTTTCGACGCCGGCCTCGAACGCGTCCACCGTCGGCAAAGCCTGGCCGGGCGCGGCGAACCATGACCACAACGAACCCAGGTCGGCGCGGGTGGTGGTCTCATCCAGCGTGACGCCGATCTGGCTGTCGCTGACCCGGCGCAGGTTGGCGCCGCCAGCCAGCGCACGCGCGAGCACGGCTGACGTGGCGGCGCCGGTCTCGACCGTCAAGGTGTCGAAGGCCTGGGCATGGAGCACCGGGATCCCCAGGTCGCGCAAGCCGCTTGCCAGGATGGCGGTGAAGCTGGCCACCCGCAGGGCGATGCGCTTCAGGCCTGCCGGACCGTGGTAAACCGCGTACATGCTGGCCATCACCGCGAGCAGCACCTGGGCGGTGCAGATGTTGGAGGTGGCTTTTTCGCGCCGGATATGTTGCTCGCGGGTCTGCAGCGCCAGCCGGTAGGCGGGGTTGCCGTGAGCGTCGACGCTGACCCCCACCAACCGGCCCGGCATCGACCGCTTGAAATCATCGCGGCAGGCCAGGTAGGCGGCATGCGGACCGCCGTTGCCCATGGGCACGCCCAAGCGCTGGCTGTTGCCGACGACGATGTCGGCGCCGAACTCACCCGGGGCTTTGAGCAGTGTCAGCGCCAGCAGGTCGGCGGCGACGATGAAACCGGCCTGTCGGGCGTGGGCTGCGTCGGCCACCGCCTGCAGGTCGAGGACCCGCCCGGTGCTGGCGGGATATTGCGCGATCACTGCGAAGCAGTCGTGCAAGGCCAGCAGGCTGGCCGGGTCGCCTACCAACACGGTCAACCCCAGTGGCGCGCTTCGGGTTTGGATCACCTCGATGGTCTGCGGATGGCAGTCACTGGAGATGATCACGGTATCGGACTTCGACTTGACGCTGCGCTTGGCCAAGGTCATGGCTTCGGCCGTAGCGGTGGCCTCGTCAAGCATCGAGGCGTTGGCGATGGCCATACCGGTCAGGTCGCAGACCATGGTCTGAAAATTGACCAGCGCTTCCATTCGGCCTTGCGAGATCTCGGCCTGGTACGGCGTGTAGGCGGTGTACCAGGCCGGGTTTTCGAGGATGTTGCGCAGGATGACGCCGGGAGTGTGGCTGGCGTGGTAGCCCTGGCCGATGAAGCTTTTGAGCACCCGGTTCTTCGCCGCGATGGC
>CANFPU010000238.1 GCA_947448955.1 Burkholderiales bacterium
CGTGTCTGCCTACTCCGGCTGCACCATGGGCGAATACTTCCGCGACCGCGGCGAAGACGCTCTGATCGTTTATGACGATTTGTCCAAGCAAGCTGTGGCTTACCGTCAAGTGTCCTTGTTGCTGCGTCGCCCACCAGGCCGCGAAGCTTATCCTGGCGACGTGTTCTATCTCCACAGCCGTTTGCTCGAGCGCGCAGCCCGCGTGAACGCCGACTATGTCGAGCACTTCACCAAAGGTGAAGTCAAAGGCAAAACTGGTTCCTTGACCGCCTTGCCGATCATTGAAACCCAAGCCGGTGACGTGTCCGCCTTCGTGCCCACCAACGTGATCTCGATCACCGACGGCCAGATCTTCTTGGAAACCTCGTTGTTCAACGCCGGTATCCGCCCTGCGATCAACGCCGGTATTTCCGTGTCTCGCGTGGGCAGCTCGGCCCAGACCAAGATCATCAAAGGTCAGTCCGGCGGTATCCGTACCGACTTGGCCCAGTACCGTGAACTGGCCGCGTTTGCGCAGTTTGCTTCGGATCTGGACGAGTCCACCCGCAAGCAGCTGGACCGCGGCGCCCGTGTGACCGAATTGCTCAAGCAAGCCCAGTACAGCCCCCTGTCGATCAGCTTGATGGGTGCAACTTTGTTTGCCGTGAACAAGGGTTTCATGGACGACATCGAAGTGAAACAAGTTTTGCCTTTCGAACACGGTCTGCACGCTTACCTCAAAGACAAGTGCGCGGCTTTGTTGGCCAAACTCGAAAGCTCACAAGCCATGGACAAAGAAGCTGAGGCTGAATTGACCGCTGCCGTGACCGCTTTCAAGAAAAGCTTTGCTTAATTTCCACCTGACCAAAAGGAGCCTCTGATGGCATCGGGCAAGGAACTACGCACCAAGATCAAATCGGTGGAAAACACCAAGAAGATCACCAAGGCCATGGAGATGATTTCCGTCTCCAAAATGCGCAAGGCGCAGGAGCGTATGCGCGCCGCTCGTCCTTACAGCGAAAAAATTCGCAATATCGCGAGCAACTTGGGTCAAGCCAATCCGGAATATGTGCACCCTTACATGCAGCACATCGACGGCAAGGCGGTGGGCTTCATTGTGGTCACCACCGACAAAGGTTTGTGTGGCGGTCTGAACACCAACTTGCTGCGTGCTGTCACCGGCAAATTGCGTGAACAGCAAGCGGCTGGCAAGACAGCGCAAGCCGTCGCTATCGGCAGCAAAGGTTTGGGCTTTTTGAACCGTGCCAATGCCAAAGTCGTGGCGCATGTGACGCATTTGGGCGACAAACCCCATCTGGAAAAATTGATCGGCCCCGTCAAGGTGCTGCTCGATGCCTATGCCAACGGTGAACTCAGCGCGGTGTACCTGTGCTACAACAAGTTTGTCAGCACCATGGCCCAAGTGGCCACGCTGGACCGCTTGCTGCCTTTGTCTGCAGACCAAATGGCTGCTGACACGAAAGCCAGCGGTACCGGCCACGGTTGGGACTACATCTACGAACCCGATGCCCACTCGGTGATCGACAACTTGTTGGTGCGTTATGCCGAGGCCTTGGTGCTGCAGGCTGTGGCTGAAAACATGGCGTCTGAGCATGCCGCGCGCATGGTGGCCATGAAGGCGGCCACCGACAACGCCGGCAATGTGATTGGCGAGCTCAAGCTTGTCTACAACAAAACCCGTCAAGCAGCGATTACCAAAGAACTGTCTGAAATCGTGTCCGGCGCAGCTGCGATCAGCGGTTAAACCAGTTCAGCTAATTCAAATTATTGGAGCGAAAAATGCAAGCCCAAGGAAAAATTGTTCAATGTATTGGTGCCGTGGTGGACGTGGAATTCCCACGTCATCAAATGCCCAAGATTTATGACGCACTGAAAATGGAAGGCTCTGCGCTGACCCTGGAAGTGCAGCAACAACTCGGCGACGGCGTGGTGCGTACCATTGCGCTGGGCTCGTCTGACGGTCTGCGCCGCGGCTTGGTCGTGTCGAACACCGGCAACCCCATCACCGTGCCTGTGGGTAAAGCCACTTTGGGCCGCATCATGGACGTGCTGGGCACGCCCATCGACGAGCGCGGTCCGGTCAGCCACGAGTTGACCGCTTCGATTCACCGCAAAGCCCCCGCTTACGATGAACTGAGCCCTTCGCAAGAACTGCTGGAAACCGGCATCAAAGTGATTGACTTGGTGTGCCCGTTTGCCAAAGGCGGTAAGGTGGGTCTGTTCGGTGGTGCCGGTGTGGGCAAGACCGTGAACATGATGGAGTTGATCAACAACATCGCCAAGGCGCACAGCGGTTTGTCCGTGTTCGCCGGTGTGGGTGAGCGTACCCGTGAAGGTAACGACTTCTACCACGAGATGGCCGATTCCGGTGTGGTGAACCTCGAGAACCTGCCTGAGTCCAAAGTGGCCATGGTGTACGGTCAGATGAACGAGCCCCCAGGCAACCGTTTGCGCGTGGCTTTGACCGGTCTGACCATTGCCGAATCTTTCCGTGACGAAGGCAAAGACGTGTTGTTCTTCGTGGACAACATTTACCGCTACACCTTGGCCGGTACCGAAGTGTCCGCGCTGTTGGGCCGTATGCCTTCTGCGGTGGGTTACCAGCCCACACTGGCCGAAGAAATGGGCCGTTTGCAAGAACGTATCACGTCTACCAAAGTGGGTTCCATCACTTCCATCCAAGCCGTTTACGTGCCTGCCGATGACTTGACCGATCCATCGCCTGCGACCACCTTCGCTCACTTGGACTCCACTGTGGTGTTGTCACGTGACATCGCTTCGCTCGGTATCTACCCCGCTGTGGATCCTTTGGACTCCACCAGCCGTCAGCTCGATCCGCTGGTCGTGGGTGCCGATCACTACGAAACCGCACGCGCTGTGCAAGGGACCTTGCAGCGTTACCGCGAACTGCGCGACATCATCGCGATCATGGGTATGGACGACTTGGCCCCTGAGGACAAGTTGGCTGTGGCCCGCGCTCGTAAGATCCAGCGTTTCCTGTCGCAACCTTTCCACGTGGCCGAAGTCTTCACAGGCTCGCCAGGCAAGTACGTGCCTTTGGCTGAAACCATCCGCGGCTTCAAGATGATTGTGGCTGGCGAATGCGATCACTTGCCTGAGCAAGCGTTCTACATGGTCGGTACGATCGACGAGGCCTTCGAAAAGGCCAAGAAAATGGCGTAAAGCCCATCGGGCTCTTCGTGCAAGCGAACAGCCCTTTGGCTTCACATTCACCATTTTTCAGGAGTTGATATGAAAACCATCCACGTCCATGTGGTCAGCGCTGAAGAGTCTATCTTTTCAGGCGAAGCCACTTTTGTGGCCCTGCCCGGTGAGTCTGGCGAGCTGGGTATCTACCCCCGCCATACCCCCTTGATCACCCGCATCAAGCCCGGCTCGGTTCGCATCCAAACGGCCGATGGCGGTGAAGAATTTGTCTTCGTGGCCGGTGGTATTTTGGAAGTCCAGCCAGACTGCGTGACCGTGTTGTCTGACACGGCGATCCGCGGCAAAGATTTGGACGAAGAAAAGGCCAATGCGGCCAAGGCCTTGGCGGAAGAAGCCTTGCGCAATGCCAAAGACGACT
This sequence comes from Burkholderiales bacterium, assembly GCA_947448955.1. Classification (GTDB taxonomy): domain Bacteria; phylum Pseudomonadota; class Gammaproteobacteria; order Burkholderiales; family Burkholderiaceae_C; genus Pseudaquabacterium. The sequence goes on from CANFPU010000238.1 coordinate 3,587, forward strand.
TTGACATGGCCCGCGCCCAATCTGAACTCGCTGTGTTGGCTGCCCAACTGTCTGCATTGCGCAGATTTCGCGGCAACAAATGAGCCCAGTCTGATGCCGAACAAATACCCAGCTGAGGCTGGGTATTTTTTTGCCTGACAATAAGCACTTGCTCAGTTCAGACTGTCGTCCTATGACCCAAGCCAAACTTCGCGCTGCCACGCTGGGTGGCCGTGCCGATGATATTGAAAATGCTTTTTACGAAGCCTTGCGCCACGCCAATATCGACCAGCTGATGGCGTGCTGGGCTGACGAAGAAGACATTGTTTGCGTGCACCCGGGTGGGCCTCGCATGATCGGTGCGGGCGCCATACGCGCGGCCTTTGAAGCCATGTTTGCCAACGGCAATATCCAGGCTTTTCCTGAACGGATTCACAAAATCGAGTCTTTGGCCAGTGCGGTGCACCACTTGGTGGAGCGGATTGAAGTCATGACACCCCAAGGCCCGCATAAGGCCTGGGTGATCGCGACCAATGTCTTTCACAAAACGCCGCAGGGTTGGCGCCTGGTCGCGCACCACACCAGTCCGGGCACGCCCAACGATGCCGGCGACTTGGGTGTCGCCCCGGTGGTGCTGCATTGAACTCTTATCGGGCGCCTCGGTGGTTACCGGGGGGCCAAGTTCAAACCATTTGGTCGGCCTTGTACGCGCGCAGCAGGCCAGCAGACGCAGCCGCTCCCCAGTTCAGGCGCGAGCGATGGCCGACCCCAGATCACGACTTCATTGACGTGGATTTCTTGCAGACCGGCGATTCCGGTCCGACGACCTCAGCAAAAAAACAGGCGCTGCTGGTGCTGTTTCATGGGCTAGAAGGCTCATCGGCCAGCCACTATGTGCAAGCCTTTGCCCGTTGGGCCCAGCAGCAAGGTGTGGATTTGGCTGTGCCGCATTTTCGGGGCTGCAGCGGGGAATTAAATCTTGCGCCGCGCGCCTATCACTCGGGGGATCACGTGGAAATTGATTGGATTCTCAAGCGATTTGCCCTGTCGCCCGCGCCGCAACCCTTGCTGGCGGCCGGGGTTTCCTTGGGCGGCAATGCCCTCATGCGCTGGGCCGGCGAGCAGGGCGCAATGGCTGCGCGGACCGTTCAGGCGGTGGCGTCGATTTGTTCGCCCTTGGATTTGGCGGCCAGTGGCCAAGCCATCGGTCAGGGCTTTAACCGTCAGGTTTATACGCGCATGTTTTTACGCAGCATGAAGCCCAAGGCTCTGGCCAAATGGCGGCAATATCCGGGATTGTTTGACGCGCAGCGCTTGCACGCAGCCACAGACTTGTACGAGTTTGACAATGTGTTCACTGCGCCGTTGCACGGCTTCGCCAACACCGCCGATTATTGGGAGCAGGCCTCAGCCATCCACCATTTAACGCAAATTCAAATTCCCGCCCTGGCCTTGAATGCACGCAATGATCCCTTTATTCCTGCCCCCAGTTTGCCGCGGCCAGAACGGGTCAGCCGCCATGTGACCTTATGGCAACCTGCGCACGGGGGGCATGTGGGATTCCCTTCGGGGCCGCCACCCGGTCATTTGGCCGACATGCCAAAAGCCGTGGGCGGATGGTTGATGGAGCAACTGCAGCATGGATGACATCGTCAAACAAGCCATGGCCAAATGGCCCCATGTGCCGGACTGTTTTGGCTGGTTGGGCCTGGACGAGCGTGGGCAATGGTACATGCGCGACGATGGCGCGCAGGCGCAAGGCGCTTTCACCAGTGGTCAGCCAGGCGCCAAAGGTGCGCTGCTGACGCACAGCAAATTGTTGGACTTCATCGCCCGCAACTACGAAGCCGACGCCCAAGGGCGCTGGTATTTCCAAAATGGACCGCAACGGGTGTTTATCGAACTCCAGGCCACCCCCTGGATTTGGCGTTTGGCTGCTGACGGCGCCGTGACCTCGCACACCGGACGGCGTGCGGAGTACCTGGCATGCCTTGTGGATGAAACCGGTCGCGTGTATCTGAACACCGACCTGGGCCTGGGCTTGGTCCACAGCATGGACGTGCAGACGGTGGC
>CANFPU010000239.1 GCA_947448955.1 Burkholderiales bacterium
GATCATGTTGATGTCCCAGCGGGTTGACTGATGAAAGTACTCTAAATGTTGCACTGTAAGCTTTGACCGTCTTCGAAGCTTGCACAAGCTTGCATGGCCACATCGGTCTTGAAAGTCTGCCCGCCACAACAGAACGTGCACACGCGCACCTCAACCCCTGCACCGATCCAGCTCGGGTTGGTAGGTCAGGGCGAGGGCTGAGAAAAACTTTTTCGCTCGCTTGTTTTCGAGCGCAATGTTGTTGCGATCGCTTCCATCGATGGAGGCGCCAAGCCGTTGGAGCGCAGCACATGCGTCTTTTCGGAGACATCTTCCATGGGATTTTTGGCAGCAGCGATGCACCGCCGCCCGACCCGAACATAGGCTCGGCCGCATAGGCCAACGCTGCCATTGGCGGGCGGATGCAGACGCTGGCCGAGACGCGAAGGGCATCGCCCGAAGCGGATTGCCGCGCAACGACCGACGGATCTCTGCCGCCGGGTCAGCACCCACGTCGCGCCAGTCACCAATGCGCTCTAGGGCGGCGGGCACAATGCGCTGCTCGCCAAACGTCGGTGCCTTGGCGTCACATGCTGAGAAGTTCGCAGGAAACCTACGCCAACCATCCCCATGGTCGAAACCAACGCCAAAACCTACGCCGGGATCCTGTGCGCAGGTGACCGAAGACCGGTTCGGACGAAGCGCTCGACGGGAGGACCTGGCCGGTGAGCAAAGGTTCTCCGGCGGCGCACACGCCGATGATGCAGCAATATCTGGCCATCAAGGCCGACTTCCCCGACACGCTCGTGCTGTACCGCATGGGCGACTTCTACGAGCTTTTTTTCGACGACGCCCGCAAGGCCCATCGCCTGCTCGACATCACGCTGACGACGCGCGGGCAGAGTGCCGGCGAGCCGGTGGTGATGGCTGGCGTGCCGGTGCATTCGGTCGAAAACTACCTGTCTAAGCTGATCAAGCTCGGCGAGGCGGTGGCAATCGCCGAGCAAGTCGGCGACGTGGCGACTGCCAAGGGTCCGGTCGAGCGCAAGGTGGTGCGGGTGGTCACGCCCGGCACGATCACCGACAGCGCGCTGCTCGACGACCGGGTCGACACCTTGCTGTGCGCTGCGGTCAAGCTGCGCGCGACCTGGGGACTGGCATGGCTGGGGCTGTCCAGCGGCCAACTGGGCCTGACCGAATGCAGCGAGAAAGAGTTGGCCGGCTGGCTGGCCCGGCTGGATCCGGCCGAACTGCTGCTGCGCCAGGCTGATCCGATCAGCGCCCTGCCCGCTGCGCTGCAACAGCATCGCGCCGCGCGCACCCATCGACCCGATTGGCAGTTCGACACCGCGCTGGGCTTGCGCAAGCTCTGCGCGCTGCTCAAAGTGGCCTCGCTGCAGGGCTTCAACGCCCAGGACCTGCCCGTGGCCCAGGCCGCTGCCGCCGCGTTGCTCAGTTTTGCTGAGCACACCCAGGGCCAGGCATTGGCCCATGTCGCAACGCTCGAGGTGGTGCGCGCCAGCGCGCTGATCGAGCTGCCGCCGGCCACCCACCGCAACCTCGAGCTGACGCAGACGCTGCGCGGGGAGGCCAGTCCAACGTTGCTGTCGTTGATCGACAGCTGCAAGACCGGCATGGGCAGCCGGCTGCTGCGGCACTGGATGACCCATCCGCATCGCGACCGCTCGGCGGCGATCAGCCGGCACGATGCCGTCGCCGCGCTGATCGACCTGGGGTTCGAACCGCTGCGCCAGGCCCTGCGCCAAATCAGTGACGTCGAGCGCATCAGCGCCAGGCTGTCGCTGCGACAGGTGCGGCCGCGCGAGCTCAGCGGTCTGCGCACCACGCTGCAGGCGTTGCCGCTGCTGCGCGCGGCCTTGCCCGACAGCGAAGCAGGCGGCGCAGCGCTGCTGGCCCGGATGACCGCTGCGCTGCAGCCACCACCCGACTTGCTCGAGCTGCTGCTCTCGGCGCTGGCCGAAGAGCCCGCGGTGCTGCTGCGCGACGGTGGCGTGATCGCCGCAGGTTACGACGCCGACCTCGACGAATTGCGCGGCATTGGCCAGAACTGCGACGCCTTTCTGATCGACCTGGAGGGCCGCGAGCGCGCGCGCAGCGGCATTGGCAACCTGCGGGTGCAGTTCAACCGGGTGCACGGCTTCTACATCGAAGTCAGCGCTGGGCAGGCCGACAAAGTGCCCGCCGACTACCAGCGCCGACAGACGCTGAAGAACGCTGAGCGCTTCATCACGCCCGAGCTCAAGGCCTTCGAGGACAAGGCGCTGTCGGCCCAGGACCGGGCACTGGCGCGCGAGAAGCAGTTGTTCGAACAGCTGATCGATGCGCTGCTGACCTACCTGCCAACGCTGGGTGCGCTGGCGCGCGCGCTGGCCGGGTTGGACGCGCTGGCCTGCCTGGCCGAGCGCGCCACGACGCTGGGCTGGTGCCGGCCGCGCTTCGTGACCCAGCCTTGCATCGACATCGCGCAAGGCCGGCACCCGGTGGTGCAAGCCCGGCTGGCCGAGACGGGTGGCATGGGCCAAGGCGCTGACTTCATCGCCAATGACTGCCGGCTGGACGCCCGCACCCGCATGCTGGTGATCACCGGGCCGAACATGGGCGGCAAATCGACCTACATGCGCCAGGTCGCGCTGATCGTGCTGCTGGCCTCGATCGGGTCGTTCGTGCCGGCAGCCGATTGCACGCTGGGGCCGATCGATGCGATCCACACCCGAATCGGCGCGGCCGACGATCTGGTCAATGCACAGTCGACCTTCATGGTGGAGATGACTGAAGCTGCCGCGATCATTCATTCGGCCACTGAGCATTCTCTGGTGCTGATGGACGAGATCGGCCGCGGCACCAGCACCTTCGATGGCCTGGCACTGGCCGGCGCGATCGCCGCACAGTTGCACGACAAGAACCGAGCCTTCACGCTGTTCGCCACGCATTACTTCGAGCTCACTGAATTTCCGGTCAAGCATGACCGCGCCATCAACCTGCATGTCTCGGCGGTGGAGTCTGGCCACGACATCGTGTTCCTGCACGCGATCGAGCCCGGACCGGCCAGCCGCAGCTACGGCGTGCAGGTCGCAAGATTGGCCGGCATGCCGGCAGGACTGCTGCGTCAGGCCAGGGCGACGCTGGAAGCGCTAGAGGCCCAGGCCAGATCAGGCGACCGCCAAGTCGACCTTTTCGCTGCACCATCGATCCAGGCGCTGGTGGTCGAGCCTTCGGCCGTCGAACTGGCACTGGCCGCAATCGACCCCGACGCACTGACCGCCCGCGAAGCGCTCGATGTGCTGTACCGCCTGAAATCAATTCAACCTCAAGACAAGCCCACACCGTGACCTATTGCATCGGCATCCGCCTCAACGCAGGCCTCGTCTTCCTGTCCGACAGCCGCACCAACGCTGGCATCGACCAGATCAGCACCTTCCGCAAGATGATCGTCTACGAGAAGCCCAACGACCGCTTCATGGTGCTGCTGTCGGCTGGCAACCTCAGCATCAGCCAGTCGGTGCGCGAGATCCTGCAACTCGAGCAGATCGACCGCGGCCCCGAGCTGCCGGCCCTCACGATCTGGAACGCCGAAAGCATGTTCGACGCGGTGCGCGTGTTGGGCTCAGCGGTGCGCCGGGTCTACCAGCAGGACGGTGCGTCGCTCAAGGCGGCTGGCATCGACTTCAACGCCAGCATGATCTTCGGCGGCCAGATCAAGGGCGAGGCGATGCGGATGTTCATGGTCTATTCGGCCGGCAACTTCATCGAGGCCACACGCGAGACCTGTTTCTTCCAAGTCGGCGAGAGCAAGTACGGCAAGCCCATTCTCGACCGCGTGCTCACCCCTGCCACCCCGCTGGCAGAGGCTGCCAAGTGCGCGCTGGTGTCGATGGACTCGACCCTCAAATCCAACCTGAGCGTGGGACTGCCACTGGACCTGTTGGTCTACCAGGAGGGCCAGTTCGCGACCGAGCAGATCGTCTGCATCGACGACCAGAACCCTTACTTCCAGATGATCCACAGCACCTGGGGCCAGCGCTTGCGCGAGGTGTTCGAAGGCATCGCCGACCCGGTGTGGGATGGCGGCGCGAGCACGCAGCCGCTGCTGTCCGACAAGGCACGCTACGAACCGATGCGCAAGATCACGCGGCCGGAGGAACGGGTGGTCTGAACGCGGCGCGGCTGGCCAGATGCAAAGCCCAACATCCACTCAGCCCGGCCAGCAACCACCACAGCAGCGAGGCCTTGCCGTGCAGCGGCGAAGCCAGCAACAGCAGCAAACCTGCGAACCAACGCCCGGCCTCAAACCGATGGGCCGCCAGGCCTTGCTCGCACAGGCGCGACAACGCGGCCAACTGCAGCGCAATCGCCAACGCATAGCCGAGCGCGATCGCCAGGTCTAGTGTCGGTGCGACGGCCAGGAAATGCAGGCCAAAGGCGATCAGCAGCGCCAGTTGCAACAGGCCATGCCATGCCAGCGCAGGCGGCAGCGGTAGTCCGAAACGCTCGAAACGCTCGATACCGGCGAAAGCTCGAACCGGCAGCTTGTCCGCAGGCTGCCAACCCGGTGGCTTGAACAACAGCCGCCATCGATCCATCCCGCCACGGCTTCGGCGCAACGCCTGCCACAGGCTGACATAGCCTTGGCTGTTGGCCCGAAGCGGGTTCCAGCTGCGCAGCGGCTGGCGGATACCGTAGACGATCGCCTCACCATCGCGCTCTTCGGCGAAGCTGCCGAACCAACGGTCCCACAGGATCAGGATGCCACCGTAGTTGCGGTCTATGCAGTAATCGTTCTGGCCGTGGTGCACCCGATGGTTAGACGGTGACACAAAGACACGGTCGAACCAGCCCAACTTGCCGATCAACCGGGTATGGACCCAGAACTGGTAGAGCAAATCGATCAGACCGACCACCACCAGTACCAGCGGTGGCACGCCCGCCAGCGCCAGGGGGAGATAGAAGATCCAGGCGAACAGGAACCCGGTACTGGTCTGGCGCAGCGCGGTGCTGAGGTTGTATTCCTCGCTCGAGTGGTGCACCCCATGGGCCGCCCACAACAAGCTCATCTCGTGGCCGAACCGGTGGTACCAGTAGTACAGGAAGTCGTAGGCCAACAGCGAGCCCAACCAAACCCAGACCGAGTCCATCGGCAGCCGCCAGACCGCTGCGTGGTCGAACACCAGGGTGTACAGGCCCAAGCTGGCCAGCTTGGTAAACACCGCCACCAACTGGCTGATGATGCCCAGCGACAGGCTGGACACCGTGTCGGCGGCGCGATAAATCGGCTGCGCCCGAAGCCGGCCAACAGCGTATTCCAGCGCCATCAGCAGCAGGAAAACCGGCACGGCATAGAGGATCGGGTTGAGCATGGCGGGACCAAAATGGGGCAACAGTGGGCAGTCTAAACATCTGCCGTCAGCACCTGCCAGCACCTGCCAGCACCTGCCAGCACCGCTGCACCATCCTGGGCCAAGCGCGGCAAGGCACACTTCAGGGTTGACCCTGATACCGAGCCATGCAGCCCACTCTCGTTTTCTCCCACGCCAATGGCTTTCCGGCAGGCACTTATGCACAGTTGTTCAGGCAATGGCAAGCCGCTGGCTGGCAGGTCCTGGCGCTCGACAAGTTCGGCCATGACCCGAAATAC
>CANFPU010000240.1 GCA_947448955.1 Burkholderiales bacterium
CACGGCGTGCGCCGGGCCTGCGCACAGGGCCAGCACGATCGCCAATTTGTGCAGCCATCCGGTCATGCGCGGCATTCTGGCAGCTGGCCCTGCCCGGTTTGTGGCGGGCAGCCGTAAAATTTTTGCCGGCAACGACGCCACGACAATAGGCATTGATGGACCCAGACCTGCCGCAACCCGAAGCCCTGCGCTACACCGTGGCGCTGGTCGAAGACGAGCCGGTGTTGCGCGAGGAGATGGCTTTCCAGCTGCGCCACATGGGTTTTGTGGTGCAGGCCTTCGCCGACAGCCATGCCCTCTACCGCTACCTGGCCACCCGCCCCAGCACGGTGCTGGTGCTAGACATCGGCCTGCCCGACGAGGACGGCCTGAGCGTGTGCCGCCACCTGCGCGCCCACAGCGCGGACGTCGGCATCGTGATGGTTACCGCGCTGGGCCAGCGTGACGAGCGTCTGGCCGGGTTGGCCGCCGGCGCCGACGCCTACCTGGTCAAGCCAGTCGACATCGACGAGTTGGCGCTGGTGCTGCGCCGGCTGATGCGGCGCGACCCGCAGGGCCCGGGATCGACGCCAGCGCCGGTGCCGACATTGCCCGCAGCACCCGCAGCGCGCTGGCAGCTGAGTGACGACGGACTGAGCCTGATCGCCCCGCACGGCGAGCGCGTGAGCCTGACGCTCAACGAGTACCAGCTGATGGCCGCGCTGACCAGCCAGACCGGCAGCCCTTGCGGCACGGCCGAGCTGTGCCGGGCGCTGGGCCTGCAGCCCGAGGAATGGGACCGCCACCGCGTCGACGTGATCATCAGCCGGCTGCGCGCCAAGGCCGAGCGCCAGACCGGCCAGTCGCTGCCGCTGCGCACGCTGCGCGGTCATGGCTACCAGTGGATGCCGACCGAACAGCGCACCCGGCCGCTGGCCGGTTGAGCCGCACGCCGGGTCAGGCGCCCAACATCTGCCCGCCGTCGACCGCGATCACCTGACCGGTGACCCAGCGCGCGTTCGTGGACGCCAGGAACAGCGCGACTTCGGCAATTTCCTCGGGCGTGCCCATGCGGCCGAACGGGATGCTGCCCAGCGTGCGGTCGTAGAGCGCTTCGCCGGCTTGCTTGCGCAAGTCCCAGACGCCGCCGGGGAATTCGATCGACCCGGGCGCGATGCAGTTCACGCGCACACCTTGGCGCGACAGCATCGCGGCCTGGCTGCGGGTGTAGCTCATCATCGCGGCCTTGACCGCGGCGTAGGCCGGCGCACGCGTCGATGGGCTAAAGCCTGAGATCGACGAGATGTGGACGATCGAGCTGCCCGGGCTCGCCAGCAGCGCCGGCACCGCAGCGTGCGATGCCCGCACCATGGCCATCACGTCGACCGACAGGCCGGCGGCCCAGCCGGCTTCGTCATCGCCCATGCCGAAACCCGAGGCGTTGTTGACCAGCACGTCGATGCCGCCGAGCGCCGAGATCGCCGCCGCGACATAAGCCGCGACGTCTTTGGCGTCAGCCAGGTCGCAGGTGGCGGCGTGGACCCGGTGGCCATGCTGGGCCAGGTCGGCCCTGGTGGCTTCGAGCGCGCCGGCACTGCGGGCACAGATCGAGACGTCGGCACCTGCGGCCGCGAAGCCCAGTGCGATCGAGCGGCCAATGCCGCGGCTGCCGCCGGCGACGACGACACGCTTGCCTGCAAAATTGAATGTCATGGGAGTCCTTTCATGGTGTTGCTGATTGTGCCGCCAGCCGCGTGTAGCCCGTAAAGTACCGAACATGCCCAAATCCATTCCCCCGGTGCTGCAAGTGCGTGGACTGTGTTTTGCGTATCCCGGCCAGGCTGCGTTGTTTGCTGACTGGCAGGCTGACTTGCCCGCCGGGCTGACGCTGCTTGAGGGCGACAGCGGCAAGACGACCTTGATGCGGCTGCTGGCCGGCGAGTTGGCCGCCGACGCCGGCGAGCTGACCCTCGCGGGCGTCCGACTGGACGCTAAACCAATGAGTTATCGACAGCGGTGCTGCTGGTTCGATCCGCGCGATCCGGCTTGGGACGCGATGACGCCCGCAGCGATGATGGCCGCGCAGCGCGAGCGGCACCCCGGGTTGGACCTCGCGGCCTGGCAGCGCCACCTGGCTGGTTTCGAGCTGACGCCGCATCTGGCCAAGCCGATGTTCGCGTTGTCGACTGGTTCACGTCGCAAAGCAGGGCTGGCCGCTGCGCTGGCCACTGGCGCTGCGCTGACGCTGCTGGACGAGCCCTGCGCCGGTCTCGACCCGCCGTCGCTGGCTTACCTGGCGCGGGCGCTGAATGACCTGGTCGGTGCCACCGAGGCCCCCGCACGGGCGCTGCTGCTGGCAGGCGGCCATGCACTGGAAGGCCTGGTGTTGGCCGATGTGATCCGGCTGGCCGACCGGCCCTAGGCTTCGAAGCGCCCGAGCCTGACCATCGTGTTGCCCGGCTGGCCGGGCCGCTTGCTGGGCATCACCATCACGGTCTGGTCGTAGCGCGTCTTGAAGACGGTGTCACCGTCCTGGGCGAATGCGGTGCCAGCCGCGGCGATCACGTCCAGCCCGTGGATCGGGCGCAGGAAGTGGAAATCATCGCTCAACGCGACGACCGCTTGGTCGACCCGGATCAGTTGCTGGCGCGGTGGCAATGGCAGGCGAATGCGGGCCTGCGCCCAGGCCTCTGAGACGCAGCCGGTCAGCTGCAGAAAGCGCACCACGCTGTCGATCGCAACCTCGGCGCTGGACCGCTCCCAGTGCTGACCGCACTCGATCAGCAGCGCGTTGCGCGGGCTGGCCGGGTCACCGAAACCGCCCCGGTCACGCATCCTCAAGCCCGAGGGGTGACCGGTGTCGACCAGCAGGTCGCCCGGCATGCCGAGCGCGCGGGCGAAGGCCGCGCCCTTGTCCAGTAGGCCGCAAACCATCAGCGGCCGGCAGGCGTCTTGCATCGAGTGAAGGTCGAGCAGCGCGTCGGCCGCATCGACAAAAGGCTGTAGTGCACGGGCACGGCGCAGCTCCAGCGAGTCACCGGCGCCGAACAGCACCGCATCGGCCCAGACCCGGTTCAAGTCTTCGTCAACACAGCGCGACGCGCTGGGGTTGGACGGGTCGAACCGGGCATAGGCTTCGACATTGGCAAAGCTCAGGATCAGCTTGCCCTGTAGCGGTGCCAGCGAACGGCCCATGCCTTGGCGAAACAACCAGTCGAGTGCGATCGCGCCGCACAGTTCGTTGCCATGCGTGAGTGCCTGCACCATCACCGTCGGGCCAGGCCGACCCGAGTCCAGCAGATGGACCCAGTCGACCCCGGTGTTGCTGCTGCGGTAGAGGCCGATGTTCGGCGCTACCAGCTCGACGGGCGTGTCGGTCATGTTGCGACGGTCATGCTGAGACAGGCGTGCCGAGACAGGCATGCTGAGACAGGCGTGCCGAGACCGTCAGGCCGCGACGCTGGCGGTGCCCCGCACCAGCCGACCCGGCAGCGCACCGGTGTGCTCGCCATGCCGATACGTCACCTGCCCAGACACGATGGTCGCGACATAGCCGTCCGCGAGCTGCTGCATCCGGCGACCGCCGGCGGGCAGGTCGTGCACCACGGTGGGTACGTGGACATTGAGGCGGTCGAAATCGATCACGTTGATGTCGGCCTTGCGGCCCACGGCCAACTGTCCGCGGTCGTCAAGGCCGGCCAGTGCGGCGGGCTTGCTGGTCAGTGCGGCAATCGCCTGCGGCAGCGCGATGCGCTGTGACGCATCCGCGTCGCGGCTCCAGCGTGCGAGGAAGTAGGTTGGAAAACTGGCATCGCAAATCATGCCGTAATGCGCGCCGCCGTCGGCCAAGCCGACCACCGCCTGGTCATGGCCGAGCATTTCACGCACCGCCGACAGGTTGCCGTCGCGGTAGTTGGCGCCCGGCAGGTAGAAGATGGCCTTGCCGTCGTTGGCGAGCAGCAGGTCGTAGGCATAGGCCTCGACCGACTGGCCGGCTGCTTTGGCCAGCTTGTCGATGCGCTTCGCGAGCTGCGGTTCGTAGTCGGCTTGGGTGCCCCAGGCGTAGGAGAACTGGAAGGACTTCACGGTCTTCAGGTTCACCGGGTTGGTGTCCTGCGGCTGCTCGGACAGCAGGTGGGCGCGGAACGCCGGATCGCGCAGCCGCGCCACTTTGTCGGCCAGCGGCAGGTGCTTGATCGCCAGGAAGCTGGGGTGGTAGGCAAACGGGTGGAAGCTCAAGTCCAGGCCGTAGAACATGCCGACCGGTCGCGGTGCGACCTGGGCGCGGATTTCCAGCCCGTCATCGGCGGCGTCGCTCAACGCGGCCAGCGATTTGCGCCAGGCGTTCTCATCGCCTGCGGGCATCTGGATCAGGGAATAAGACAGCGGGCGGCCGCTGCGTTCGGCCAGCCGGCGCATCAGCGCAAATTCAAAATCAGCATCGCCCATCGGCGCCGGGATGATCTGGAAAACCCCACGGCCGGCGTCCTTCAAGCCATCGGCCAGCGCGCCGAGTTCGTCCTCATCGGAGTACAGGCTGGGAGCGAGTTCGCCTGCCTTGGTGCGGTGCATCATGTTGCGCGAGGTGGTCACCCCCAACGCACCCGCCCGGATGGCCTGCGTGGTGAGTGCGCGCATCTGCGCCAGGTCGTCGGCGGTGGGCGGCTCTTGGGCGGCGGCGCGCTCGCCCATCACGAACACGCGCAGCGCCGAATGCGGCAGTTGCGCGGCGACGTCGATGTCGAACTGACGTGCTTGCAGCGCGTCGAGGTAATCCGGGAAGGTCTCCCAGTTCCAGGGCAAACCTTCGGTCATCACGACCTCGGGAACGTCCTCGACGCCTTCCATCACTTTCACCAGGATTTCGTGTTGATGCGGTTTGCAGGGTGCGAAGCCCACGCCGCAGTTGCCCATCACCACCGAGGTCACGCCGTGACCCGATGACGGCACGAGCCGGTTCTCCCAGGTCGCCTGCCCGTCGTAATGGGTGTGCACGTCCACAAAACCGGGGGTCACGAGCAGGCCGCGCGCATCGATTTCCTCGCGGGCGCTGCCGGTGACCGCGCCGATCGCGGCGATCAGCCCGTCCTTGACCGCCAGATCGGCGACGCGCGCCACGCTGCCGAGACCGTCATGGACAGTGCCTCCGCGGATGATCAGATCGTAGTCGGTCATTTCAATCTCCTGGTGGGGTTGCTGGGCGGCGCGCTGGTGCGCCATCGGTTTTGATCATAGTGTTCGCGACCGGCCCGGCGTTGGCGCCTGCGCGACGCGCGGGATCGACCGGCAGCGCCGGGTCGGTCATCGTCCGATCAGCTGATCAGCCGGTCAGCTCACCAGCCGAACAGCCGGTCAGCCGGTCAGCCGGTCAGCCGATCACCTGGGCCGGATCGACCCGGTCGCTCCAGTTCAGTTTCAGGCCGGGTCGGGGCCAGTCGATCGCGACCAAACGGCCGGTCACCGACAGTG
>CANFPU010000241.1 GCA_947448955.1 Burkholderiales bacterium
AAAGATACGGATCGGCACATCGTTGAGTACCGGTACAATCCAATGCGCCTTGTGTGAGGCCCACTCCAGCAAGCGCTGGTCTTCAGTTCGCGAATGAAAGCTCGGGGCGCTGAACCCGACCTGCGGGAATTGCTGGCTCAAGGTGCTGACAACTCGACTGCGGTAAGAAAACTGCGAATATGGTATGTGCATGCCTAATGGCGCGTCAGACCGCTCCTGCTCCAGCAGCATGGGCACGCGGCCGCAAAGTATTTGTCGGCTCCATTGCACTGAAGCGCAATAAACTGGACCGATTGTGCTGGCGTTGTACCGCGTCAGGAGGTACAAGTTTTCCTGGTGACCTGGCGCGTAAAGATCCGTATGCGCAGCCAATACGGTGCTTCGATCAAGCCAATGGTGATTGTCCCAGTCCCAGCCGATGAACAGGGTGCGTTCGCAACGCGCGTAAAAGTCGCAGAGCATTGGTTGGGACACCGTTCGACCCAAATCATTGTTGTTGACCACCACCACGGCATCGCCAAGGTGATGACAGCGCTCGTTCAACTGGACAGGATCACTTGCCTCGAAGAAACCTTCGGGCAAACCCTCAACTTGCCAACCCTCGATCACTGGGTCTAGATTTGCGATCCTAGGACCCAACAATAGACGCCGAGGTGGATTGGACTCGAACACATGCTTCAGCCGCTGCATTCGCGTGGCTTTCAGCGCAGACAATTGAAAAAACATGTCCTGCTGACCAAATGCACTGAGTTCACGGCTCTGGCGCGCAGACAACTGGCCATCCTGCAAACCCATAAAGGCCTGTGTGATTGTCATACTTATTTCGTTCAAACAGTACTCATTTTTTGCTCGCGGTTTCAGGCGAGCCGCTGGCGAAAATACGCCACTGTCTCGCGCAAGCCATCGTCAAGCATCACTTTCGGTGTCCAATTCAATTGCGCCTTAGCCAGATCGATGCTGGGCTGGCGCTGACGCGGGTCATCCTGAGGCAAAGGCATAAAGACCAGTTTGGACTTGGATTGGGTGATCGCAAGCACTTTGGTTGCCAATTCAAGCATGCTGAATTCAAATGGATTGCCAAGATTCACTGGCCCGACAAAATCTCTGCTGGAATCCATCATCTTGAGCATACCGTCGATCAAGTCATCGACATAGCAGAAACTTCGCGTCTGTGTGCCGTCACCGTACAGCGTGATGGGTTCGCCGCGCAAAGCCTGCACAATGAAATTGCTGACCACACGCCCATCGTGCGGTTGCATGCGTGGGCCGTAGGTGTTGAAAATGCGAACAACCTTGATTTCGAGCGCATGCTGCCGCCAATAATCAAAAAACAAGGTTTCGGCGCAACGCTTGCCTTCGTCATAGCAAGAGCGCACGCCGATCGGATTGACATGGCCCCAGTAATCTTCCGTCTGAGGATGAACGGCAGGATCGCCATACACCTCGCTGGTTGAAGCCTGCAATATCCTTGCTTTCACGCGCTTGGCCAAACCCAGCATGTTGATTGCGCCGTGCACGCTCGTCTTGGTGGTCTGCACTGGATCATGCTGATAGTGGACGGGGCTGGCAGGGCAGGCCAGGTTGAAAATCCGATCGACTTCAATATACAGAGGAAAGGTCACATCGTGTCGGATCAACTCGAAGTTGTTATTCCCGATCAGGTGACGGATGTTTGCCTTGTCGCCGGTGAAAAAATTGTCAGCGCAGACGACGTCCTGTTGCTGCTCTACCAACCTGTCGCAAAGGTGGCTGCCCAGGAAACCCGCACCACCGGTCACAAGAATCTGACTCATTTTTTGGTTTCAGTTGATTGTTTCATAATAGATCTTCCATCATTAACTCAAGCGGCGACGTATAAATCTTCGATTCAAAGAGTTTTTACGAAAATTGGTATAGAAACGGCCTCATCAACATATTTTTCGGCCAAGATGTGCAGGTCTGTTGGTGCATTGAAATTACCCGGAGGAATTATTAATTCAAGGCCGTTGAAAGATGCTACGCGACGCGCTTGAGCAAAGCCCGCACCGATCAAAAAACTGACAAGGATTTCCTCCGTCAATCCAACTTGATGATAATCGCTCTTGTCCATGTGTCCGCCATAAATCATGCGCATGACCATGAACCTTTCCGAGAGATCTAATCTTTTATCAATCAGCTTAGCAGCCAGCAATTCGAGATCGTTGACGGTGACGGCCAAGACGCCACCCGGTTTCAGGACCCGTCGCCATTCAACCAGTGTGCCCAAAAGCTGCTCACGGTAATCAAGCTTTTCAAGCATGTGGTGCGAGTACAAAACATCAAAGCTGTTGTCGGTGAATCTGGAAAGGTCGCTCACGGAACCGGCGTGGTCAACCACAGCGCCTGGAGCATCGCTGATGACCTCCCAACCCGCGGTACGAGCCAGACCGCCAAGGTGCAGGCAGCGCTTCTTCGCTACTTTGGGTTCGTCGGCCATTCCCTTCGGCTGGGTGGCTGGGTCTGCACTGACATCTGAAGCGATCGACTTCTGTTCTAAATCAACTCGCGGCGCCTGGCCCTCATCGCTCAATGCGGGCAAATCAACGGCTTGTTGGCCTGTATGAATTTGGCTGAGCGTCTGCTCGAAATTTCGGCAAAACATTGCGGTATCGAACAGTGGATAGATGCCGCGATTTATCAACAGCCTCGCCCTGAACTCGCTCAGGCGATTCGGTTGCTCCGCGAGAGCCAGCGCCAAAGCTTCGTAATCATCAAGAGAATCAGTGATTAATTCAGAAAGTCCGATGGCGTGCAAAAGGCTGCCAGCAACTCGCGACGGAAACGCATGACCGACACAGGTAATCACAGGTAGACCTGCCATCAGCGCATCGGCTGCGGTGGTGTGGGCGTTATAGGGGTAGGTATCGATGAACAGGTCGGCTTGCCGATACCGCGCCAGATGGTCTTCGACCAAAGGCACTCGGCCGGCGAAGATCAACCTGTCGGGAGCCACGCCGCGCGCCTGCGCCTCCTTGCGCAGGTTCTGCACCGCTTCGTCTTTACGCGACATCAGCCACAGCACGCTGCCTGGCACCTGCAGCAGCAAGCGCATCCAGACGTCAAACATGTCTGGCGAGATCTTGTGGTCGTGGCTGAAAGAGCAGAACACAAACCCAGTCTCTGGCAGCCCGCACTCCGTCCGACTGGGCGTGCGATCTGAGATCTTGACGCTGGCGTCGGTGGGCAGGTAGCTGTCTGGCAGGTAGACCACTTTTTCGTTGTAGTACCGCTGGTGCTCGGGTGGGATCACCTGGCGGTCGGCCAGGATGACATCCATGTAATCGGTGCCCATGGTGCCCGGGAAGCCAAGGTAGTTCACTTGCACCGGCGCTGGCCTGTGCGAGAAGATGGCGGTTCGCGTGTCGGTGGTCAGGCCGCCCAGGTCGATCGCGATGTCGATTTCCAGGCTGCGCATCAGTTCTGCGATCTGGCGTGTTTCCATCATCTCGGCGTCGATGAAATGGTCAAAGGCCTTGATCATCCTGGCGCGGAGCCGGCTTTGGTCGTCGCTGCCCAGCGAGATCGCGTAGGTCTCGAAGCGTGTCTTGTCATGTCGCTCCAGCACCCCGGCCATCAGGTGGCCCACCGGGTGCTCGCGGAGGTCGGGAGATACATAGGCGATACGGATCTTGTCATGCTGGTAGCGCTCGCCATGCCACAACAGCCGGTCGCTGATGGGAAAATGCTGCTGTGCGTAGGTCCGAGAACAAGCCTGATGCTCTGCAGCCTGATCCGACATCACCATCAACGCCAAAGCAGAGCAAGCCCGCTTTCCAGCCATCACGTCGGTTACGACTTGTTGCCTTAGCGTGTCGTGGTCGGTCCAGTCGCAAAGCCGCCGTTTCTGGTAGGCCAACAACCCCAAGCCGTAGTCATAAAGTGGATTGATGGCCAATAAGCGCTGATACATCACCATGGCTTCGGCCGTCGCACCGTAGGCCTCAAGCATCGCACCGCAGTTGGCCAGCGCTTTCTCGTTGTTCTCGATCGCCAGCACGCGGTTGAATCGCTCCAGCGCATCCTTGGGGCGGCGCAGGTCGCGCAACAGCACACCGCTATTGATCAGCGCCGCTACATACTTCGGGTCCAATTCGATCGCTCGGTCGTAGCTGGCAAGTGCTTCTTCGCGGCGGGCGGCGATGTTCAACGCGCCACCGCGAGCAAACCATAGCGGCGCAAAGCGCGGAGCTGCGGCGACCCCCGCGTCCAGCATCGCCATAGCGGCGTCCACTTCTCGCCGGCTCATCAAGATCACACCCATTGAGTACAAGGCCACGGCATCGCGCGGGTTGCCCACCAGCCAGGCACGGAACAGTTTTTCAGCCTCCTCCGCCCGTCCTTCCTCCTGCAGCGCGACGGCGCGAATCACAGTTTCGCTAACCTGGCTTCTCTGGGCTTGGCGCTGCTTTTTCATGGGCGATTGGGCGTTCGAATCGGGCCAGTTCGGTGGTCAACGTCGCTTTTGCGGCACGCCCTCGCAACTAACCGCATTACTTGCAACGCACCATATTAACCGTTTACGGCCAGCAATAATGCTTAGTACAGTTTGAAACGAAGCACCTGTTTCGAGCGATTAAACGCCACATCGCATGGGTTACAGTCTTAGGCCATGCCCGTCACCTACCCTCACTCCACCGTCCAGTGCTTGACGGCGCTGGCGCAGCACCACGGAGTGGCGGCGCTGCCTGAGCGCCTGATCCATGACTTTGCGCTCGAGGCGGTTGAGCCCGACAGCAAGCTGGTGGTGCGCATGGCGACCGAGCTGGGCTTCAAGGCCCAGGCGGTCAGCCTGCGTTGGGACGAGCTCACGGCGTTGGAGGGGGTTTTCCCGCTGATTGCCAGGCGCAGCGACGGCCATTCGATCATCGTCGCCGGCATCCCCAGACAGGCCGACGCTGGCGCCAAGCAGGTCGCGATCCTCGACCCACTAGCAGGCACCGCTATCAAGCTGGTCGGCGAGTCAGAGTTCTGCGCCGCCTGGGCCGGCGAGGTGATCCTGGTCAAGCGCCAGCACAGCCTGCTGGACGCTAACCAGCCCTTCGGCCTGCGTTGGTTCATTCCAGAGATCCTGCGTCAGCGCAGTGCGTTCCGCGACGTGGCGATCGCCGCGGTGATGCTGCACCTGCTGGGCCTGGGCACCGCCATCTTCACGCAACTGGTACTCGACAAGGTGCTCACGCACGAGAGCTATTCCACCCTAGTGGTGCTCACCGTGGGGGTGGTCGGCGTGCTGCTGTTCGAGGCAGCTTTCGGCTTCATGCGCTCGTACCTGATGCTGCACGCGACCAACATCATCGACATGCGGCTGGCCAAGCGCACCTTTGCGCACCTGTTGTCGCTGCCGATCGATTACTTCGAGACCAGCACCGCGGGCATGGTGGTGCGCCACATGCAGCAGGTCACCGC
>CANFPU010000242.1 GCA_947448955.1 Burkholderiales bacterium
ATGCTGAACTGGCAGCCAGGCATCCGAAACTTGGACGGTACGCGCGGTTGCAACACCGCTGTTCTCCGCTGACCTGATTCACCCAGTCGACGCCTTGCCGAGGTGCAATGCCGCGATGCTTGCGTTCCATCGCCGGGCCGCGGGCCGCGGGCCAGCCCACGCGAACTATTGCAACACACAAGTTGCGACATAGCGAGACAGCGCCTTACAAGTTCCTGCTCGTGAAAGAAACGGGTACGCCGAAATCAACGGTGAACCTATCGGCTGCATGGTCAATGCCTCCGCACTGAACACCTGTCGATAGCGAGTAGGTGGCGATGCTCCACCCATCTTGTCACGCCGATTCCGGCGGCACGCTCGCCTCCGCTGCCACGCTTGACCCGATTTTCGCCAGGTCAACCCTGAAACGCCTGTATCCATAGCGAGAAACTCCATGCTGAACTCCGCGGCACCTAGCCGATTTGGCCAATTGGTCGGTCTGGTCTCAACCTGCCTGCTGGCCGCTTGCGGCGGAGGAGGCGATGGCGCACCCGATCTCGTCGTGCGGGCCTCGCAATCCGTCGCAGCAGCGGGGCAGGCATTGCCTGCTGCTCCCGGCAGTGAGGTCGCAAGCCTGGTTGAAATACCCGCAACACAGACGCGAGAGACGCTGCCTTCAATACTGGCCGCGGACAGCTCGGTGGCACCCGTCGCGGCAGCCGAGTTAGTGGCAGTTGCCGCGAGACCCACGGCAACGATACTCAGCGCTGGCGGTCCCATCTTGGCCGCCGCCATACCGGCCACTGGCCGCATTTACTATGTGGACAGTCGCACTGGCAACGACAGCAGCAACGGCACCAGTGTAGGGACATCCTGGAAGACACTGGCCAAGGTCGCGAGGTTTGCACTCGTTGCTGGTGACCAAGTCCGCTTGGCCTGCGGCGCCGTGTGGCGCGAAACACTGACGATCAATGCCTCCGGCACGGTAGCGCTGCCCATCAGCGTGGTTGGCTACCCCGGCGGTTGCGCCACGCCGCCCTTGATCGACGGAAGCCAGATCATCCCGGACGCCAGTTGGACGCGCTACAGCGGCAACATCTACCGCGCACCCTTGGCACAGGAACCAAGCCAACTAATGTCGACCGCCGGGCCGATGACCTGGGTACACCACCCGAACCGGGGCTACGACGCCACGTTGCCGGCGTCACTGTTTGCGCTCACGGCGGCAGACTCCGATAACGTGACCAGTTCCGGCCGCACCGTGAGCACCTACCTGACCACAGGCAGTGATCTGAAACTGCCCGAGGGCGCGAGCATCACACCCGGCACCACGTTGCGCATACGCACCAACGCGTGGGTTATCGACGAAACCACTGTAACAGCGGTCACCGGCGCTAGGCTGAGCCTGGCCAAACCAACGTCCTATGCGCTCAAGGCTGGCTGGGGCTACTACCTCTTGGGTCAGTTGTGGATGCTCGACTCTCCAGGAGAGTGGTACTACGACAAGGCCAGCAAAGCGCTATTCGCCTGGATGCCAGACTCCGGAGCGCCGGGCGCAGGTGTAGCCGCGGTGACGTTGCCGTTGGCGATCAACCTGGAACGCCGGCAATTCGTGCAGGTCGTCGGTGTAAGCATCAAGCGGGTTGGAGTGGGAGTCAACATGCGCAACAGCGGCGGATCTGTCGTACGCAACCTCAACATCGAGGACACCACTGCCAAAGGTATTGACGCCAGCGCCAGCAAGGCAGGGACGATCGAGTCCAACGTGATCAACCGCACCGGCACAGATGCGATCTCGACCGTCGATGATGGTGGCTCTTGGGCCTACAACATGCGGATTGCCTACAACCGGGTCTCCAACAGCGGCGTCACCTATATCGGCGAGGCCCAGGTCAGCTTACCTCAGCGCTCGATTGCCGCCATTCGCTCGGGGGTCCAGTCGGTGGTGACAGGCAACGTAATTGACAACGCTGGAGCCTTAGGCATCTTTCCGCTGCCAGGCAGCACTGTGAGTGGCAACGTCATACAAGGCATTTGCTCGGTGACCGACGATTGCGGCGGCATCTATGTCTCTGGCGCGAACAACTCAGGCACCCTGTCCAACAACATCATCCTCAACTCACGCGGAGCACTACCGGGCAAGGCGCCAAGCGCAGCCTACACCCAGGCTCAGGGCATCTACTTGGATGAATCCGCCAGTTTTGTCGTGGTATCCGGCAACACGGTGACGGGCGCAGACAACGGCATACAGCTCCACGTCGCATCCAACAATCGCGTCGAGAGCAACAAGCTCTACGGCAACCGCATCAACCAGATCTGGCTGCAGGAGACACGCAACACTGTCAAGGCCACGGGCGACACCTTTGGCAACCAAGTCACGGGGAATCAGATCGTGCCGACAACCGCCGAGGCGATGGGTTTTCTGCAAACCACGTCGGTCCTGAACACCGACCTGTTCGCACAATTCGACCGCAACCGGTACTTTGACAGCGTCAACGCCCGCATCGGCGCAGAGCGAGGCCCAAGTTTTAACCGCGAATACACGTTGAGCCAGTGGCGGCAGGCCACCACCGTGGGCGGTGCTTCGCGCAACCAAGACATAAACGGCCACGCCACATCGGAGCGGTCCATGGCGTCTTATCTGGTAACGGGCGGTAATCTGATCCCAAACAGCCAACTGGCCAATGATGCCAAAGGATGGAAAGTCTGGAATGCCACCTCCCCCTACGGCATCCTGGTTCGTGAAGCGTGCGCCCTTGGCTACTGCGCACGCTACACCGGCGGCGCTTCGGCCGGCATTCTGTCCACGCCAAAGTTTTCGGTAGTCAACAATCAGTGGTACAGGCTGAGTGCCGACATCCAGAGCGGCGTCGATAACCAGCGAGCGTCGTTCGTCGTGCGTCGCAACGGCGGGGGCGCCAACGGTTACGAGGCTATCAGCAACACCGTTTCGGCTTTTACCGGGTCCAGCCAATGGACCCGCCAGTCCTTCGTCTTCAAAGCCATCAAGACAGTCAACGCCAACGATCCGGTGACGGGCGACTTGGGTGTCAGTGTCGACTTCGATCAGGTGCAACCGGGCGCGGTTCTCAGCGTGACCAATGTTGAACTGGTGCCGATCTCACCGCCCACCGACTCGATGCGCACGGATCTATTGCTGAATACCGAAACCACCGTCAGCGTCAAGGCCTTGGACTGTCCTGTGCAAAGCGTGTCGCCAGGGTTATGTGCCAAGTACCTGAAGTTTTCGGACGCCACGCCTGTGGTTTGGCCTATACCGATACCACAGCTCGGGTCGGAGATCGTCTACACGTCTGACCCTGCCCTGATCGACAGCGATGGTGACGGCATCGCGGATTCACAAGACAAATGCCCGGCGACACCCGCCGGCTCTACTGTCAATGCCGCAGGATGCAGTTTGCAAATTATTCGCTAAACTGGTCCAACTGGTGCTAGGTTGCTAGCATGTTCGGGGCGATCCGATTGATCCGTATTTCCCGATCGGAAGCGCCGAAATTGTCGAACTGCCGCGACCAGAAAACGCCCTTAGAAATCTCCTTAACGCAGGTTGCAGAAACACCTAAAAGCAGTCGAGACAAAGTGCCTGTTGGACAAGGCTCACTTCGGATTTCCTATTAGGCAGATCGAAACCCTCCATATTAGCAAATCCTTCGCAATACAAAGAACGCAGATGTAGGACGAAAACGCTGATAGAAATTCTGGGGATGATAGTTCACATTCCATTCGAAGGCAGACGAAACCAGGGCGTCAACCAGCACCATAAGCTTCTTGTTGTACGGACTACCCGAAAACAGCTTGAACAGCCGTGTGGTGACTGGGAAGACGCAGAGCGCTTGGTGCACCACTTCAAGATGACTATCTCTAATCATCGCCAGCAAAAGGTCAAGCGGGATACCCCTCTCATGCTTCGTTAGACCACGCCTTGGAAAGCGCCAGTCGCCTAGGGAAATGATGGGCTCCCGCAACAACATAACGCCCGAGACCGCAAGCGTCCGAGCCAACTCGCTTAGGACCATTGAAACATTTGGCACGTGGTGGAGAACGCCGAGGCATGTGATGAGGTCAAAGGATTCGCTCGGGAATGGCAGTGTTCCATCCGGCCGCGGCCTTACGTAAGTCACTGGCTTTCCATAAATCTCAGGTCGTACAAATGCTTCTGAGGGATCGACGATCGTTACGGCTTCAACATTGTCGACGATCGGCAGCAACTCGTCCCCATACGCACTTCCAAATCCCAACGCCCTCTTGAAGTGCAGGCCGTGCAAGTGTCGATAGCCGTGATACGTATTGAGAGCGTGGTAGACATACTGATAGCTGACCGCATCCGCCGCCCCAAGACCAGCATACCCCTCCTGTTCATCACGAAACCAGCCCTCAATTTCACTTGGGGTGAAGTCATCACCATACAGCACATTACCGACCAAGTACTTACTAATATCATCCATGGCCTAAATTATCCCTCCAAATACTCTATGCCAATGAATCCCCACTGCTTCGGGTGGCTGAATACCGCATATATAGAAAGAGCCATCTAGTTCACTAAGTTTGCCAGGCTCATCTGATCGATAAGCGACTTGGTCTGCCGGATGTTCCCGTGACCGGATGCCCCGAAAACGATAGATTCGATCTGCGTCTGCCGGCACACATACTCGATTGCCTCGCGCGGGCCGATAGCGCCTGATGCCAGCACCGACATCGCCACCGGACGGAAGCGGCGTGTGGCTATCGTCTTCTCGTACAAGTCGATGCCGCCACACATGCGAAAGCCAATCTTGTTGATGTTGGCGCAAACGATCGGGTTGTCGATGCCCTGCTTGTCCAGCACGTCCAGCAGGCGCGGCACGTTCATCGTGATGTAACCCGCCTCGGCACCGTATCGGTCGCGCACATGGTCGTGGAAGACGCGGAAGAGTTCATCGAAGCCCAAGCCCAGCAGCAGATCGGTGATCACGTTCTGGATGAAAACCACCGGCGTTTTCAGGCCGTGGAACATCTTCATCTCGGCATCAATGAGTAACTGCAGGATGGTGGCGACATCCTTGCTGGCCAGCGCAACCCCGCCCTTGAACATCGCACCCACCGCACCGTCCTGCGGCAGGAACATGCGCAACGCATCGATCATGCCGTGTTCGGTGACGGCATTCGCGTACTTGTGCGCATAGGGCATGCATGGGTAGAACTGGTAATCAGGGTACTTCTCGGGATGAACCCGGAAGTGGTCGCAGACCTGCGCCACCCGATCGTGCGTGGTGCACATGAACGTGCGGATGCCTTCTTGGTAGGCGACATCGAGCACGTTGATGATGGCCTGCAGGTCCTGAAAGCGAATCTGCTGCGCCCGGGCCTTTTCCTCCGACATGTGGTTGACGCCGAAGAACTGGTTGTCGCCA
>CANFPU010000243.1 GCA_947448955.1 Burkholderiales bacterium
CGCGGTCCAGGCTGGGGCCCGCAACCTCGCGGCGGTCCATGAAGACGTGGCCGGTGCTGGTGTTTTCCAAACCCGCCAGCACGTTCAGAATGGTCGTCTTGCCGCAGCCGCTGTGGCCGATGATGCAGACGAATTCACCCTGCGCGACTTCGAAATTGACGCCGTCGAAGACCGCTTCGCTCGAACCCGGGTAGGTCTTGCCCAGGCCTTCGACCTTGAGGAATTCGCTGCTGCTCATTGGACGATCTTCTCAAGCGGCCGCCGCGGAACCGGCTTTGCCGGGCCGCTGGGGGCGCCCCCTTGAGGGCGAGCGCCCAAGGCGCTTCGGGGGTGGTCAATCCGCATAGGTCACCGCCTTCTGCAGGCGCGCAAACATCAGGTCGAGCAACATGCCAACGATGCCGATGACCAGCACCGCGAAGATCACGTTGGGCAGGCTGAGGTTGTTCCACTCGTTCCACACGAAGTAGCCGATGCCGGTGCCGCCGACCAGCATCTCCGCCGCCACGATGACCAGCCAGGCGATGCCCATGCTGATGCGCATGCCGGTCAGGATGGTGGGCGCAGCGGCCGGCAAGATGACCTCGAAGGCCTTGCGCAACGGCGGCACTTCCAGGGTGCGCGCCACATTCAGCCATTCCTTGCGCACGCCGGCCACCCCGAAGGCGGTGTTGATCAGCATCGGCCAGATGCTGCAGATGAAGATCACGAAGATGCCGCTGATGGCACTGTCCTTGATGGTGTACAGCGCCAGCGGCATCCAGGCCAATGGCGAGATCGGTTTCAAGACCTGGATGAAGGGATCCAGTGCACGGTAGATCAACGGGCTCATGCCGATGACGAAACCCAAGGGGATGGCGACCAGTGCCGCCAGCAGATAACCCAACCCCACCCGGCCCAACGAGTAGGCCAATTGCAGACCGACGCCTTTGTCGTTCGGACCGTTGTCGTAGAAAGGGCTGGACAGGTTGCGCGAGATGGCCAGGCCCATTTGCGGCAAGGTCGGGAAGCCGCTCTTGCCGCTGGTGCCCGTGGCCGCATTGGCGGCCAAACTGGCCGGGTCCTTGCCCATCAGCTTGGCGTACTCGATCTGCTCGGTCGTCAGCGCCACCACGGGCGCCAATGCCGCCTTGGGCTGCAACGTCGCCAAGTGCCAGATGCCCATCAGCAAGGCCAGCAGCAGCAGCGAGAGCATCGCCGCCTTCAGCGTTTCCTGCCGGGCGGGTTTCATGCCGGTCTTCATGCCTTGGAGATCGCGAAGCTCTTCAGGTAGTCGTCCGCCTTTGCGGCATCGAACTCCTTGCCCATCACCTTGAACTTCTTGTAGGCGCCGTCGGGCACAGGCTGGCCCAACTCCTTCATGTACTTCTTAGCGTCGGTGATCAGAAACACCTTCTCGGCGACCTGCTTGTAGTTCACGTCACCCTTCAGGTAGCCCCAGCGCTTCATCTGCGTCAGCATCCACACCGCCATGCTCTGCCAGGGCACCGGGTCAAAGTCGGCGCGCTCGGGCACGGTGCGCACATTGCCCAGGCCATCGGCGAACTTGCCGGTCAGCACCTGGGTCAGCACGGCCTCGGGCTGATTCAGGTACTGCGCCGGGCTGATGACCTTGGCGATCAGTTCGCGGTTGTCAGGCTTGCGCGCCATGGCGGCGGCCGTTAGCACGCTGCGGTACAGCGCGGCAAAGGTGTTCGGATTGCTCTCGATGAAGCTCGCGGGCACACCGAAGGCACAGCAGGGATGACCATCCCAGATCTCACGGCTGAGGAGGTGGATGAAGCCGACCTCCTCGAACACCGCGCGCTGGTTGAACGGGTCGGGGCCGAGGAAACCGTCGATGTTGCCGGCGCGCAGGTTGGCCACCATCTCGGCCGGCGGCGTGACGCGCAGTTGCACATCGGTGTCCGGGTTGAGACCGGCCTCGGCCAAGTAATAGCGCAGCAGGAAGTTGTGCATGCTGTACTCGAAGGGAATGGCGAACTTGAAGCCCTTCCAGTTCTTCGGGTCGCGGTTGCCCTTGTGCTTGTTGGCCAAGGTGATGGCTTGGCCGTTGATGTTCTGCACCGTGGCCACGTTCATGGCCTGCGCCGCGCTGCCCAGGCCCAGGCTGATGGCCAGCGGCATCGGACTCAGAAAGTGCGTGGCGTCGACTTCCTTGTTCATGATCTTGTCGCGGATCAGCGCCCAGCCCGCAGTCTTCATCAGCTGTACGCTCAGGCCTTGCTGCCGGTAGAAACCCAACGGGTCGGCCATGATCAGCGGGCTGGCGCAGGTGATGGGGATGAAGCCGATCTTCAGTTCCTTCTTCTCGAGCGGCTTCTTCTCTTCGGCCATGGCCTGCAGGCTGGCCATCGGTAAGACGCTGCCGATCGCGGCCATCGCCGCGCGGCGACCCACACCCTTCAGAAATGCCCGGCGCACCCGGTCTTGCGGGAACAAAGCCTTGACCAGGGTCGCTTCCAGGAAGGAACGGCCCAGCGCCTCGGCCTCCAGGGCGGGTGCAGCATGGGATTGCGGGGCGTGGTCAGCGCCGCAGCCGCAGCGCAGCATCAGCGGGCGGTCGGCGTCGTAGGGGTCGTAGGGGTCGCAAGCGGACGGGGTCAGGTCTGGGGTGGGGTCGGGTTCGCGCACGGAGCCTCCTTCTAGTCAGGTCCTTAGCGCCAAGCAGGAATCGTGCACAGTTTTGGAACGCCGCAGCGTCGTCCGGGTTGGCCGGCTTCTTGCAAACAGCCACAACGCCATGACCGCACGCACCGCAATGGCTCGGGTTGACCCTGCCATCCTGGCGCCGGATTGGCGCGCGCAAGAACTCCTGTTGCTCAGTCAGGTGATGCGCGGCGTCGGCCAGAGTCTGGCGCCGGCGGTGGTGCTGCGCGAAATGCTGCACCTGATGTCGGAACTTCTGGGCCTGAACCGCGGCCGCATCGTGCTGGCCGACGGTGACGGCTCAGGGCCCGCCGCCAGCAGCATCCACCACGCCTACGGCTTGACCAAAACAGAGACCGCGCGTGGCCGCTATGGGCTCGGAGAAGGCGTCACCGGCCGGGTGCTGGGCACCGGACAGCCGGCCATCGTGCAAGACGTCGACGCCGAACCAGCGTTCCTGTTCCGCGCTGTGCCGCGCAGCCGGCTGCCGCCGGAGACCGTGGCCTTCATCGCCCTGCCCATCGAAGTCGACCGGCGCACCATCGGGGTACTGGCCTGCCACCGCATCCGCATGCGCAACCGGCAGCTGGGTGACGATGTGGCCATCCTGCGCATCCTGGCCACGCTGGCCGGGCAGATGCTGCAGCTGCAGCGCTTGGTGGCCGCGACCACCCGTGGGCTGCAGGAGCGCAACGCGCAATTGACCAGTGCCCTGCAAAGTGCGGCAGCGCGCTACGGCATCATCGGTACGGCACCGCCGCTGCTGCGCGCGCTGGGCGAACTGGAGCAGGTGTCGAGCGCCACCGCCAGCGTGCTGCTGCTGGGTGAATCGGGTACCGGCAAGGAGTTGTTCGCGCGCGCCCTGCACCTGTCCAGCCCGCGCCGCGACGCCCCCTTCATCAAGGTGAATTGCGCGGCAATCCCAGAAGCGCTGTTCGAAAGCGAACTTTTCGGCCACGAACGGGGCGCCTTCACCGGCGCCCACGGTGAACGCGCCGGCTGGTTCGAGCTGGCCGATGGCGGCACCATCTTCCTCGACGAGATCGGCGAAATGCCGCTGGCGCTGCAAGGCAAGATGCTGCGCACGCTGCAGGAAGGGACCATCCTGCGGCTCGGCGGCAAGCGCGAGAAAAAGATCGATGTGCGTCTGGTGGCGGCCACCCACCGCGACCTAGAACTGGAAGTCAAGCGCGGCCAGTTCCGCCGCGACCTCTACTACCGTCTCTATGTCATCCCCATTCGCCTGCCGAGCTTGCGCGAACGGCCGGAAGACATCCCACTGCTGACCCTGCACTTCCTGAACCGCGCCAACCAGGCGCACCAGCGCAACGTCAACCTGACACCCGAGGCACTGGCGAGGCTGGCCCGTCACCCCTGGCCGGGCAACATCCGCGAGCTGACCAACGTCATCGAGCGCATGGTGCTGCTCGCCGACGCGCCGCTGGTGCAGGAAGCCACCGTGCAGCGAATGCTGCAGGACGGCTCGCCAGAGCAACTGGACATCAGCACCGGGCCGCCGCCGCACGCGGTGGCCTTGGCGCCAGCACCCGCTGAACCCAACAACAGCGCGGGCGCCGTGCGCGACTACTGGCCAGCGACCTCGCACCCGGAGCAGGCCTTGCTTGACGCGCTGGCACGGCACAAGGGCAACCAGTCGCGCGCCGCGCAGTCGCTGGGCATGACGCCACGCCAGTTCGGCTACCGGCTGCGCAAGCTGGGTCTGCCATCGGCCTGACGACAGGCCGTTTTGCCGCCTGCCTGACTACCGACGACAGATTGTCGACAAAGTCCAACGAAATGTCGCCATTTCGTGGAAACCCAGCGTACGGCCTGGCCCGAGAGACGGCCCTCACGGCCGTGGCGGCCCAGCCCGCTTGCCCAGCACGCTTGCCCAGCACGCTTGCCCGGCCCGCTTGCCAGGCCCGCTTGCCAGGCCTGATGACGGGGCAGAGACGCAGCAACGCCATGCGCCTGGTGCAACCCCGCCGCGATACGCCAGCGCTTGGCACAGGCTTTGCAATGAATCGATTGCCACCACCCTCGTTCAACACAGGAGTTCCTGCCCATGACTGCCACCCCGACCCTCATCTCGCCAATCGAACTGCAGGCCCTGATGGCCACCGAACCGACGGTCGTGATCGACACCCGCGACGCCGACACCTATAACGCCGGCCATGTGCCCGGCGCCATCAACCTGCGCGAGATCTTCACTTACCTGGCGACCTCGACCGCAGAAGGCCTGGAGGCGCTGAAGGCCACCTTCGCCAAGGCCTTCGGCGAAGCCGGCCTGTCGGGTACGGAAACCGCCGTGTTCTACGAAGACGCGCTGAACGGCGGCTACGGCCAGAGTTGCCGCGGCTACTACCTGCTGACCTGGTTGGGCTATCCCAAGATCAAAGTGATGAACGGCGGCTACTCCGCCTGGACGGCGGCCAGCCTGCCGACCAGCACCGAAACCGCCACCCCCGTGGCGACCACCTTCCCCGACCTGCCCACCACCGACGTGATGCTGACCAAGGAACAGGTCCGGGCCGCGCTCGGCAGCGA
>CANFPU010000244.1 GCA_947448955.1 Burkholderiales bacterium
CGCCGCCCACGGGTTGCAGCGTGGCGAGCCAGCCGCCAGCGCTGCGCTCGGCACGCTCGCAGCGGCAACGCGTCAGGATGGTCGCGCCACGCGCAGCCGCGTCCACCGCGTTGAGCACCACCAACCGCGCGTCGTCGACCCAGCCGTCGCTGTACTCGAATCCACGGGTGTACTGGGGCTTGAGCGGCGCACCCGTGGCGTGGCGGCGCAAATCGAGCGTGGTGCTGCCGGGCAGCCACTCACGCTTGGCCAGGTGATCGTACAGGAACAGGCCCAGGCGAACCATCCAGACCGGCCGCATCGACGCGTCGTGCGGCATCACAAATCGCAGCGGCCACATGATGTGCGGCGCGCTCCTGAACAAACGCTCGCGCTCTGCCAGCGCCTTGCGCACCAAGCCAAACTCGTAATACTCCAGGTAGCGAAGCCCACCGTGGATCAGCTTGGTCGACGCCGACGAGGTATGACGGCCCAAATCGTCCTGCTCGCACAGCACGACCTTCAAACCTCGACCGGCCAGGTCTCTTGCAATGCCTGCGCCATTGATGCCGCCGCCCACGACCAACACGTCACAAGACATGGCGGGCGTCGCGTCATCGCTCTTCATGGGCTGGATCACCATCGTCTCCTCGGCATCAATGCCAGGCATTGTGGCGCAATCAATTTGTATGATGTTCGTTTCATAAATATTTTGCTTCGATTTTGCTCCTTTGCAGTCGAAGCAGTGTCGACTCGTCCGCCGGTTTTCCCGCACCCGGGCCGGGCTGACATCGCTTAACCTTGGGGGCCCCCTCCAACCCAGCCCGTGAACACCTTGACACCCAACCCGCGCCAGGCCGGCGTGATCGAAACCGTTCGCGAGCTCGGATCGGTCAGCGTCGAGGCCTTGGCCGAGCGCTTCGGCGTCACCTTGCAGACCGTCAGGCGCGACGTCAAGCTGCTGTCCAACGCGGGGCTGGTGGCGCGATTTCACGGTGGTGTTCGCCTGCCTGGCAGCACCACCGAGAACCTGGCCTACCGACAGCGCCAGGCGCTCAACGAGGAGGCCAAACGCCGCATCGCCCGCGCGGTGGCGCGTCAGGTGCCCAACGGTTGCAGTCTGATCCTCAATATCGGCACCACCGTCGAGGCGGTGGCGCGCGAGTTGCTGCAGCACAGGGGCTTGCGTGTGATCACCAACAACCTCCATGTCGCCGCCTTGCTCGGCGACAACCCCGATTGCGAGGTGATCGTCGCCGGTGGACTGGTTCGCAGCCGCGACCTCGGCATCATCGGCGAAGCCACGGTCGAGTTCATCGCCCAGTTCCGGGTCGACATCGGCTTGATCGGCATCTCGGGCATCGAGTCAGACGGCACGCTGCGCGACTTCGACTACCGCGAGGTCAAGGTCGCGCAGGCCATCATCCGCGCCAGCCGCCAGGTCTGGCTGGCGGCCGACCACAGCAAGTTCAACCGCCCGGCGATGGTCGAAATGGGTCGGCTCGACCAGGTCGACAAGCTGTTCACCGACAGCCCACCGCCCGCCAGTTTCAACCCCTTGCTGAGCGAGGCCGGCGTGGCCTGCGTACTGCCCGACAGCGCCCCTTCCGCACCATCATCCGCCCCAGGAGACCCCGCATGAGCTTCATCCTCGCCCTCGACCAGGGCACGTCCAGCTCGCGCAGCATCGTGTTCGACGATGCCGGACAGATGGTCGCGATGGCGCAGCGCGAATTCCGCCAGATCTACCCCCAGCCCGGCTGGGTCGAACACGACCCCGAAGAGATCTGGCAGACGCAGCTGGCCACCGCCCGCGAGGCGATCGCCAAGGCCGGGCTGGCCGCGCGCGACATCAAGGCCATCGGCATCACCAACCAGCGCGAGACCACCGTGGTCTGGAATCGCCGCACCGGCCAGGCCATTCACCACGCGATCGTCTGGCAGGACCGGCGCGGCGAACCGCTGTGCGCCCAGTTGCGCGAGCAAGGCAGCGCCGAGCAGATTCGGCGCAGCACCGGGTTGGTGGTGGACGCCTACTTCTCGGCCACCAAAATCCGCTGGATCCTCGACCATGTCAAAGGCGCGCACATCGCTGCAGCGCATGGCGATCTGGCCTTCGGCACGGTCGACGCCTGGCTGCTGTTCAAGCTCACCGGGGGCCGGGTCCACGCCACCGACGTCAGCAACGCGTCGCGGACGATGCTGTTCGACATCCGCCACAACGTCTGGGACCGCGAGCTGCTCAAGCTGCTGCACGTGCCCGACAGCCTGCTGCCGGCGGTCCACCCCAGCAGCCATGTCTATGGCGAGACCGACGCCGCGCTGCTAGGCGCCTCGATCCCGGTGGCCGGGATGGCCGGCGACCAGCAGAGCGCGCTGTTCGGACAGGCTTGCTTCAAGGCCGGGCTGGCCAAGAACACCTACGGCACCGGCTGCTTCATGCTGATGCACACCGGCGACCAGTTCAGGCTCAGCGAGAACGGGCTGATCACCACCGCCACTGCCCAGGTTGGGGTCGCGCCCGGCGCGGCCGGCGCAGCGCCCGACGGCCGGCCCGACAGTCGATCCAACGGTCGGCCCACCGGTCAGCCCAACGGTCAGCCCAACTGCCGACCCGAATTCGCGTTCGAAGGCAGCGTGTTCATCGGCGGCGCGGTGGTGCAGTGGCTGCGCGACGGGCTGCACGCGATCAAGGCCAGCAGCGAGGTGCAAGCGCTGGCCGAGAGCGTGCCCGACGCCGGCGGCGTGATGTTCGTGCCAGCCTTCACCGGGCTGGGCGCGCCTTACTGGGACGCGCAGGCACGCGGCGCGATCGTCGGCCTGACCCGCGGCAGCACGGTCGCCCACATCGCCCGCGCCGCGCTCGAGAGCATCGCTTTCCAGAGCGCAGCGCTGCTGCTGGCGATGGGCCGCGACGCGGCCGGTTCGGGCGGATCGGCACCACCGCTGGCGGTCAGCGAACTGCGGGTCGACGGCGGCGCCTGCGTCAACGACTTGCTGATGCAGTTCCAGGCCGACCTGCTGGGCATCCCGGTGGTGCGACCCAAGGTGATTGAGACCACCGCGCTGGGCGCAGCCTACTTGGCGGGGCTGGCCACCGGCGTGTGGCGCAACCTCGAGGAGCTGGAGGCCCTGTGGCAAGTCGACCGCCGCTTCCATCCGACGCTGCCGCGCGAGCGTGCGCAGGACATGATGGCCGGCTGGGCGCGGGCCGTGCGACAAGCCACCGCGACCTGAAACGGGTCGGCTCGTTCCGTACCGGCGCGGCCCGGGTCGGTATGGCCGGTCGGGTGGCAGCCCGTGGATCGCCTGCGCGATCACACCACCGCCTTCGCAAGCTTGTGCAAGCTTGTGCAAGCTTGGCGAAATGCCGATTGGTAAAGTGCCAAAAGTCTTAGATCAGTGATATCGCTCAGATTTGCGCCTGAACCGATCACGTCACGAGGCTGACCCCCATCAAACCCCGACGAGGAACTCTGATGAATCTGCTCAAACAACTGCTGGCCGCGCTGGCGCTGGCGGCTTTGACCGCCACAAGCGCGCAGGCCGCTTGCACCGATCCGGCCGGACCGGGCGTCAACTGGTCAGGTTGCAACAAGAACGGCATCCGGGTGCCTGGCGCCAACCTGTCCGGCGCCAACCTCTCGAACGCCACCTTCAGCCCGACGGCCAAGTACAAAGCCGACTTCTCCAATGCCGACCTGCGGGGGGCGAATTTCAGCGGGTCGACAATCACGTCCGCCAATTTCGCCGGTGCCACGCTGTCTGGCGCCACTTGGACCAATGGGCAAGTCTGCGCCACACCGTCGGTGGGCACCTGCAACGCCGGCACGACGACCGGCACGACCACCGGCGCCACGACAGCCAAAAAGGGCTCCTATGTCGTTGCAGGCACCACGCTGACGGCGGCCCAAGGCGACGCCATCATGAAATGGATCGCCAGCGAGCGGACGATTGCCACCACGCCGTT
The DNA here is from genome assembly GCA_947448955.1 of Burkholderiales bacterium. Lineage (GTDB taxonomy): Bacteria > Pseudomonadota > Gammaproteobacteria > Burkholderiales > Burkholderiaceae_C > Pseudaquabacterium. The sequence continues at coordinate 3,950 of CANFPU010000244.1, forward strand.
CTGCTATCGCCAGAGCTATGACCGCGGCATCGGGATCGCGCCGAGCAACTGCGGTACGGGCAAGGATGCGCGCGGCGCGTTCTGCTATGAAAGTTGCAGAGCTGGTTTCTCCGACAACGGCACGCCCACCTGCCTGCAGTCGTCCTGCCCGGACGGCTACACCGACATGGGGCTGACCTGCCACTTCAATGGCAGCTCAAGCTATTCGCCGGTTCGTTGGGACAATTGCAAGAGCAAGTTCTTGGGCGGTTGTGTCGGTGGTCTGGTGGAGGACGGCTGCAGATCCGGCTACCACAAGTCGGCCTCGATGTGCTATTTGGACGTGCCCGCCGGCATGGGCGGCACCTCGGCAGATCCGACCAAAGGGTCGTACACGCGTGCCACCAGCGGAAGCCCGGGGTGCAACAGTGATCGCGTGCTGCAGGCTGGCCTGTGCTACCTGCCGCCGCGCGACAGCTACACCTGCAACGTCACGAACTGCAATCCCGCTTGCGCTTCAGGCACCGTTGAATGTGGCGCGGCGGCTTGCGCAGCGACCGCCGAGAGCTGCGGGCGCGGCATCACCGACATGGTGGTCGGACCGCTTCAGATCATCGCCTTTGTCGGTACCGCTGGCGCGGCAGGCCCTGTCTCATCTGCAGCCAAAGCAGCAGCATTCGCTACGAAAGGGGTCGCGCTTGGGAACGACACCGCCAACTACCAGAAAATTCTGACGGACGCCATTGAGGACGCGATGAACGCCGCTGAAAACGACCTCGCCAGCATCACCAGCGACTATGTGGCCACGCAGGTTGCCGCCAAGTACCCCAAGGGCTCGGCGAATTACCGCTACATCGCCCGCAGGTGGGTCAATGTGGTGATGTTCATGAATGCTCAGCAAACCAACCTGGACTTGGCGCTGCTAGCCGCCTCGATGATTGATGAAACGGGCGTGACATCCACCGTGATCGCCTACACCAAACCGCCTTGCGCCCAGCACGCGCCGATGCCGTGATCGATTGAAAGGCTGGTCGGCGTAGCGCGCATGTCCGGCGCGCCACGTCACCATCCGAGACTGCCATCAAACTGGCGCCGATCCGCTACAAACCGGTGGCTTTTTCATCGACGCCGGCAGCTGGATCTCCAATGCCTGCGGCGATGCATTGCCCGCTGGCGGGCAGCCACCTCACAAGCTCATCACGCAAACGCCATGACCGCCACGAACCCCTCC